>NZ_CP142525.1:931892-1242523 GCF_051097895.1 Psychrobacter sp. HD31
TGCTGTGTCACCAATGCCTGTTGATTTTAAGTACTCTTCGGCACGGCGAGCGATTGAACGTGGGTCACGCTCGTAACCTTGTAAAGTTGATGGCTCGATAATGTCACAAGTTACTACAACAGTTGGTGACTCAAAGAATGGGTCAACAAACGCAGTTTCTGGATCTGGACGTAAAATCATGTCAGAAGCTTCAATACCCTTCCAACCAGAGATTGATGAACCATCAAACATTTTACCGTCTTCTAGTACATCTTCATCAATACTATCAGCTGGATAGCTGATATGTTGTTCTTTACCACGTGTATCTGTAAAGCGGAAGTCTACCCACTTAGCTTCAGATGATGCGATAAGATCTAATAATTTGTTTGACATGGTTTTATCTCCTTAAGTCAACTTGTGTTATCTGTGATAATCAGTTTTAAGTAAAATAACAACTTACACACGATATTTTGCTTTACTGAATTAGTATATGTTAACAACAATAAAATTAACAGAAAAATTTAAACGACTGTTTTTTCTTACCATTACTTACATATTATTTTAATGCAAAAAGTGTGCCAACTTTAAAGAATGTCAGGTTAACTATTGAATTTTATAGTATTTTTTATAAAAAATAATGTTTAAATTAAAATCTAATATTATTTAAATGCACCAAAATAAATGGTTTTTATTTTTATGCTCTATATTGGTGCATATCACTTGTTAGTCTGGTTATCAATTAATCAGATTACATCATTTTGATAAAAACCCAACTTGCGTTATAAGATATAATAGCGGCTAAAATTTATCCTTTTATCCATCACTCATTAAGATATTTAACTTACATGCTACTGTTTATCGACAACTACGATAGTTTTACCTACAACTTGGTACAATATTTTAAACAATTAAAACAAGACGTTAGTGTTTATAAAAATGACGAAATAGACATAAGCACCATTGAAGCCCTTTCTCCTGATGCCATTGTCATTGGTCCTGGACCTTGTACACCAGCACAAGCAGGCATATCTTTAGAAGTCATTAACCATTTTTGTACTAGTTTGCCTATTTTAGGCATATGTTTGGGGCATCAAGCCATTGGGCAAGCTTTTGGTTGTGACATTATTAACGCCAAACAAATCATGCATGGACGCGTATCTAACATTTATCATAACAGCTCTGGTGTTTTTAAAAACCTAGCTACCCCATTTAAGGCAACAAGATACCACTCATTGGTAATCGATAAGAGTAAACTGGCAGAATGCCTTGAAATGACCGCTTGGACTGAAATAGATGGACGAATAGAAGAAGTAATGGGCATACGCCACCGTCAGTTTAATGTTGAAGGCGTACAGTTTCATCCAGAGTCAATTTTAAGTGAAGAAGGCTTTCGCCTATTAAATAACTTTTTACACGCGCATGGATTGGCAAAATAAATTTCTGTTAAAATAACCGCATAAAATCAAACTGGATATCAATACAATATGTCAAACAATCTATTTTCTAAACAAATGCAAGATGAACTTAAAGCATTAAAAAGTCAACTTGGCACTAGTGGTCGTGACGCCAATACACAAAATGCGGATAGCAAACCAACCGAACCCGTTAGCCTACCCACAAAAAAACAGGTTAAAAAAACCGTTAAACAATTTGATAGTAAACATATTGATGATGATAAAGTGCTGTTTATGCAAGCCATGGCTGGCGTAAAACCACTTGAAGATAAAAACCAAATCTCACCAACCAACAAGCCAAAAAAAGATAAACCAGATGCAACCATACTTTCTAAGCGTGCGGCCGCACAAGGGAGCGAAACAGATAACAACATCTCTGGATTATCTGATATGCAAGCACTACTCAACCCTGTATCTGGCGATGCCTATTTAAGTTATAAAAGCCAAACCTTACAAAACAAAATTTTTAACCAACTTAAGCAAGGTAAACTACGTTGGTATGATGCGGTCGATATCCATGGCTGTACCATTGAGCAAGCACGTGAGGCTGTTATTCAACTGTTAACGCAAGCCAAACAAAATGGTGAAAGTGTGGTTAAAATTGTACACGGCAAAGGTGAAGATGCCGTTTTAAAAACTTGTGTGAATGGTTGGCTACGTCAAATACCAGAAGTATTGGCATTTTGTTCTGCCACTCCAAAAGATGGGGGCAATGGGGCTGTTTTAGTTTTGTTAAAAAGAAACAAAATTTAATAAAAACTGCTGACTGCTGATAAAGCATTTTTATGACATGCTTTATCAGCAAAAAATTATTGCAAAGCTTAATAAGTTGCTGGACTGTGCGCACTAATAATACGCGTAATGCCATCGCTTGGATTCATAAATGTATGTGGCAAGCTGGTATCAATGACATAACTGTCACCCGATTTTAAATGATACAAAACCCCATTATAACGCATTACAATTTCACCACTAATGACTGTGCCGATTTCTTCACCTTCATGAATGATTCGTTCTTCTGTACTGCTATTTGGTTGGTACTCTTCAATCAAAAAACCTAAGTTTAAACTTGGGCAATTATTATGCACCATTTTTAAAGAAACACCCCGCCCCACATCTTTTAGCTCAATTAGATCATCAGGCTTAATGACTACTTTTTTAGACTGTTTGCTATTCCAATCACTACTAAAAAAAGTTTGCAAATCTGACTCAAGCACCTTAAGTATGGCATCTAGAGTGTTAACTGCTGGGCTCACTTTATTACGTTCAATGGCACTAATGGCTGTGTTTGTCAGCCCAGCAAGACTGGCTAGCTTACGCTGAGAATAGCCTTTAGCTAGCCGTAACTGATGAATTTTTGATCCAATATCTTCTTTAACACTAGCTTCTGAAGTGTCAGAATTACTGGTGCTGCGTTCTACGTTAGGTGACTGTTTAATAGTCGTTTCTTTTTTAATTGTGTCCTTGCTTATATCGCTGGGCATGGTTGATAAACTCCTTAACCAAATACAAAGATAGCTCATCTTGGCTAAAGTTAAATTCTGGGTGCCATTGCACACCAACCAAATATGGGTGGTCGGTTAACTCAATTGCTTCAACCAAACCATCAGGGGCTTTTGCCATAACAGCGACACCCTCACCCACCTTATTGATACACTGTTTGTGCAATGAATTAACCTTAAATTTTGCTTTACCAAAACCAGCTAAAAGACTGTTTTCGTCGATAATAATATCATGTGCTGGTTGGTATTGCTCATTTATTGGCAAACTACTGTCAGGTAGATGTGGCTCAGTGTAACAGCCAACTTCTCTATAGTCTGGATGCAAACTCCCACCAAAGGCAACGTTCATCTCTTGTAAACCTCTACAAATGGCAAGAACAGGCATTTTTTGTTTTTTAGCAAAATCCAGCAATTTAAAGCTTAGCCCATCTCGTGCTAAATCTGTATAGTCTTCTTCATGGTTAGCCCCATATCGCTCTGGCGCAACATTACTATAACTGCCGGTTAGCAGTAAACCATCTAATACTTTTACAATGCTAGCAAAGTTATCAGGTTCTGATACAACTGACGGAAGCAACACAGGTGTGCCGCCATTATCATTAACATAATTGATGTATTTTGCGTGCACACTTTGTGCTGGTTGGTTTTCTACCATTTTATGGCAACACATAACACCAATTAACGGTTTGATGATCTCTGTCATTTTGATTTTCCTTAATCTTTATTGAAGTTTCATAACGGATTTGATTCACAATTGATTAAACTTAAAACAATCAGTTTGCCAAAATAAAACCTACTGCTTAATGATATTGAATATAGCATAGCAATATCATTAAGTAAAAAAAATAACTCTAATTTTTTATATTTAACCAATAATGTTTTTTTTAGTTTACAAAAACTGTAAACAATTAAATATTTGACATATTTATTTTTCAATAATATATTAGTTACTTAAATAGTTGTATACCTTACTTTTTAAACGTAAAGGTATCTTTCTAGATTAATTAAACAACACAGATGTAAAAGCGAGTTAACATTCATAATAAGCCTGTCAATTTTATCTATCATATTTAAAAAGTATGAATATGATTTGCTGAAGTAAAGGAAGCAACGTTGGCAGCACTCATAACACTCAGGAGGAGTCACTTTATGAGCGAGTCTAAAAATCAACCTTCAACAGATAAAAAAACAAAATTTGTGTATATTGCCTCAGGTGATATCAATGGCGTTATGCGTGGTAAACGAATCCCCTATGCACAGCTTAAAAAAGCCGAAAATGACGGCATTCGATTACCTTTATCTATTTTAGGCGTTGATATTTGGGGAGCAGATGTTATTGAGTCTTCTCAATCAAATGGTGATATTGATGCTATGGCAATGCCAACAGGACGCGGCGTGCTACCGCTTATCAACACCAGTCAACCTTCTGCCATGCTACCAGTTTGGCTTTATAATGAAGACGGAACCCCTTTTTATGGCGATGCCCGTCATGTTCTTGCTAACATTACTAACAAATTTAAAGAGCTTGGTTTAACGCCGGTTATGGCAACCGAGCTTGAGTTTTATTTGACCGATTATAAAGAAGGCAAATCACCCAAACCACCAATCAACCCAAAAACAGGGCTACGATTAAACAAAACTTCTATTTTAAGTATTAATGATTTATTGCAGTTTGATGAGTTTTTAGATGATGTCTATGCTCACTGCAAAAAATTAGACATCCCTGTTGATGCGGCACTGGCAGAAAATGGTTGTGGGCAATTTGAAATTAACTTATTGCACGTTGATGACCCATTAAAAGCTGCTGACGATGCGATTATCTTCAAACAAGTACTTAAATCAGTCGCTGCTAAATATGGCTTTACCGCCACCTTTATGGCAAAACCATTTGGCAAGCAATCTGGCAACGGTTTCCATGTGCATTGTAGTTTGCTAGATAAAGACGGCAACAACATTTTTGATGATGGTACCGAAAAAGGCTCAGAAAAACTACAACAAGCTGTCGCTGGTTTAATGGATGTTATGGCAGATTGCACGCTAATTTTTGCACCGCATTTCAATTCATATCGTCGTTATACACCAGGTACACTTGCCCCTAATAATATCTCTTGGGGATATGAAAACCGCACAGCAGCTATCCGCATTCCTGGCGGTGACTTTAAAGCACGCCGTATCGAACACCGTGTATCAGGCGCAGACGCCAACCCTTATTTAGTTTGTAGCGCTGTATTAGCTGGTATGTTGCATGGCTTACAAAACAAGCTCACACCACCAGAACCAATTAACGAGCTAACTTATGATGAAGATAATATTGAATACTTGCCATTAGATTGGTTATCAGCAATTAAAGAATTTGAAGAAAGCGAAGTCGTTAGCGACTTGTTCCCTGAAGAAATGGTTGAACTGTTAATTAGTGTTAAAAAACAAGAAGCAAAACGTTTCGCTACCCAAGTTACTGATTTAGAATATTCAACTTATTTACAAGACGTGTAAGGAGTAGTATCAATGAGCAATAACAAACGTAATATACCGCACTATTCAGAACAAGGTCAATATCCTGATAGTTATTATGCGGCTAGTACGAACCCAAAACCAGAGCGTCCTGCGTTACAAGAAGACATCCAAGCAGAAATTTGTATTGTGGGTTGTGGCTTTAGTGGCTTATCAACAGGGATACATTTAACTGAGGCTGGGCACAATGTTATCATGCTAGAAGGCGCTCAAATTGGTTGGGGTGCTTCTGGAAGAAACGGTGGTCAAATCGTTAATGGATTAAACGCCAGCTTACAAAAAATTGAGCGTGCTTACGGGCGTGATACTGCCGACTATGTTGGTGGCGTGGTAATGCGCGGTGGTGATATTATCCGTCGCTTTGTAGCCGATTATGATATCAACTGCGATTTAAAAAAATTAAACTTTTTTGCTGCTCTTACCAACAAACACATGGAAGAGTTAAAAGAAACTCATGAACTGTGGAAACGTCACGGCATTGAAACCCGTGAACTCATTGGTAAAGACGAAGTTAAACAGTACATTAATACCGATGCTTATGTTGGTGGCATGCTTGACTATTCTGGTGGACACATTCATCCACTTAACCTTGCCCTTGGTGAAGCAGATGCGGTTGAAAAAAATGGCGGTAAAATTTACGAGAACACATTGGTAGTAGATATCGAATACCATGATGACCATGTTTTAGTGATTACCGAATTTGGCAGCGTTAAATGCGACAAAGCCGTGATTTGCGGCAACGCCTACTTAAACAAAGTTATTCCAAAACTCACTGACCGTGTAATGCCGGTTTCTACTCAAATCATTGCAACCGAACCTTTAGGTGACTTAGCTGATGAACTGATTCCAAGTGACTTGTGCGTAGAAGACATTCGATACATTTTAGATTACTATCGTCTATCTGCTGATAAGCGTATGTTGTTTGGAGGTGGCACCGTTTATGGTGGCACTGACCCTGCCGACATTGAAGGCAAAATACGCCCAAACATGGAAAAAATATTTCCCGTTTTAAAAGATGTGAAAACAGAATTCGCATGGAGTGGTAACTTTGCGTTATCTTTCTCTCGCGTACCACAAATGGGCAAATTACATGAGCGTGTTTTCTTTGCACATGGCTACAGTGGTCACGGCGTTACTGGCACGCATTTGTTTGGTCAAATCTTAGCAAATGCCATTAATGGTGATACTTCTGAGTTTGACAGATTTGCACAAATTCCTTGGATTCCATTCCCTGGTGGCCGTGCACTTCGTGTTCCATATTCTGTCGTTGGCTCTTGGTGGTATGGCTTTAAAGATAAATTTGGTATCTAATAGCCCTACTATTAATATTTATTAAAAATATAATTAAGCTAAGGTTATCTGATTGATAACCTTGGTAATTTTCTTAAGAGTTATTTCTATTTACCTATTGATTTGTTAGGTACTTTTGTTTTATTATTTTTAACACTTTTTTTGCAAAAAGGTAGTTTTTGAGCATTATATTTCAAGGATAGTATTTTTCAAAAGGAAATGTTCAAGCTACTACCACATACCTATTTTTGCTTATCGGCTTAAGTATCATACTTGAGCACTAAAGCATTTTCATGGATATTTATTTGTAAAATTTTTTATATTTCACAAGGAGAAAGGATCATGAGTGAAAAAGACCTTGAGCAAAACGTCAACTCGATGTTTTCTAATACAAAGGCTTTCTTTTCGTTAGCTGCTATCATCGCTGTTTATATTGCCTTTTTAATTATTTCAAGAACACACGAAGCCGATACCCCCTGGGGTATGTACTCTTTACTACCCACCCTATTAGTCTTAGTAGCTGCAATTGTTACAAGAAGACCATTTGAATCTATGATTGCTGGCTGTGTTGCTGGTTTAGTTATGCTAAATCCATTTGATTTGGTATCCCCCTTTTCTGGAAAAATTTCTGAAGTTTTGGGTGACGAAACCATTGTATGGATTATCCTAGTTTGTGGCTTAATGGGTGGTTTTATCCAACTGTTAGAAATGAGTGGTTGCTTAAATGGCTTTAGTGAATTTTTGAAAAAGATTATCAAAAATCGCCGTCAATCTATGGTGTCTACAGCGATTTTAGGTTTAATCATTTTTATTGATGATTACTTAAACTGTCTTGCCGTTTCTACTTCGGTTAAAAAACTAACCGACTATTATCAAGTTTCGCGTGAAAAACTTGCCTATATCGTTGACTCAACCGCCGCTCCAATGTGTATTATTGTACCTATCTCTACTTGGGCAGTTTTCTTTTCTGGTTTATTAGAAGAAAATGGGGTTGCAGAAGAAGGCACAGGCATGCTCACTTATATTAGTGCGATTCCTTACATGGCTTATGCTTGGTTTGCATTATTAATTGTATTTTTAGTTGCTTTTGGTATTTTTGGTGACTGGGGTCCAATGAAAAAAGCTGAAGCACGTGCTAAGCAAGGGCAACCAATCCCTGATGGTGTAGCTGCCGAAGACTTAGTCAGCCAGCATAAAGCAAAAAAAGAAGTGTCATTTGGCCGTAACATCTTTAACTTTGCCTTCCCTATGTTGTTGTTAATTGCTTCTACCATTTATTTTGAGGTAGATCTATTACAAGGTGCTTTATTAACCTGTTTTGTTACGGTTATTTTGTACTGGGCACAGGGCATCTTAAATTTTGAAGATCAAGTAGAAGGTATCTTTAAAGGCTTTAAAGTAATGCTTTACCCTCTATCTACAGTTGTGGGTGGCTTCTTCCTAAAGTCAATTAATGACGATTTAGGAATGACAACCTTTATTATTGAAACCATTGCACCGCACATGACAGCAGCGACCTTCCCTGCCGTTATCTTTGCAGTCATGGCATTTTTAACATTTGCTACTTCTTCTAGTTGGGGTCTATACGTTATTGCGATGCCAATCGTATTCCCAGTAGCGGCAACCTTAGGTGTTAGTACGCCTCTTATGATTGGTGCTTTACTTTCTGCATCTTCATTTGGTAGCCATGCCTGTTTCTTTAGTGATTCATCACTACTGGCAGCACAAGGTGCTGGTTGTACACCAATGCAACATGCTTTCACTCAGTTCCCATATGCTTTATTTGGTGCTGTTTTAGCAGTCATTACCTTTGTTATACTAGGTAGCACAATGGCTTAATTGGCATATTATGCTTTGAATCTAATATACGCCAGTTAAGTGTTATATTTAACTGGCGTATTTATTCATATTAAGTCAACATACTTTAATATTTAAAACATCAAGTCCATCCTAAAAAGGATAGTAAAATGAGACCATATCAAGTAACCAATCCCGCAACCGGACAAGTTGTAGAGACCTTTGATAATGCAACCAATGAGCAAGTTCAAAGTACTATCGAATCTGCCCATAATGCTTATCAAAGCTGGAAGAATACAACGCTTAGTGAACGCAAACAACTATTATTAGCCATTGCTGATGGCTACAAGCAAAACAAGCAAAAACTTGCCGAGATAGTCACTGAAGAAATGGGAAAGCCTATCCGTGCCGCTTTGGGTGAAGTTAGCTTTGCTGCCCACATTATCAAGTACTATGCCAATAATGCCGAAAAAATGCTGGCTGACGATACAATTGAAGTAAATGAGGGTAGTGCAAAAATCATTAAACGCCCACTTGGTGTGCTTTATAGCATCATGCCCTGGAACTATCCACATTATCAAGTCGTGCGTTTTTTAGCCCCTAACCTCATGGCTGGTAACACCATGATTTTAAAACATGCCGAGCAGTGCCCAAAAACAGCACTCGCCATTGAAGAAATTGTATTGGCGGCTGGCGTACCAAAGGGCGTATATAACAATATTTTTGCAAGTATTGAGCAATCAGCAGATATAATTAATGACAGCCGAGTTCAAGGAGTTTCTTTAACAGGGTCTGAACGTGCGGGAGCATCAGTTGCTGCAACGGCTGGGGCTGCACTTAAAAAAGTAGTTCTAGAACTTGGAGGTTCTGATCCCTATATTGTGATGCCAGATGCAAATTTAGAAGATGCCGTAAAATATGCCATCAGTGGGCGTTATGGTAATTGTGGTCAGGCTTGCAATGCTGCCAAACGCTTTATCATTATGGCAGATATTTATGATGCCTTTATGGATAAGTTTATTCCAGCAGTTAAAGCCATCACGCCTGCCGACCCACTTCTTGACGATACTTTTATGGGTCCTGTATCTTCTAACTTAGCCGCAAAAGGACTACAAAAGCAGGTTGATTCAGCCATTCAGCAAGGCGCCACTGTACTGGTTGATGGTGGTATGCGTGCTGATAATAGTGATAACACCGCTTGGTTTGATCCAATGGTTCTTACCGATGTAACCTCTGATATGGATGTATACCATCAAGAGTTGTTTGGACCTGTTGCGGTCGTGCATAAGGTAAATACAATAGATGAGGCAATTTCACTTGCTAATGATGCCCCCTATGGGCTGGGAGCATCTATCCATACCACAAATCAAGAGACGATTGACTATTTGTCTGAAAAACTTGAAGTTGGTATGGTAACTGTTAATGCTGACTCTGCCTCCGAAGCAGAGACCCCTTTTGGTGGTGTTAAAATTTCTGGCTTTGGTAGAGAGTTGGGTGAGCTGGGTATTGGTGAGTTTTTAAACTATAAACTAATCCGTGATAAAAGCTGATTCGCTTTGCTATTTTGATTTATATACTTAAAAAAGGCACTCATAATTATATGAGTGCCTTTTTTTGTATTAATAATCTTTGTATCAGTAATTAATTATTTAAGTTAAATAAGCTTACTTATGTTCAAATGCCTTACTGGTAGGTAATCCATGATCTGCAAGCCATTGCTGGTTTTCTGCTTTAATCGCATTAATTTCTTCATCCATAAACTCTTTACACTTACCTGGTGCTTTTGCTAATGCCATCACATACAATATTAAACCAAGTACCATCCAACCAGCAAAAATAGCCCACTCAACAGGCACTAACGCCGCTGGGCTACCAGGCAAGTACATGTACAATAAAGCAAAGCTTAAAATTAAGGTAATCACACCAATTAATTTACCTGCTGGCAACACAAACGGGCGTACCATATCTGGCTCTTTAAAACGCAATACTAAAAATGCTAATGCCACACAAGTATAAGCAATAACAATACCAAAGCCACCTGCATCAACAATCCAAACCAACATTTTACGACCAAATAATGGGGCAATTGTTGCCAAAAGACCAATCAATAAAATCGCATAAACGGGTGTATTGTATTTTGGGTGTACTTTTGCCAAAGAGTTAGGGAGCATATGCCCTTTTGCCATGGCATACATTAAGCGGCTACCACCCACTAAAAATGAGTTCCAGCTAGATAAAATACCCAAAACGCCGCCTAGTACAAGTAAGTTACCCGCCCATTTACCATTCCACGCATTTGCCATTGCATCGGCCGTTGCAAGAGAAGAATTTTGAGCCTGTTCAAACGTTAAAGTCTGCCCAACACTCCAAGCGATACCCATGTACCAAAGTACAGCAATAACCAATGAGATAATTAAAAACATGGCTATTTTAGGGCGAGTTAAATCAATCTCTTCTGCCGCTTGCGGAATTACATCAAACCCAACAAACATAAATGGCACCATAACAATAACTGTCATAATCCCTGCTGTGCCATCAATAAAACTAGGGGCTTTAAGGCTTGCAAAGCTGGCATCAGGATTAAATAATAAAGCACCAATAAACAGCATAATACCAACAATGGCAATACCTGTTACTGCAATTTTTTGGAACAATGCGCTTACTTTCAAGCCAACAATATTAAGCCAAGTTACGGCAATTGATCCAACCATACCAACAAGTACCCAAGTGGCATAAACATCCCACCCTGCTACATTGTACATAAACCCTTGGTTATAATTGGGGATAAAATATTCAATCACTGTAGGTAGGGCTACAGCTTCAAATGCCACAACCGAGATATAACCAAACAAAATGCTCCATGAGCATAAAAATGACATATGCGTCCCCATTGCCCTGTGGGTATAAATATGTTCACCCCCAGTAATTGGCATAGAGGCTGCTAGCTCAGCATACGTCAGCCCAATCATAATAACGGCAATACCACCCAATAAAAATGCCAGTACTGCCCCCATCACACCTGCTGATTGCACCCAACTACCTGCTAGTACAACCCAGCCCCAACCAACCATTGCACCAAATGCCAATGCAACGATATCTAGGGTATTTAACGACTTATTTAATTTATTTGACATGTAAGTTCCCTCTTAACTATACAAAATAAAAAAGCGTAGGTAACTGCGGATTAAAGCCTTTACCTACGCCAGAAAAACAATCTAACAAATCAATTATAGGCAAGACTTAATAATTTCCAGAGCCTCATCTAGGATTTCTTCTTCGACTGTTAACGGTACCATCACGCGGATAGAGTTAAAATACATACCGCAAGATGCTAAAAGCAGTCCTTTTTCAAACGCGGCGGCTTTTAACGCATTGGTTGCATCAGCATCTGGATTGCCATCTGCATCTACTAAATCAAATGCAAGCATTGCGCCTTTGTAACGAATATTCGCGATTTGCGGTAAATTTAAATCTTTTAAAAAGTTACCAATCTTTTCACCAATGTGTTTACTACGCTCAAGTAAGTTCTCTTCATCAATGACTTCAAGCACTTTTAGTGCAGCTGTTGTACCCAATGGGCTACCCGCATATGTGCCACCCAAGCCACCTGGCTGTGCTGCATCCATAACGTCTGCTTTACCAATTAAGGCTGAGATAGGATAACCACCTGCCAAACTTTTAGCAGAAGTCATTAAATCTGGCTCAACGCCGAGTTGTTCGGTCGCAAATAATGTCCCTGTACGACCAAAGCCACACTGTACTTCATCAAAGATAAGCATAATGCCATGCTCATCACAAATTTCACGCAGCTTTTTAGCATAAGATGGTGTTAACTGATGAAAACCACCCTCGCCCTGAACTGGTTCAACAATCATTGCGGCCACTTCTGAAGGGTCGATGTCACATTTAAAGATCATTTTTAAATCTTCTAGTGCCTCTTCTTCAGTAATCTTATTAGCAGGGCATGGGAATGCAGCGTGATAGATAGACGCAGGCATTGGACCAAAGTTCTTTTTGTATGGCATGACTTTGCCAGTTAATCCCAATGCTAATAGCGTACGGCCATGCCAACCACCACGGAATGCGATAACACCTGGGCGACCTGTTTTTGCACGCGCAATTTTGATCGCATTCTCTACGGTTTCTGCACCTGTGGTTAATAAAAATGCTTTTGCATTCTCAATCGGTGCTCTTTTACACAACTCTTCACAAAGCTGAACATAGCTTTCATAACTGGCGATTTGACCAGCAGTATGTGAAAAGTTTTGGATTTGCTCACTCACTGCCGCAGTAATTTTTGGATGCGTGTGACCTGTATTAAGTACACCAATACCAGCAACAAAGTCGATGTAACGGTTGCCATCAACATCCCAAATTTCACTATTTTTTGCTTTTTGCGCAAAAATTGGAAACGCAATGCCAAGACCTTTTGGCAGTACTTTTAAACGACGCTCTAATAGCGCTTTATTTGTGCTCATAAAAATATCCTTTTATTTCGTAATTTTTAAATTAAACCTTGATAAAATCAAAACAACTTATTTAACGTCTTGACACCAGTATTTGGTGCTAACGTATTCTTCAATACCATATTTAGAGCCTTCACGCCCAAAACCAGACTGTTTAACACCGCCAAATGGCGCAACCTCAGTTGATAGTAACCCTGTATTTTGAGCAACCATGCCATACTCTAGCCCTTCACTAACTTTCCATGAACGAGCCATATTGTTTGTATAAAAATATGCTGCCAGTCCATAAATAGTATTGTTAGCGTGTTCAATAACTTCTTCAGCAGTTTCAAAAATAAATACTGGTGCAATGGGTCCAAAAATTTCTTCACTCGCAATGTCCATTGCTGGCGTAATGTCGGTAATAACCGTTGGGTTAAAGCTAAGGTCAGAGGCACTGTTTTGGTCCCCACCTGCTACTAAGGTTGCCCCTTTATCAATCGCATCTTGCAATAATGCTTGCACTTTTTCTAAAGCCGATTGATTAACAAGCGGACCAACCTCTGTCTCTTCATGTAGTCCGTCACCTACTTTTAGAGCATTTACTTTTTGCGTAAAAATCTCTAAAAATTTGTCTTTAACGCTTGACTGCACATACACACGATTAGCACAAACGCAAGTTTGACCAGCATTACGGTATTTTGAAGCAATTAAGCCCTCAGCCGCTTTTTCTAAATCTGCATCATCAAACACAATAAATGGGGCATTACCACCAAGCTCCATGCTCAATTTTTTAACCGTGCTTGAGCATTCTTCCATCAAGATACGACCCACTTCGGTTGAACCAGTAAATGAGAGTTTATGCACTCGCTTATCTTTGGTTAAAGCTTTACCAATCACTGACGACTTACCTGTAATCACCTGAAAAACACCAGCAGGAATGCCTGCCTGCAAAGCAAGCTCAGCTAAAGCTAAAGCAGAATAAGGTGTTTCGGTCGCTGGTCTTACAACCATAGTACAGCCTGCTGCCAATGCGGGTGCAGCTTTACGAGTAATCATTGCAGATGGGAAGTTCCACGGAGTGATTGCGGCACAAACACCGACAGGTTGTTTTAAAACAACATAGCGTAAATCTGGATTTGCTGCTGGGATAACATCGCCATAAACGCGTTTTGCTTCTTCTGCAAACCAGCGTACAAAACTGTTGGCATAAGCAATTTCACCACGCGACTCTTTTAGTGGCTTACCTTGCTCGGTTGTCATAATCACAGCTAGGTCTTCTTGGTTTTCATCAATCAAATCAGCCCACTTATTAAGTAAGTCACTACGCTGTTTGGCTGTCATTTTAGCCCAACTATGCTGAGCACTATCCGCACACTCAACTGCTTTTGTGGCTTCCTCAAAACTTAAGTTGGGGATGGTACCAATTTTTGTTCCGTTAAATGGGTTAGTTACATCAGTGGTGTCGCCACTTGCGGCATTTTGCCATTCGTTATTAATAAAACAGGCGGTTTTAAATAATGCTGGGTTCTTTAGATTCTGCATGACATTTCCATCCTTGACTTTATAGGGGATATTTGTTCATAATACTGAACAATAATTCTTTATATAGAACATAAAGGATTATAAGATTTGTGACATTAATTTGACAAGTATTATTTAACCAAATTGTAAACTTTTTTTTATTAACGCTTTTAGAGCCGTAAAATATGACAACCAAGCAAACAAAGAACACCTCAAATAGCAGTAATGTACCTGCATTAGACAAAGCATTTTTGATTTTAGATTACCTAACCGCAATAAATCAGCCTGTTTCTGCTTCACAAATAGCCAAAGACTTAAATATGGCACGTAGCAGTACGCACAACTTATTAAGTACTATGACCAATAAAGGGGTACTACACAAAGATGCCCATAACCTATTTACGCTGGGTTCATACTTATTGTATTGGTCGGGTAAATTTCAGTCTCAGCAAGATATTATTTCGTTATTTCATGAAACCATGACTCAATTCCCTTTTTTGATGGAACAAACTGTCACCCTCTCAAGCTTAGATGAACAAACTGGAGAAGTGGTTTTTTTAGCCTGCCATGAAAGCCCTGCCCCACTTGGGTTTACTTTTCGTCCGGGTATCCGTGTTCCTGCCACCTTCTCGGCATCGGGTAAAGCCATGCTGTCAACTTTTGAAATTGAAGAAATAAAAGCCATGTATGCTCATGCCATGCCTAAGGCATTAACACCTTACAGTGTGACAAATTTTGAGCAACTAGAAGAAGAGCTAATTAAAGTAAGAGCTGACAAAACCTCATTGGATGATGGTCAGTTACGTGAAGGTATGTATTGTGTTGGCACCCATATTTTAGACAATACAGGCAAGCCCATTGCAGGCGTTGCTGTTAGTTTTGTAAAAACCGAATATGAAAAAAAACGGATAAAAACCAGCAAAGCATTAGTGGCACTTGCTATACTTATAGAGCAGCGCATTAGTTTTAAAAAAAGCTAACATCGGCATTAGCCCCCATTTAAAACCAACTAAACAAATATTTAAAAAATAATATAGCAACGTATAAAAATGACACAAAACACCACTAACCTTAGCATTGAAAATCTACAAAATAGCGATAAAAAACTAATCGCTTCCTTAGTTAAGGGACTGGTTGTTTTAAACTGCTTTAAAGATGGCAACCACAAACTCACGCACCAACAAGTTTGTAACCAAACTGGCTTGCCCAAAGCCACTGCAACACGGCTACTATACACCTTAGTCTATTGCCAATATTTAACTCACAACAAACAAACGGGCGATTACTACTTAGGTAAGCAAGCCCTAAAAATGGGTGGACAAATCGCAATGCAATCCGACATCAGCCAACTTGCCTTGCCTTTATTAAAACAATTTGCGCAAAAATATGAAACCTCTGTCAATATTGCAAGTCACCAAGCAGGTATGATGCAATATTTGGCGTGTTATCGCAGCCCTTCACGCATATCTGTTAATTTAAAAGTGGGGTCTCAAGTTCCGTTAGAGCAAACCGCCATTGGTCGAGCTTTTTATGCCTGTGCAAGCACTGAGGTAAAACAGGCAATCACTCATCACCTGCAACAACGAATCAGCAATAAAACAGACTATGAAAATGCTATTGATCTACTTGAAAAACAAGAACAGCAATATCAAAAACAAGGGTTTAGTATTTCTAGTGGTGACTATTCTAGTGAGATATTAGCGGTTGCGGTTGCCATTAAAAATGGGGAACGCCTATTTGCAGTTAACGCCAGCGTGCCAAGCAGTTATTGGAAAGAAGACGACCTTATTAATAAGATCGTCCCCGCATTAAAAGATTTAGCCAATCAAATCAGTGAGATTATTCAATAATCACGCTTAAAAACCTTTAATTAAGCCGTTAAATAATCCCTTGTGCCTGCATGCTCTTAATTTCATCATCAGCATATCCCAACTCCTGCAATATTATTTGAGTATGTTCTCCAAGTTTGGGTGGCGGGGTAACATATTGCACTGGTGTTTGCGAGAGTTTAATTGGGCTACCCAACGCTTTAACTGGGCTGTTTTTAAATTTAACCACCATCTCACGATGTTGTACTTGTGGCAACGCAACTGCCTCGGCAATATTGTTGATTGAACCACATGGCACACTTGCCTGCTCAAACTTTTGTAACCAATAATCACGCGGTTGCTTCGCAATTTCAGATTGCATAAGCAAAATAAGCTCATCTCGGTTAGCAACACGTTCTGGATTGGTTGCAAACTTTTGCTGTTGATGCCAAACTTGTTGCATCGCCTGACAAATTTTTTCAAATTGTTTGTCATTTCCACATGCCAAAATAAAGTGACCATCACTACTTTCAAATACTTGATACGGCACAATATTTGGGTGTGCATTACCCAGCCTTGGTGGGACAGCATCTGTTGCTAAGTGGTTCATTCCCACATTGGCAAGCATGGCAATCGCACTATCCATAAGTGCCACATCAACATGTTGCCCTTCACCTGTTAAAGTCCTTGCCAATAAGGCAGATTGTATACCAATGGTTAGTTGTAACCCTGCAAACAAATCTACCACGGCAACCCCAACTTTATGAGGTTCAGCATCCGCTGGTCCTGTAATGCTCATTAAACCCGACATACCTTGGATAATATAATCATAACCTGCTTTGTGGGCATCCACACCTGTTTGCCCAAACCCTGTTAGCGAGGCATACACCAATTTAGGGTTAATCTGCTTAACACTCTCGTAATCTAGCCCATATTTTTTTAGGTTACCTACTTTAAAGTTTTCTACCAATACGTCAGCATCTTCTAGCATTTTTTTGATAATGGCTTGTCCTTCAGGCTTTGACATGTCCACCGTTAGAGAGCGTTTATTGCGGTTAACCGTGGCAAAATATGCACTGGTTTTTTCTCCCTCATCACTTTCAAACGTTGGTGGTGACCAATGGCGAGTTTCATCTCCAATATTTGGGCGTTCTATTTTTATTACCTCTGCGCCTAAGTCAGCCAATACTTGGGTGCATGATGGACCTGCCAACACGCGAGATAAATCGACAACTTTAATGCCTTGTAATGATTGTATGTTTTGCATTTATCTTTTTCCATTTTAATAACGCTGTTAAACTTAAAAAAGTCGCTAACCAATTTATAGGCAGCGACTTTTATATCTATTTAACCAACTGTTGGTTAGCCAAAGGCTGCAATATCAGTTTGCGCACGACCCAAAATTAGGGCGTGTACATCATGCGTACCTTCATAAGTATTAACTGCTTCTAGGTTCATCACATGACGGATAACATGGAACTCATCACTAATGCCATTACCGCCGTGCATATCACGAGCAACACGGGCAATGTTAAGTGCCTTACCACAGTTGTTACGTTTGATTAATGAAATCATTTCTGGCGCAGCTTTACCTTCATCCATTAAGCGACCAACACGCAGTGCTGCCTGTAAACCTAAGCTAATTTCGGTTTGCATGTCAGCAAGTTTTAGTTGTACTAGCTGAGTCGCTGCTAGCGGGCGATTAAACTGTTTGCGGTCTAATGTATATTGACGTGCCGCCTTCCAGCAAAATTCTGCAGAACCCATTGCGCCCCATGCAATACCATAACGTGCTTTATTTAAGCAACCAAATGGACCTTTTAAACCACGAATATCTGGGAAGGCATTTTCTTCTGGTACAAACACATCTTGCATCACAATCTCACCAGTGATTGAAGCACGTAGTGAAAATTTACCTTCAATTTTAGGCGCAGACAAACCTTCCATGCCTTTTTCTAGCACAAAACCACGGATGTCACCTTCATCATCTTTTGCCCAAACAACAAACACATCCGCAACTGGTGAGTTAGTAATCCACATTTTGCTGCCTTTAAGCTGATAACCGCCTTCAACTTTTCTGGCACGTGTTTCCATAGAACCAGGATCAGAACCGGCATTAGGCTCAGTTAAACCAAAACAACCAATGTACTCACCTGTCGCAAGTTTTGGTAGATACTTTTGTTTTTGCTCTTCGGTACCGTATGCCCAAATAGGATGCATCACCAAACTTGACTGCACACTCATGGCACTACGATAACCTGAATCAACTGCCTCAACCGCACGGGCAATTAATCCGTAAGCAACGCTTGATAAACCAGCACAGCCGTATCCATCAATGGTTACGCCCAATAAACCAAGCTCACCCATCTTGCGCATAATATTCGTATCAAAGGTTTCGTTGCGGTTTGCATCTGTTACAACAGGCATTAGCTCATTTTGGCAAAACTCAACTGCCGAACGGTAAACAAGGCGTTCTTCTTCGGTTAGTTGTTGCTCTAGCAAAAATGCGTCATCCCAGTTAAATGTTGGTCGTGCCATGATATTATCCTCATAAAAAACAGTTAAAAGCTCGTTTCACCAAAACTTTTAGATAACCATCATTTATTGGCATTAAAAGTTATAGCGTTAAGATACTTTGTTTTTAATTATAGTTTCATATAGTAAAACTATAATTTCACTCAATAAAACTATTAAACCAAATTTCATCCTTTGTGTAAATATTTAACTGCAAAAATTAAAATAAAAATTTACTTGGCATAAAAAAACCACGCTTAAAAGCGCGGTTTTTTTGGTTCACTATTTTTAGTTTTAAACAAATAAAGGTTATAAAGTGCTTAAGCACTCAATGCTGGCTCATAAATCAAACCAGCATCAATTGTTGGGTAGTTTGCAAACCTTAAATCAAAACCACTGCTGTTAGGCACAATGGTGCAATCACAGCCCATTGGAAAACTTTGCTTTTTACTCACATGCCCAAAGGCAACACCACTATAAATAGGTAAACCCGTCACTTTGTGCAGCTCTTTAATAACCGCTGCCACATCATAACTGGGGTCATACCCATCACTACCACTACGTGCCATTGCACCAAAAACAATGGCTTGCTGGTTTTTAAATACACCTGCTAGGTGTAAATCATACAACATGCGTTCAAGCCTATATGGTTGCTCACCCACTTCTTCAATAAACACAATGCCACCACGAGGGTTTGGCATATAGCTGCTGCCAGCTAGTGCTGACAACACACTTAAATTACCACCCCAAATGGTACCACTAATGCGTTGACTTGGACGTTTAGAAAGAATGGTTGGTAACTTATATGAGGTTTTATTACTGCGGTAGGTAGAAATTAATAAGTTTTTATCCGTCACTGCTTTTACAAAGCCAGCGCACGAAATCGGGTCAGGCTTATACTTACCAAACTCACTGTATGCCATTGGCAAGTTTGCGCTACCCATACCACCTTTTGCCAGCAAAGCACACTGAATTGCGGTAACATCGCTAAACCCACCCACAATGGTTCCACGTTCTTTTAATACGCTCCCTAGTTTAGCCCAACTTACCTTATCTAAAATACGCATCGCTCCATAGCCACCACGCACACCTAACAGCAATTTAGGCGCTTCTACATGCCCATTCGCAATATATTGAAAATCGTTCGTACGCTCTTGATCACTGCCACCAAAACGGTAATATTTTCGATTTAATATTTCTGGATTTTGTACATTAAAACCAGCACAAGTTAATCGTTTAATGGCTAAATTGTTGCGCTCATGCATACCACTGCTTGTGTTTGAACTAGAAAACAAACGGGTATCAATTACAGCAGCATTACAAGTTTTTGCAGGCTCATAAGCTTCTTGATAACCATCTTGGTAGTCAGAGCCTGTTGCGTTAAAATTAAAATCACGGTTGTTGGTAAATCCGCCAGACTCGCCAGAATAGCCTATTAGCTCAGCTCTACTAGGTAAGCAAACGCCTGCGCTAATCGCACCAACACCAAGCCCTAGCCCTTTTAAAAAAGTTCTACGATTAGCCTTGCTTACTTTATGACAAGCCTCGTCATCTTTAATGTAACTGACCTCTGTACTTTGTTTTTGATTTATTTTTTGTTTTGAGCGCATCGTGACTGCCTGTTATGTTTTTTCATGTAATATTTTATTGATAATATAGCCAACAGATACCATAATAGCCTTGTATCGCTAGCATCAATCGATAAATGCAATAATATAACATTATTGCAAAAATGCTATGCACGGTAAAGTAACAGTTTGTCAGTTTTATATAACGGAGAGCTAACCATGAGCATTCAAGATAATATTAAAAAATTAATCAGTAATGAAGAATCTGTAGAAAATAAATTAAAAAATAAACGAGGGCTTGAACGTTTTTTAGAAGACGTGAAAACACTTATGAGCCTCGTTAAGGACTACCGTGCTGGTGAGTATAAAAAAATCCCATTAAAAACCATTGCCGCTGCCGCAACGGGTGTTTTATATGCGGTTAATCCAATTGACATCATTCCAGACTCATTGCCTGTAGTTGGTGCAATTGATGATGTGATGGTACTGGGTTTTTGTTTAAAAATGATGGAGAGTGACCTAGCCAAATACCGTCGTTGGAAAGCACAGCAAACAAATGCTCAAAAAACAGCCGAAACAGTCACACCAAACGCATAGGCTTAAATATTTAAAGAAGGTTTCTTGTAAGCCAGTGCTGAGTGATAACCGCCCAAAACCTATTAAATGGACATCATTTATAATTTTGCGGTGGTTTTATTGTTATAATATTTGACTAAACCATTTATCTAACGTTTTTATCAAGCACAAAACAACTAAAACGTGGCTTAACTAAAAATGTAAAAAACAAAGCGATTAAAGGGCTATCAGCCGTCATTGATACAAGAATCATTGACACAATTTTGCGCCATAGCCCATCATATTAATCGACATACCATATCTATTTTTACCAAAATTTTACCCAACATTGAGGCAAATATGTCTGAGTATCCCTTAACCCCTAAAGCAAATACCACCATTGCCTATACCGATGGCGCATGCAAAGAAAACCCAGGCATTGGTGGCTGGGGTGCCTATTTAATATTTGCAGATGGCACAACCCAAGAGTTATATGCTGGCGAGCAACAAACCACCAACAATCGTATGGAGCTAACCGCAACGATTGAAGCTATTAAAAACAGCCCTAGCGCACATTTGCTTGAAATATGGACAGACTCAAGCTATGTAAAAAATGGCATTACCCAATGGATTAATGGTTGGAAAGCAAAAGGCTGGAAAACTGCCAACAAAAAACCAGTTAAAAATCAAGATTTATGGCAACAATTAGATGAACTTAACCAAGCAAGAAACATTGATTGGAACTGGATAAAAGGGCATGCAGGACACGCTGGTAATGAAAAGGCAGATGAACTTGCCAACCAAGGTGTGTTAAATCCAGAAGGCAATCTGCAAAATTCTGCCAAGCCTAATAATCAAAAAAACCAACATAGTGATGACTGGTTAAGTAACGACCCACTGGGTTTTTTAGATGACGAGGACATCAGTGATGACTTATATGAAGAAAGCGATGAAAAAAGCATTGATAATGACTTTACAAACAATGCTCAAAAAGAAGCTGAAGAATTAGAAAAAGTGGCATCAGCAAACATTACTGAACCATTATCTTCTAATATCGAAACCAACGATATCGAATCTAGCAATGAGCGTTTGCACACTGATATTTATGAAGATGAGGCTGACTTACCAAAGTTTGATGGCGATACCAGCAAAGCTAACCCTTATTTTCGTCCCATGTTGCCTACCCCTATCAACAAAGGCAAAAACAACCGCCAGTTGATTATGGATACCGAGACCACAGGGTTTGAATACATGAACGATGACCGCATTATCGAAGTCGGTATTGTTGAAATGGTTGGGCGCAAATTTACGGGTGAAAAACTACACGTTTACATCAACCCTAATCGTAAAGAACCTATGAGCGAAGAAGTTATTCGTGTTCATGGTATTACCGATGCCTTTTTAGAAGACAAACCAACATTTGATAAAGTTGCCAAGCAAGTGTTTGAGTTTATGCAAGGTGCTGAAGTCATTGCACATAACGCAAACTTTGATATGAACTTTTTGGATATGGAGTTTACTAAAGCTGGTTTGCCCAGGCTGTCTGACCATGCAAAAGTAACCGACTCACTTGCCCTTGCTAAACACCAATATCCAGGGCAAAAAAACACCCTTGATGCTTTGGTGCGCCGCCTAAACGTGGGGAAGCAAGATCGTACATTCCACGGCGCTTTGTTGGACTCCGAGATTCTTGCAGAAGTCTACCTAGCGATGACGGGTGGGCAAGTCTCCTTGGCAATTGATGACGATAGCAATGCCGATGGCGATACTGCCCATGCACATTTTGAAGCACTGGCAAATTTGTTAATTGCAGATACCAGCGACAGTGGCGAACATGCAAAATGGCTTGAAAAAATTAGCGGTAAATTCCCAGCAGTAAAAACCGTTTGGGAAGGTTAATCTTTTTATGAATTGATAAAAGGCTGGGTATTGCCCACCATTTTTTGTTAAAATTTTTAATGCGACATACAACTAAGAGATGATAACAAAACCAATATAACCATTTTATTTATGCCACTATGACCAAAAGCATACAAAAGTCTTTACCTTTTATGCCCTATGAGGAGCAGCAACAAATTACACGCCTTTGTGTTCGTTGCGGCTTATTACTCATGCAATATGGCGCAGAGTCTGCCGTGGTGGTCGATTTAACCAAACGCCTTGGTATTGCCTTGGGCGTGGCAAGTGTTGAATGTGCCGTATCCTTTAATGCCCTAACGTTAACCACCCTTTACAACGGGCGGTGCATTACCACAACACGTGATACGGTTAACCAAGGCATTAATGTCAATATTTTGGTGCAAATACAGCAAATTGTTAGCACCGTAGAATCTGCCCATCGCAGTGCCGACACACAAGATGATTTAATTGCCGACACCCAAACTAACTTTGACCTAATGGACAGAGACGTTTATCCCCCTTGGGCAGTTGCCATGGCGGTTGGTGGTTCTTGTGCCGGTTTTGCTTACTTAAATGGTGGTAATTTTAGCATTACAGCCGTTACTTTTGTTGCTGGTTTTATTGCCATGCTCATGCGGATTCATTTTAGTAAACGCTACTTAAACGTGTTTGTTAGTGTCATTTTAACCGCGTTTATTGCCTCTTTAATTGGGGCAACCACCTACTTTTTTGAAGCAAGCAGTTATGCCGAAATTGCAGTTGCCTCTAGCGTACTCTTGTTGATTCCAAGCTTTCCGATGATTAATGCCATGTCAGATATTTTAAAAGGCTATGTCAATATGGGCGTTGCTCGTTCTATTTTTACATTTATGTTGGTATTATCTGCCTGCGTGGGCATTGTGTTTGCTTTGTTGTTATTACAAATTCAAAATTGGGGGTTATAAAATGGTTTGGCTTATTGAATCCATTATTTTATCCTGCATCATTACCCTAGGTTGGACGCTGATGTTCACCGTGCCTCGCCGTTATATTTTGCCTTGTTTATTGATGACAGCATTTGGGTTTGGTTTAAAAACCATACTAGTAGAAATCAATGTGCATTTAATTTTTGCCACCTTTTTTGGGGCGATGACAGCCAGTTTTTTGGGTGTTTATTATTCTAAAAAATTTACCCTACCACCCAAGGCACTTATTGCACCAAGTGTGATTTGTTTGATGCCAGGTATTGTTGCCTATAAAGCAATGGTGAGTATGGTACAAATTGGCTATTTTGGTTTTTCTATGGATTTATTTTCTCAAATGATGACTTACTTTTTTGAGGCAATTTTTGTGACTTCAAGCCTAGTACTGGGCTTATCTATCCCCGGTATTTTGTTTTATCGCCGCCGTCCAATTGTTTAATTTACTCATTTTTTGTTAACTAACTAAAATTGTTATCAGGGCGCACTAAATACATTTTAGCAGCGCACTTTTAAATGCGGCAACACCACTTTAAAGTAATCAATGCTATAATATTCCCCCTATCAATCTAACTAAAATCGTCCGTTCCCTTTTTAGCAACTTTAGCAACAATCATGCCAAGCACACAAACCAACAACACACAACGCTTACAAAAACTGCCCATTCTTTTTGATGAGTTGGGCTTGTCTGCGTTGTCTGATGATGAACTGCATAAAATTGCCCAAATAGACAGCCATCTCCCACAAACCCAATGTGGACTGTGTGACCATGCCGAAGGTTGTTTGCCCTATGCGCATGCGATTGTGGTTAAAGGAGAGGCGCACAACAAATGTGTGCCAGGGGGACAAGCAATTACTGATATTTTGGGCAACCTGCTTGGCAGAGAAAAACTAATCGCTAAGCCCTCAAAATGGCCAATCAATGAGCACACCGCCCGCCCTAACGAAGTAAGAGCCGTAATTATAGAAGACGACTGCATTGGTTGTACCAAGTGTATTCCTGCTTGTCCTGTCGATGCCATCATCGGCACAGGCAAACACATGCACACTATTTTTACTGACCTTTGTACTGGGTGCGAGCTGTGCCTTGCACCTTGCCCTGTTGATTGTATTGAACTCGTGCCAATTGAACACACACCAAGCCCTATCGAACGTGAGCAAGAACAAAACCACTTACGCAAGCGTTATCATACACATTTGAATCGAGTTGCCAAACAAATGCAAGACAGCACAAACACAAAGCCAGTCGTTAGCATGGTAGAAAGCAAACTTGCCAGCACCGCTAATGCCAGCCTAGATATTAATGAAACTCAAGCAAAAAAAGCCATTGCGGCTGCCAAACTACGCACCAAAATTAAAAAGTTAGAAAAACAACTGGCTGTAAGAGCTAACGCAAAAAAACAAGCCGAAATAGAAGCGTTAAAAGCAGAATTGAACAGTTTTGACGCGTTATAGAATTATCAAGTACAAATAACCCCATTCATAAAATAACAGCCTTCTCCTTTATAACCTGTTAGCAACTTCTTTTAGTAGCTGCTATTTACAGCCAGTTTTTTACCTATAACTACGCTTATATCCATAACAATAACAATGTTTTTGTTGAGTTTTATTTTTAGATGATTATAATAATAATGATTATAGTTATTATTTACACTAATAACTTTGCTTATATTAGCCAGCATCACTCATTAAATTTTAGAAAATAAAAACATGTATAAAACCACTGCCGTAAAAACTGACACTGTAAAATTTGCAAATATCAGCATACCAAAGAAACATCTTCGGGTTGCGATACCTATGTTGTTAGTTTTTTTATATGTTTTTGCACCCTCATTTCGCGCAAGCTTTCTTGCAACGGTTGCCGATGCTTATATTAATGTAGGCGTATTTGTGGCGTTAACCCTTTTTATTTATTACACTGCCGAAAAGGTTTTTGGTTTTGACATTAGCAAGCTCAAAGCCAAGCCTGCTTGGCAACAAATTAGCATTGCCTCAATTTTGGGGGCATTACCTGGGTGTGGTGGTGCCATTATTGTTGTGTCACAATATGCTGCTGGGCATATTAGTTTTTCGGCTTTTGTGGCAGTGTTGGTTGCCACAATGGGAGATGCTGCTTTTTTAATATTAGCGAAATCACCGAAAATAGGCATGTTGGTGGTTTGTACTGGCTTAATTATGGGCATTATATCGGGCTTAATTGTTGATAAAATACATGGCGCTGAATTTTTAAGGCAAAGCACAACTGGCGACGAAGCACAAATTGAAAATGAACAACGAGCAATATTGCCTATCCCCCATTATCAATCGTTTTTATGGTTGCTCTTATTGGTTGTGGCAACCCCTTTTACGCTACTTTCTGCGTTTCAAGTTGAGGTATCACCAATCACTTTATTTGGTCATCAAGCAGAGTTACCTTTAATGATTGGTGCCGCAGCAGCCGTGCTATCAATATTAATGTGGTCATTATTACCACTTAAATTTTCTTATAAAAGCTTAGTGGCAGAAGACAGTGTCGCCAGCAAATCGGATAATATGCCTTTTAAAACAGGAAGCAATACAAATCAATGCAATACTAAGGCTTCATCGTTTACTCAAATGACAGCTAAAGTCGTCCATGACACGAATTTTATTATGGTTTGGGTCATCATTGCTTTTTTACTATTTGAGATTTTTATCCATTTTACAGGGGTTTCTTTAGAAGGCTTATTTACTGGTAGTAACGCTGGCTTTTTATGGCTAGCACCATTACTTGGTGTCTTAATTGGTTTTTTGCCAGGTTGTGGTCCTCAAATTATTGTCGCATCCCTATATTTACAGGGTGTTGTGCCAATATCAACTTTGTTAGGTAATGCGATTAGTAACGATGGTGATGCCTTGTTCCCCGCTCTGGCACTTGCGCCTAAGGCTGCTATTATCGCCACCGCTTATAGTGCCATACCTGCTTTGATTGTGGCTTATAGTGTTCAATACTTTTTCTGATGATATGATTACTTACATGATTTAATTAAAAATTAAAATAGCTTTAGGCAAGTTTCAGCTCGATTCAAATTTGTTTCATTAGTTGCTTGATAGTAAAATATGAGCAATCAAACTAACGAGCATTAACATGAGCCAGCCAATCGCCAGCAAAGTAGCTAAAAACAAAAGCGCTGCCATACAAGAGGCAAAGCAACTCAAGTCAGGTAAAAAAGCTAAAAAAACGACAAAATCTAAAACCGTTAAGCATAAGACGGCAGATACCCCACCTTCACGCCGCTTGCCTAACCGCGATGTCTACACGTTTTTTCAAAAACTTGCCGACACCATTGATGAGCCAGTTACCGAACTAGAATATACCAGCACGTTTGAACTATTAATTGCCGTTATTTTATCTGCCCAAGCAACCGATGTTAGTGTCAATATAGCCACACGCAAACTCTACCCTGTGGCAAACACCCCAGAAGCCATTTATGCCTTGGGAGAAGACGGTTTAAAAGAATACATCAAAACCATTGGCTTATTTAACTCAAAAGCCAAAAACGTGATTAAAGCTTGTAAAGATTTGATAGAAAAACACAACAGTATCGTGCCCGATAATCGCAAAGACCTAGAAGCCCTAGCAGGCGTTGGGCGAAAAACTGCCAATGTGGTATTAAATACAGCATTTGGACAACCAACCATGGCGGTAGACACCCATATTTATCGTGTCAGCAACCGCACTGGGTTAGCAACTGGCAAAACTGTACTGGCTGTCGAGCAAAAACTGCTAGAACGTGTGCCAAAAGATTTTATTGTTGATGCCCACCATTATTTAATTTTGCACGGTCGCTACACTTGCATGGCACGCACGCCAAAATGTGGCAAGTGCCCGGTTTATGGTGAGTGTATGTTTAAAGACAAAGCAAAGTTTGTAGAACTATAAACCAATAAAAAACATCAAAACAATATCAGGTTTGTTTTAACAGTCTGATAGTTTTTTAATATTGCTTATCAAAACAGTATCATATAGTATGTAATCACTTAATCTATGGATGGAATTAGTGCGTACGCTTTTTTAGTTTTTAATTTTGTTCGCCAAAGCTCAAACACAAAAACTAATCCCACCTTTTTTAGCAAGCAATACACAATCCAACCAACGACTATTGGCTATTTTTAATAAATAAGGACATTTATTATGACAGACTTTCATACAGGGTTAGGCAAAAATCAAGCCAACCATACACCGCTTACCCCAATCGACTTTATTGAGCGTGCCGCCGCTGTTTATCCTAAAAAAACTGCCATTATTTATGATGATTTACAACATAATGATTATAGCCAGACCTGGGAAGAAACGTTTGAAAGATGTTGTAAATTATCAGATGGGCTGCGTAAGTTAGGCATTGAAAAAAACCACACCGTAGCCATTATGTCGCCCAATACACCTGCAATGGTTGAAGCAGCATTTGGTGTGCCGATGTCTGGCGCTGTACTTTGCACCTTAAATACACGGTTAGACGCAAATGCGTTAACATTTTGTTTACAGCATAGTGAAGCAAAAATATTAATCTTAGACAGTGAATTTGCACATTTGGCTGAAATACTTGATGAAACCTTCCCAGACTTAATTATTATCCATTCAACAGACAAAGCCCTACCTAATGTTGAACAATTTGGCAAAATGACTTACGAGGCGCTTATTGCAAGCTCTGATGACCTAACCAATTGGGAAAAGCCAGAAGAGGAATGGGATGCCATTTCATTAAACTATACCTCTGGCACAACGGGTGTACCAAAAGGGGTTGTCTACCATCACCGTGGGGCGACACTCAATGCCATTTCTAATATCTTAGACTGGGACATGCCTAAGTTTGCAACTTATTTATGGACGTTGCCGCTTTTTCATTGTAACGGTTGGTGCTTTCCTTGGTCAGTTGCAGAAAGAGCCGCAACCAATGTTTGCCTGCGTCAAATTGATGCTAATCTAATTTTAAAATTAATTGCCAAACACTCAGTTACCCATTATTGCTCCGCCCCCGTTGTGCATACCATGATTGCCAGTGGCTCAGAAGAACTAAAAGCAGAAATTAACCATAAGGTTAAAGGTTGGGTGGCAGGTGCGCCACCCTCAGAAAGCATGCTAGAAAAAATGGAAGCCATGGGCTTTGATATTACACACGTTTATGGGCTAACAGAGGTTTATGGTCCTGTTACTGTTTGTGCTGAGCATGATGAATGGAATGCACTAACCGTTCAAGAACGCGCAATTAAAAAGTCTCGTCAGGGTGTTGTTTCTCATTTAATGGCAGGTTTTGAGGTGTTTAAACAAGGGACAAACATACCTGTAGAAGCAAATGGTGAAGAGATGGGTGAGCTAGCTTTGCGTGGAAACATGGTGATGAAAGGCTACCTAAAAAGCCGCAAAGCCACAGATAAAGCCTTTGAAGGCGGTTGGTTCCGTTCTGGTGATTTGGGTGTTAAATATCCCGATGGCTATATCAAAATCATGGATAGGCTAAAAGATATTATTATCTCTGGTGGCGAAAACATCTCTAGTATTGAGGTAGAAAATATCTTATATAAACTTGATGAAGTTGTGAGTTGTGCCGTTGTTGCCGCCCCTCATGAAAAATGGGGAGAAGTACCAGTCGCTTTTGTAGAAATTGCCGAAGGTCATACCCTATCACGTGAAGAAGTAATAGAACATTGCCGCCAACACTTGGCTGGCTTCCAAGTACCTAAACACGTTATCTTTACCGAAACACCTAAAACCAGTACCGGTAAAGTACAAAAGTTTGAGTTACGTCAGGCGGCTAAATCATTAGCGCACGAAGAACCAAAAGTAACACATTAACTTGGCTCATTGATTTAGCATATTAATTGAGTGCATTGATATTATTAGCGATGCGCTCAATAACAACATTTTTAGTTAAATGCACACGGCTTTTAAAGTCCTGCTTCAAAAGCCTTTTACCACCTACAGCCTTTACCATCCATGTATCTAAAGTAATTCAGCTATTCCTTGTGCTTATTCATCAATTGGTTAACAATCAATATGGCTAATGATTGTACAACCACCAATGCAATTACAACCGCCTGCCATCGTCCTAACTGATATATCAAGCCACATACCCATGCACCCATACTGCCACCAATATAATAGCTCATATAATATAACCCAGATGCTAATGATCGCCCTTTATTCACATTCATTGCAATATAGCTAATCGTTGCAGATTGACTAATAAATATCCCACTAGACATGATGGCCAAACCCACCACAATTGCCCATAAAGGCTGAAACAAAGTCACAACAATGCCGCCTAACGCCACAGCAATGGCAATATTAACCGTTTTGGTTGTGCCAAATCTTTGTAATAACCAACTGGTTACTGGGGTAATAACAACCCCTAATAAATAAACAGCAAAAATATTGCCCAATTGACCAGAAGACAAATAATAAGGGGCATGCGCTAAATGAAGATTAATAAAAGTAAAGCCACCCACTAAGGTAAACAACACACAAAACCCCAATAAACAGGCACTTAATAAATACCGATTTTTGAGGTGTGACTTTAAAACGGTTATCGAAGATAAAAAGTTCGGATTCGCCTTAAAGTTTTTAGAATCTGGCAATGCCCATGCAATCCATGCTGCACTTAACAAAGTGACTAAGCCCATCCCTATTAAAGCATGCCGCCAGCCTACCCAGTCTTGCAAGTGACCTAACGTAAATCGCCCTAAAAACCCACCCATAACGGTACCAGATACGTAAAAAACCATGAGCTTTGTTAATGAACTATTTTGGTATTCTTCCCCCACATAAGCAATCGTAACAACCGTAATACCTGGTATGGCAACACCTTGCAAAAAACGTAAAATCATCATGGTTTTTACATCCATTGCATATGCCATCCATATGGTAGGCACGGCTAATAGCATTAATGATAAAGCAATGATACGTTTACGCCCTAAAGCATCTGAGACCATGCCAGTTACAGGCGACATAACAGCAACACCCATTACCGTCGCACCAACTAACAACCCCGCTTTTAGTTCTGAAATACCAAATTCATCCATTAATACAGGCAAAATTGACTGGACAGAATACACCTGAAAAAATGCAAACATCCCAATTAGCCCGATGGTTAGTCGGACTAATAAAGAGGTAGAACGGACTTTAGGTGTTTGAATTTGCTTGGGCTGCATAACTTTTAAATCTTAGCTTTTAAAACTTAATTATTTAATCAATAAGTCAAAAGTTGTCTATTAATGACGACAATGCCTGCTATACAACCATAAAACACCTTAAAAATCTAGCAACTTGTCATCTTTAAGTCTTTAAATCACTAGCAATTTTTCATACAACCTATCTTTATCTTAAAGTTCAGTAAAACAATCTATCTTGCTGACTAGTGTTTATAAGCATTTAAGGGTAGAATATAGAGTTTTAAGATATTAATTTTTGCAACAAAATAAGCGACTGTTACCATGCGTGATTACCAAATTTTTACTTCTGAATCTGTTAGCGAAGGTCATCCAGATAAAATGGCCGATCAAATTTCTGATGCCATTTTAGACGCATTTTTAAAAGAAGACCCACATGCGCGTGTCGCTTGTGAGACTTTGGTTAAAACGGGTGCCGTTGTACTGGCGGGCGAGATTAGCTCAACTGCCAATGTTGATATAGAACGCATTGTACGAGATACCGTTAAAGGCATTGGTTATCAGCATTCAGACTTAGGGTTTGATGGCGAGACCTGTGCCGTGATTAACATGCTTGGTAAACAATCTCCAGAGATTGCACAAGGCGTTGACAGAGCAAAGCCAGAAGATCAGGGAGCCGGAGACCAAGGCTTAATGTTTGGCTATGCAAGCAACGAAACTGAGGTACTGATGCCTGCACCAATTGAGTACGCACACCGTTTGATGGAGCGTCAATCTCACTTACGCCGTGCCGGTAAACTACCTTGGTTACGCCCTGATGCAAAAGCTCAAGTCACCTTACAATATGGCAAAAAAGAAGGTTTAGTTGTACCAACGGCAATCGACGCCGTCGTTTTATCTACTCAACACGACCCAAGTATCTCTCAAAAAGATTTACAAGAAGCGGTAATGGAAGAAATCATTAAAACCGTGATACCAGCCGATTTGTTACATGCCAATACACAGTATCATATCAACCCTACTGGTTTATTTGTTATTGGTGGCCCTGTTGGTGATGCAGGCTTAACTGGACGTAAAATTATTGTCGATACCTACGGTGGTATGGCACGCCACGGTGGCGGTGCTTTTAGTGGTAAAGACCCCTCAAAAGTTGATCGCAGTGCTGCCTACGCAGGACGTTATGTTGCAAAAAACATTGTTGCAGCTGGTTTAGCCGATCGCTGTGAGGTACAAGTCAGCTACGCTATTGGCGTTGCCGAACCAACATCTATCTCAATCAACACTTTTGGTACTGCCAAAATTGAAAAAGCAGCCATGATTGAGCTAGTACGTAAACATTTTGATTTACGCCCATATGGTATTACTCGTATGCTTGATTTGCTTCAACCCATGTACCAACAAACAGCAAGCTATGGTCACTTTGGGCGTGAAGGTACAGAAAATGCCTTTACTTGGGAGCGTTTAGACAAAGCTGCTGCGTTAAAAGCGGATGCTGGGCTGTAAACACAATTAGCACTTTTGCCATATAACAAAATTTTGAGGGAAACCATGACAAACACAAATGAGTCTATCGAAAACCAACCACTAGAAAATGAGATTTCTGAAATCAGCCCAGAAATGCAGGCATTTTTTCAACGTGCTGACAGTTTTATTCAACTGGCAAATAGCCAGTTAAGTCCAGAGGCGCATACCGCACAGGTGAGTGCTTCATTAATGTACTCATCTGCTCGTTATAGTGCATCGGTTGCTTCTATTGGTTTTAGCAATGCTGATGATTTTATAAAAGAAAAACAACAAATAATCGACTTTTATAGCAAGCAATTTAGTCAAATGTTATCAGATAATTTAGATGATTATGCTCGCAACTTTGACAACTATGCCAAACTTAATGCGGATAACGCTAAATAAACACTAGCTATAGCATAAAACATCATAAAACTAAAAATGCCTTTCTTAATTCAAAAAGGCATTTTTGATTGATTTGATAATCAACGATCATACACCACAATTGCTTACAGATTCTGTGACAAAAGCAGATATCGTTAAGCTAATGTGACCATCACTTTTGGTCGCTTGCTCAAATTTTTTACCAAGCGCACTATTGGTAAAATCAACAATGTCGGCTTCTTGTTTTGGCATCAGTTTAACACCTTGCGTCATATCACCACCTGATAACAAACTGGCAATCTGCATGCGTGTTGCCTTGCTTGCTGCTTTTGCGGATTCAGAATCAAAGAATTTATCTAACTCACTTAATTCATTTTCGGTAAACTTATAACGTAACATCCCTTGCACTTTTTTTGCCATCTTAGTTAAGTTAACTTGATCGATGCACTGTTTTTGGCTATCCGTTAAACTGGGATCGGCTTTAATAATAGGCAGTCGCATAGATTCGGCAACTAAAATTTCTTTGGTAGTGGCACCAATCACATTATCCGATACACTTGGCTTAACAAGCGTTGATGTGTTTGTGCTGGCACATCCTATTAACGGTAGTGTAAATATGGCTAATGCCACTGATAAAAGCTTTGTTGTAAGATTTTCCATCTTGTTTTGCCTTACCTATAAATTCTATTTAATCAATTGCCAAAATGCCCATAACAATACTGCCACGACCATTAAAAAAATCGCCACCCTTTTTAGCCAATATGGGAACAATGGTTTTTTATAGCCTTCTGCCACAAACTTTTTATCAACACCATGTTGTAGGGTATTAAACGAGTTTGTTTGGGTTTTTAAGCTTTTGGACTGTTTTTCTACAATTTTTTGTTGGTCAAGCTGTTGCTTTTGCTTTAACTGCTCTTCGTAGGCATCAATTCTATCTTTTGCCTCGTCAAAACTGATATTTTCTTCTTCTACCAGTGTTTTAATAGCAATCACAAAGTTGTTTTTTTCTACCATTTGCGCAATGTTTTTTGGCAATTTTTTTGTTGTTTGTTTAGACACAAGCACAACCTCAACTTATTTACTGAATAAAAAACCACAAGCTTAACGTTAAACTTGTGGTTATTATAACATTCCTAAAAAACAGGATGCCTAACAATGATACAACTCAATCATTACGCTTCATCTTTCCAGCGTTGGATCGCATCATAAATAACTTGTTTAGCAGCATCTGCATCTTCCCAACTTTCTACAACCGTTGTGCCTGCTTTTTTCAAGTCTTTATAATGGTTGAAATGGAACTCTAATTGTTTAATCAATTGCTCTGGTAGGTCAGCTAGGCTATTAATCGCATTGCCATTGTTGCGGTCATCAGCAGGTACTACCACGACTTTATCGTCAACTTCACCATCGTCAACAAACTTCATCACGCCAATAACTTTTGCTTCTAAAAATACACCTGTGGTTAATGGTTGATCTGTAATAATCAGCGCATCTAATTCATCACCATCTTCATCTAAGGTTTGAGGTAAAAACCCATAATTACATGGCTTAGCAAAAATAGTTGGCTCTACGCGATCAAGCTGAAAGCACGCTAATTTACGGTTCCATTCTACTTTATGGTTGCTACCTTCTGGAATTTCTACAACCACATTCACGATGCCATTTTCTACATCACCAGCGTCCAAGATTTTGTTAAAATCTGCCATTATTATTCCTTAATATTAAATTAAAAGTTAAAAACCAAAAAAGTATAACATAACTTAATTTTATTTTGTCAATCAAAATTGCGCATTTAAACCCATGGTTTTGCTATCTTAATACAATTTCACCTGCATGTCGCTTAGCAATATTTGCAACCAGCTCATCTGCAATTTGCTGATTATTTATGGTTGCAAAATCTGCAAGTCTTAACATTTGCATACCTGCATAACCACAGGGGTTGATTAGGTTAAACGCAGCCAAATCACAGCTTAAGTTTAACGCAATACCGTGATAACTAAATCCCTGTTTAATTTTAAAACCCAGTGATGCAATTTTACCTAACATACGCTCTTCTAACGCTATTGCTTGGTTATCTTGATTCTTTTGAAAAATATAAACACCGGGCGCATCTTGCCGAGCTTTTGCCATTAAATCTTTTGGTAAATATTGATTAACCACATCTTCAATTGCTTGTTCGGCATGGGACACTAAATCACGCACCTTCCAGCCAAGCGCATTTAAATCTAACAAAAAATAAACCACTAATTGCCCATGCCCATGCCAAGTTACCTGCCCACCACGGTCGGTTTTTATAATGGGCGTATTACCACGCGCCAAGATGTGCTCTTCTTTACCTGCCTGACCAAGCGTAAACACATCATTATGGTCTACTATCCATAACTCATCATCGGTTTGTTGATTATCTTGTTTTTTCGCCTCTATGCGTGCCAGTGTTTGTGACAACATAGCATCATGCGTTGTTTGGTAATCTGCATTTACCAACTCTTTTGTTATTAATTTTTTTTGAATACACATACCCATTGTCTTTAGTATCTTGTTTATAGCTGTCTTTATTTTATACACAGATATTATGCGCTTGGCAACTTTGCAGAGCGCATACGCCGTAAAATAATACGTTGTTTGTTTCTAAGGCGTTTACTACCCATGTTATTTTGATAATATTTTGGATTAGTTAACATACTAATTAAAAGTGCCGATTCTTCTCTAACCAACTTTTTAGCAGGTTTATTAAAGTAGTGTTGGGCCGCTGCTTCAATACCATAAATGCCATTGCCAAACTCTGCTGTGTTTAAATAAACTGCCAAAATTCTTTTTTTATCCCACATCTGTTCTATCATCACCGTAATGACGGCTTCTTCTGCTTTTCGGATATAAGAGCGATGCGATGTTAAAAACAAATTTTTTGCAAGTTGTTGGCTGATGGTCGAACCCCCAGCTGATATTTCACCACTATTTTGATTTTTTTTAATTGCCTGTTCAATGCCATCAAAATCAAAGCCATTATGGTGAATAAATTTAGCGTCTTCACTGGCAATAGCCGCTTGTTTTGCAGATTTAGAAATTTCATCATAATCTACCCAAGTTTGTTGTATACTACCGCCCTGCAAACGGTGTAACAGCATAAACATACTATTATTGACAGGTTGCGTCTTCCATACCAGTAACATACCACCAACTAAAATATGAAAACATATTAGCAATAGCCCGCCAAGCCATATTATTTTTTTAAAAAAGTTCATCATAGTGCCTATTATGAGGTCGTCATACAAGTAAAACAAATTATTTTTTCAATAAAAAGAAGCGTTTATATTTTCATTAAAAATATCATTTGTAATTAGAGAAACTTTTGTCATAAAATTGCAACATTAGACAAACCATTATTCATTTAAGTTTAATAAATTATTCAATTATTTTAAACGATATTACAAGACTTATGTTTAATTACAACACATATATTTAATAGTTTTACAAGGAGGTTATTATGTATGTTTTATTGGCGCTAATGCCGATTTTAGTCGTGTTTCTGTTGTTGGTGGTATTTAAACTTTCTGCCAAAGTAGCTATGTTTACTGCTTATGTGGTAACCGCAGCACTTGCTTTATTTGTTTGGCAAGCAGGTGCTCCAATCGTAGCGGCCGCGAGTGTTAAAGGCGTTATTGTTGCGCTTTCTATTTTATTTATTGTCTTTTCTGCAATTTTACTTCTAAATACTTTAAAAGAAAGTGGTGCCATCCATACCATCCGTAAAGGGTTTATGGATATTTCACCGGACCGCCGTGTACAAGTCATCATCGTTGCATGGTTATTCTGTTCATTGGTTGAAGGTTCTTCAGGTTTTGGTACGCCATCTGCTGTTGGTGCGCCGCTTTTATTTGCCTTGGGCTTCCCTGCAATGGCGTGTGTGATGTCCGTACTGATTATCCAATCAACACCTGTATCTTTTGGTGCTGTAGGTACGCCTCTACTTTTAGGGGTTAACTCAGGCATCAGTGGAAAAGAAGACATTGCAGCAGCCATCGCTCCAATGACACCAGAGCAGTATTTACTACAAATTACTGGCAACGTTGGTATGTTGCACGCGATGATTGGTTTCTTAATTCCTCTTATCTTAAGTGCTTTCTTAACTCGTTTCTTTGGCGAAAAACGTTCATTCGTAGAAGGCTTAAAAGCAGCACCTTTTGCAATTTTTGCTGGTTTAGCATTTACCATTCCTTACTTCTTAGTCGCTAAATATTTAGGTCCTGAGTTTCCATCACTGGTCGGTGGTTTCATCGGTCTACTAATTGTTGTGCCTGCGGCTAAAGCTGGATTTTTGGTACCAAAAGAAACATTTGATTTTGCGCCACGTGCAGCATGGGATAAAGATTGGTTAGGTACATTGCCAGCTGAAGAAGCTGAAAAAGAAGCAAATGATGACTCTACACCTAGATTCTCTATCGTAAGAGCGTTTTCACCATACTTAATTGTGATTGGTTTGTTAATTTTGACTCGTATCATTGCACCACTAAAAGCATTTTTAGTTGGTGATATGACAACTATTAAATTTGCTAACTTATTTGGTACCAGCATTTCTAGTAAAATTCAACTTGCCTATTCGCCAGGTTCTATATTAATCATCACCTCTTTACTTTGTATTATCATCTTTAGCATGAACGGCGCTGCTGTTAAACGCAGCTGGTCAAACTCAGCTAAAACGATGGTTGCAGCTGCCCCTGCCTTATTATGCTCTGTTCCAATGGTACAAGTGTTTATTAACTCAGGTTCTGCTGAAGGTATTGCTAATGCATTACCAGCGATGCCAATCTTCCTAGCAGAAAGTGCGGCTGCTACTTTTGCAAATGCATGGCCTATTTTCTCGCCGTGGATTGGTGCACTAGGCGCATTTATTGCTGGCTCTAATACGGTTAGTAACATGATGTTCTCTTACTTCCAGTGGTCAACAGCTGGTCAAATTGGACTCGGTGTTGATATGGCATCAATGGTAGTTGCTTTACAGGCTATTGGTGGTGCTGCGGGTAACATGATTTCTGTTCATAACGTTGTGGCTGCTTGTGCGGTTGTCGGTATGATCAACAAAGAAGGCTTTGTTATTCGTAAAACATTACTGGCAATGACTTACTATGTGATTCAAGCCGGTATGCTTGGTATGGCGTTAATTTTTGGTAATGTACTATGGTGGGGACTTGCCGTTGTTTGGCCAATTGTGTTCTTTACCATTTTATCCGCCACCAGTGGTAAATCAGCTTAATACTTAATCTGATTTGTATGATAGATTAATTGTGAGCTGGGGGTTACCTTAGCTCACAATTGTCATTTTAAAATGGCTAAAATAACTACCCCCAGAGGTTAAATAACTTTAGATACTGGGGTTTGGATATAAAAACTATGTCAACCATAAGTTTAATCTAGATTGATATAGTTTTTATAATTCAGGTAAAAAAACCTAAATACAATGGGCAACGAAAACGATGACTCAAGCCAAACAAGTTAGGATAGATTCTATCTCAAGCAAGTTGATACTCGTTTCATAATTTTTAGTTCGTTCATCATAATCTTAGCTTTTATACCAAAGCTAAATGAATAAAAGAGGCAACCCTATGGCAAATTTAGATAAGATTACAGAAATTGAAGACCTCCGACGTATTGCAGAACGTAAAGTTCCTCGTATGTTTTATGACTATGTAGATTCTGGCTCATGGACACAAACGACCTACCGCAATAACGAAACTGACTTTGACCGTATTAAATTACGCCAGCGTGTACTGGTTGATATGGAAGGACGTAGCCTATCCACAACCATGGCAGGTGAAGATGTCCATATGCCTGTTGCAATCGCACCAACTGGCTTTACCGGAATGATGTGGGCTGATGGTGAAATTCATGCCGCACGCGCTGCAGAAAAATTTGGCGTACCATTTTCGCTATCGACTATGAGCATCTGCTCTATTGAAGACGTTGCAGAAAATACTGAAAAACCATTTTGGTTCCAGTTGTATGTGATGCGTGATAAAGAGTTTATGGAAAACCTCATTAAACGTGCAAAAGCTGCAAACTGCTCTGCTTTAATCTTAACAGCCGACTTACAAGTACTAGGACAACGTCATAAAGATATTAAAAATGGTTTGTCTGCACCACCTAAACCAACCATCAAAAATATTTTAAACCTAATGACCAAACCACAATGGTGCATGAACATGCTTGGCACAAAACGTCATAGTTTTGGTAATATTGTTGGTCATGCTAAAGGGGTTGGTGATTTATCTTCATTATCTTCATGGACAGCCGAGCAGTTTGATCCAGGTCTAAGCTGGGATGATGTTGCTCGTATCAAAGATTTATGGGGTGGTAAAATTATCATCAAAGGTGTTATGGAGCCAGAAGATGCCATTATGGCCGCTAAAAGTGGGGCTGATGCAATGGTTGTTTCGAATCATGGCGGACGTCAGTTAGATGGTGCACCTTCTTCAATTGCTGCAATTAGTGACGTTGTAGAGGCAGTTAAAGCCGAATCAAGCGATACAGAAATCTGGTTAGACAGTGGTATCCGCTCTGGTCAAGATGTATTAAAAGCTATTTCTTTGGGTGCAAAAGGCACGATGATTGGTCGCTCTTTCTTATATGGATTGGGGGCTCATGGCGAAGATGGTGTACGTAAAGCGCTAGAAATTATTTATAAAGAATTAGACATTACCATGGCTTTCTGTGGTCATACTGATATCAATACCGTGACAGATGATATTTTGATTAAAGGCAGTTACGAATATCTAAAATCTGGACGCCCAATGTTAGAGCCTATCCGCTGGGGATAAACACTAGGCTATTTAGTTTTTATTGAAGTAAGACGGATATTAGCATTAATAAGAAACTTAAAAATAGCTATAAACAGAGCGACGTTTTACGTCGCTCTGTTTGTCTTTAAGCCTAAGTAACTCTTTAAATCTAAGTAACATCGGCAAATAACACAATCAATTAAAAAATGAATGTCTTAACTTAGTGATAGCTATCATAAAACTATTTTTATCACAATTAATCCAGGCTTCTGTTAACCTAAGCTTTTTTTAACCCAAGCTTTTTGACCAAGGTCATATATACCAAAAAGCCATCATAACTTAACAACCAAACACTAACTTGTAAGAATATCTTAAAAACTTATTATTGCCATGTTGTATAATGAGTTTGTTTAATATATTGTATAATTTATATCATTTAACTAATAAAAGGAACAAAACATGCGAGGAATCAATAAAGTAATCATCGTTGGTAACCTAGGCGCCGATCCAGAAAGTCGCACATTCCAAAACGGTGGTATGGTGACTAATATTTCTGTAGCAACGACAGAACAATGGACCGACAAACAAACGGGCGAACGCAAAGAATTAACTGAGTGGCACCGTATTTCTTTAAATAACCGATTAGCAGAAGTGGCTGCCCAATATTTACGTAAAGGCAGCAGTGTGTATATTGAAGGTCGCCTACGTACCCGTAAGTATCAAGATCAAAACGGACAAGACCGTTATATCACCGAGATCCGTGCAGATAATATGCAAATGTTGGGTGGCAACAACAGCCCTGCAGGACAAGGCGGTTATCAAAACAATGCCAACGGCTTCCAAAACCAAGGTGGATTTAACAATCAAGCAAACAATAATTTTGCTAACCAAGGTGTTAACAACCAAAATGGATTTGCTAATAATACTCAACCAAATAACAGCTTTGGCAACGCTGCTCCTCAGCAGCAAGCACAGCCTGCCCAGCAGCCAAAACCACAAGATATGGCAATGAGCGATGCCCCAGCAGATGATGACATTCCGTTTTAAATCTTATACTAAATTAAGATAACTTAATTTACCTATAATTAACCCATTGATTTAACCATCTTTGGGTTTTTTATATGCATGGGGCTTTGGTTTTTATATGCAGATTATCTGCTGTTTTTCAGCATTACTGGCTTGTTGTTCTGCATTCTTTGTTGTCATACCTTTTTAAAAATCCAATTTTTCAGTGACATCCACTCAAATAAAACATCGGCATAATCATGCAAAATAGTTAACCTAAAAAATGAGATAAATATATTCTATTTTTGAATTTATCATTTTTTCAACAACTCGGTAACATAGCTTTTCATTAACTAAGCCACGTTTACTATTGTAAGAGAAGCAGCTATGTACCAATATTCTTATGCCGATCAGACCATCGTCGATGAGCGAGTCGAGCAGTTTCGTGATCAGACACGTCGTTTTTTGGCTGGCGAATTAGAGGAAGAACAATATCTCCCGCTACGCCTACAAAATGGACTGTACATTCAACGACACGCACCTATGCTACGCATCGCCATTCCATACGGTTTAATGTCAAGTACTCAGCTACATAAACTGGCAGATATTACAACAAAATATGACAAAGGTTATGGGCACTTTACAACACGTACTAACATTCAGTTAAACTGGGTTCAGTTAAAGGATGTACCAGATATCTTAGCTGAATTAGCCTCTGTACAAATGCATGCCATCCAAACTTCTGGCAATTGCATACGTAATACTACAACAGATCCTTATGCAGGGATTCATAGCGAGGAAATCGAAGATCCCCGCCCCTATTGTGAAATCATTCGTCAATGGTCAACGTTTCATCCTGAATTTGCATTTTTACCACGTAAATTTAAAATTGCAGTGATTGGTACGGCAGAAGATCGCTCTGCCAGTCAATTGCATGATGTGGGCCTACGCATCATTAAAAATGAACAAGGTGACATCGGCTTTGAAGTGTTAGTTGGTGGTGGGCTTGGTAGAACCCCTATTATTGGTAAGCTCATCAAACCATTTTTAGAGCCAAAACATTTGTTAAGCTATCTTGACGCTGTACTCAGAGTTTATAACCTAAATGGCAGACGAGACAACAAATATAAAGCACGCATCAAAATACTTGTTGAAGCCATGGGCGCCGATGAGTTTGCTAAGCAAGTTGAAGCAGAGTGGAAAGCGCACAGCAAAGATGGCACATTAACCCTGACTGATGCACACATTGCTAAAGCAAAAACTTATTTTACTGAGCCAGACTATGAAAACTTAGATGGTTTAAGCAGCCAAACTGCGCTCAAAAAACACCTAGACACTAATAAAGACTTTGCTAATTGGTATCAACAAAACACAACACCGCACAAAGTTGCAGGCTACCGTGCAGTCACCATCTCGCTTAAGGCTGGTATGGTGGATAACAAGTTTATACCACCGGGGGATGTAACTGCCCAACAAATGCATGCATTAGCAAACCTAGCACAACAATACAGTTTTGGTGAGATTCGCTCAACCCATCAACAAAACCTTGTGTTTGCCGATGTTAAAACCAATGATTTGTTTGATTTGTGGCAAGCACTAACCGAGCTTAACCTTGCACGCCCTAATATTGGCACACTAACCGATATGATTGTTTGCCCAGGTTTTGATTATTGTGGACTTGCCAATGCCACCACTCACAACATTGCAGAGCAAATTAACCAAAAATTTGATCAACTGGACTATCTTTATGATCTTGGCAAGATACAACTTAACATGTCAGGTTGTATGAACGCTTGTGCCCACCATCATGTTGGCGATATTGGTATTTTGGGTGTCGATAAAAAAGGCGAACATTGGTACCAAATTAGTCTGGGTGGTAACTCAGGAAAAAACGCTCAATTGGGTCAAATTCTTGGTAAAGCAGTCGCCAGTAATGAAGTAGCAAACACCCTGCAAACCATTTTAAATACTTATATCACGCAACGTGAACAAGACGAGCCATTTAGCGATGTCATCGCACGCACTGGTCTTAGCCCATTCAAGGAGGCAGTCTATGGCACTGGTAAATAATCAACAAGTCATTGAAAATATTTGGACGATTTTACAAACAGATGATTTGGCGGAGGATAACCTTTTACCAAATATCTCTTTGTCTGATTTGTTAACCCGCCAAAATACGGATGAACCGTTAAATATTTTATTGCCTATTTCTGCCTTACTTAATATCAGAAAAAACAGCATGGGCAATGACAGTTTAGCAAGAGAGACCCTCAAGCTCATCCAAACAAAAAGTCGCAAAATTGCGGTTTGGTTAGACACAGAGCATAACCATGCAAATGACTACCCTGCAAGTAGTCAACAATTAGACGATTTACTCAATGCAACCAGCAAAAAGGCTCAAAAATTAAACCCTTTATTGGCTGATATTGTTTCAGAGTTAACACTGATTGTATTAAATGTGCCCCTATTTGCCAATGGTAGAGCCTTTAGCCTTGCCGAGCATCTTCGCAAACAAGGCTATAGCGGTGAGATTCGTTTAACAGGCGCGTTTGGGCGTGATCAGCTCCCCTATTATCATCGTAGCGGCGTTGATACCTTTATGGTAAGTGAAGAAGAATTGAACAAAGGCGATGGGCAAGATGAATTTTTTGCTATTTTTAATGCCCTTGCTAATGCGCCAGCTGGTAAAGATGTCAACAATTTACCTATGTTTAGAGAATAGCTGGATTAAAAAAATAGCTAAGACTAAGTTTATAAACAATCTTTCTATCAGTCTTTTTTTCTCATTATTTTAAATCACAAATAGTCATTTTATAAAATTAAGAGTAGTAATATAAGGGCAATAACCATGGTATCAAAATCATTAGATATTCAGTCTCAAAACCGCGAGCTACAATATCATAGCCCAATTCAAATTATTGAGTGGGTTGCCAAAAATACGAACAATCCAATTATTACAACTAATTTTAGACCGCAAACTTCTGCCATATTGCATTTGGTTACCCAAGTCATCCCTAATATACCTGTGCTATGGGTTGACTCTGGCTATAATGTGGATCCCACGATAGAGTTTGCTAGCAAACTTACTGAGCAGCTTAAGTTAAATCTGACCATTTACCGCCCAGAACCTACACCTGAACTTGAGCAATTTAAAAAAACAGGCATCCCTAAAGTTGACACACCTGAGCATGATAGATTTTCACAGCTTGTTAAAATCGCTCCGTTTCAACAAGCATTAACAAAAGCTGAGCCAGATGCATGGATAACAGGCATACGCCAAGACCAAACTGAGTTTCGCAAATCACTTGATATTTTGTCATATTCAAACCAAGGTATCTTAAAAGTTGCGCCTATTTTCTATTGGTCAAAACAAGCACAACTGGACTATATTGCTAACCATAATTTGCCAGATGAACATCGCTACTTTGATCCCACTAAAGCCAGTGATAAGCGCGAATGTGGGATACAGCTTTTATAAAAAAGTAAAAAAATATTATGAATACATTTCCTCTTTTCCACAAGCTTGAAAACCAACCCATCCTTATTATTGGAGGTGGCGAGGTTGCCATGCGAAAGGCAGATTTATTAAGACGCGCAGGTGCGAACCTAACAATTGTTGCGCCATCAATTGATCCTGAAATAAAACTGCTATTAAACAAAGACGATAGCTATAACAACTTATACCCTAATAGCCGTCATGTATTCATTGAAGAAACCTACAAACCAACGCATTTACAACAACAATCATTTATTTTTATTATTGTTGCAACCGACAATGAAGCCCTTAACAAAAACATCCATGCAGATTGCAAAAAGCAAGGCTTGTTAGTTAATGTTGTTGACACTCCGCCTCTTTGTGACTTCATTTTCCCTGCCATTGTTGATAGAAACCCCATCACTATTGGCATCTCTTCTAATGGCAAAGCCCCCGTATTAGCAAGGTTACTAAGAGCAAAAATTGAAACCATTATCCCGCAGCAATACGGCAAACTGGCAAAAATTGCTGGGGATTTTAGAAATGAAGTTAAATCCAAATTGCCGACTATCAACGCAAGACGAAAGTTTTGGGAGCACGCTTTTAACGGCAAATATAGTGAACTTATATTTGCAGGTAATGAAGCCAATGCCGAGCAGCAGCTTAAACAAGATTTAGAAAAATTTAGCAAAGTGTATGCTGATAACTCTATTGAACAAACGCAACAGCAAGATGGTGAGGTTTATATTGTGGGCGCTGGTGCTGGCGATCCAGAACTTTTAACCTTTAAAGCACTGCGATTGATGCAACAAGCAGACATTGTATTTTATGATGCGTTAGTATCAGATGAAATCCTTGACCTTTGCCGACGTGATAGCGACAAAGTGTATGTTGGGAAAAAACGTTGTAATCATTCTGTAGAGCAAGAAAACATCAATGAATTATTGGTCAAACACGCTAAAATTGGGCAACGCGTCGTTCGCTTAAAAGGTGGTGATCCGTTTATTTTTGGTCGTGGTGGCGAAGAAGCTCAAGAACTTGCAAAGCATGGCGTTTCGTATCAAATCGTACCGGGTATTACCTCAGCAAGTGCGATGGCAAGTTATACAGGGATTCCATTGACCCATCGTGACCACGCACGCTCAGTCCGTTTTGTAACTGGGTGCCTAAAAAAAGGAACCCCAAATGAGCAATTTAGCTCTATGCTTGAACCAAACGAAACCATCGTGTTTTATATGGGGTTACATGCGTTAGAACGCCTGACAACTGGTTTAATTGAAGCAGGCAAATCTAAAAATACGCCCATTGCCATTGTTTCTAACGCCAGCAGGTCAAATCAACAAGTATTAACAGGCACACTGGCTGATATTGTAAAAAAACAAGCGCACGCTCAACTGCCATCCCCTGCCCTTTTGGTTATGGGCGATGTCGTTAACCTACATGAAGATTTAAAATGGTTTAACATTAATACACCAAATTCTCATACCAAATAGCAGCCACCTAAGTAAAAAAACTGGTCATTATTTTTTATATTCAATTGATTTTTAACTAAAAAAGAGAGTTGATAAGCTTATGTCAAAATTTCGCACAGAGACAGTCACCCACGTACATCACTGGACAAACACATTATTTACAATTAAAACAACCCGTGACGCAGGATTACGTTTTAGAAATGGTGAATTTGCCATGATTGGGTTAGAAGTTGATGGCAAACCATTAATGAGAGCCTACTCTATTGCCAGTGCCAATTATGAGGAGGAGTTAGAGTTCTTTTCTATTAAAGTTCCTGAGGGTCCTTTAACTTCTCGATTACAGCACATTAAGGTGGGTGATGAGTTGTTGGTAAGTAAAAAACCAACGGGTACTTTGGTGTTAGATGATTTGTTACCTGGTAAGCATTTGTATATGTTGTCAACGGGGACAGGGCTGGCACCTTTTTTGTCATTAGCACGTGATCCTGAGGTGTTTGAAAAGTTTGATAAGGTTATTTTGGTGCATGGTGTGCGCCATGTGGAAGATTTGGCTTATCGTGATATGTTTGAGACTGAGTTGCCAAATGATGAGGTGTTTGGCGATTGGTTTAAAGAGAAGTTTATTTATTATCCTACGGTAACTCGAGAAGATTTTAGAAATCAGGGACGTGTGACGGATTTGATAGAGTCTGGTAAGTTGTTTGAGGATATTGGGCTACCGGTGATGAATAAGGATGATGATCGTGTGATGATTTGCGGTAGTATGGCGTTTAATGAGGATTTAAATAGAATCTTAACTGGTTTGGGGTTAACTTTGTCCCCACGTATGGGGGTGCCTGCTGATTTTGTGATTGAGCGTGCTTTTACTGGTGAGGGGATTTAATTAAGATTAAAAAGAAACTCTCAAAGATACAAACTCTAAAAACAACAATTTAGTGGCTACAGGTTAGATATATCAAAAAAAGTAGCCACTAAATTTTTAAAGGTTCTATTATTAGTTTTAACGCTCTAAATACTGAACCTTGCCTTCAACACCGTCCCATTTATCGGCTTCTGGCATTTTATCTTTCATTTCTGTAATGTTTTCCCACTCTTCAGCAAGTTCTGCATTTAAGTCAATAAATTCTTCTTGCCCTTCGGGTACTTCATCTTCAGAAAAAATAGCATTTGCAGGACACTCCGGCTCACATAAGGCACAGTCAATGCATTCATCTGGATGAATTACTAAAAAGTTTGGTCCTTCATAAAAACAATCAACAGGGCAAACTTCTACACAGTCGGTGTATTTACATTTAATACAGTTATCGGTTACAACAAAGGTCATCGAAATAGTTACTCTTTTTTTGTAAAAATACATTTTAGGTTTTTTACAAAAAATCCTCAATAAATTGTTTATGATAAAAAAGTATTTATATAGTTCATATAAGCATGATACTTTCTTATATTTAACGCAACCTCATCAAATAAGAGAGATTCAGCTAGATTTTTTAACAGGTTTTTTACATTGCTTGTCAACAACTATTGTATAATTAACCTGAACCAGCACATTGTCAGTTAAAAATACATGGATTAAACAGTGCCACAAAAAAAGCTAAAAAAGTGGTTGCCAAAACCAGAACAGATTCTTGAAAACAAAACAATCAAGCTTTTTGCCCCGCAATTGGCTGATCCACGTTTATGGCACTTTAATCGCCGCTGTTTAACAAAAGCTGTTTATATTGGGGTGTTGAGTTCATTTTTTCCTTTGCCTGGGCAAAGTATTATTGCCATTTTTGCCTGTTTATATTTTAAAGCAAATATCCCTATGGCAATTGCCTTAACATGGATAACCAATCCACTCACAACCATCCCTATTTTTTATTTTGCGTATATTATTGGTGCAAAATTGTTGGATATGGCACTAATTGACTTTAGCACCATTGGTCATATGCTGGCAGATTTAAGCCTGTGGATTTTTGCCGATGGTGCAAATCCATTTGTGACCTACAACAGTCAGTTTTCACTTTCTGCTTTTTTGCTGGGGCTTTGTATTCTCGCATTAGTAAGTAGCGTCGTATCTGGTATCGCATTTAGATTTTTTTGGCGTTATAAAGTTGTTACTGGTTGGAAAAAAAGACACGGATACCGTCCACCCCACCTTATTAAAAAGTATCAAAAAGCAAAATACTATAATAAATAACCAGCTAATGTTTGGCTGATGCAGCATCCTTTGCTGGCTTATAGGTGTTAGATTATTAAGCACTAAGCATGGTTGATATACGCGTTAATAAGCAGGTTAATGTTGTATTATTTAAGAGCATCTACTTTAATAAAGTATTAATCTTAGAGTGCCATATCATTATCACAAGCAAGCACAATATTTTATTTATGACATATCAAGCATAGGAAACTAAATGCGGATTTTACTGATAGAAGATGACAGAGACATTGGTGAAGGTTTAACGATGGCGTTAAAACGCCATGGCCATGCAGTCGATTGGTTTACTGATGGCAAACAGGGGCTAATTGCTGTTGATAGCGTTGATTTTGATCTCGCAATTTTAGATTTGGGCTTACCAACCGTTGATGGCATCGATATTTTAGCTAATTGGCGCAGTCGCCAAATTGATTTGCCTGTATTAATACTGACCGCCCGCAATGCCCTGCCCGACCGTGTAAAAGGGCTTAACATCGGCGCAGACGACTACCTTGGTAAACCCTTTGATACCGAAGAACTCATTGCTCGCCTAAGTGCTTTATTAAGAAGACAACACGGTCATGCAGATAATTCTCTTTGCTTTGGTAACCTTTCACTAAACTCGACCACCAAAACCGTCACCCTAAACGGTGAATTAGTGACTTTACGCTCTAAAGAATTTACATTATTAGAAATGTTTATGAGTCAGCCAACGCACATTATTAGCCGTGAGCAAATTGAAGACAAACTTTATAGTTGGGATAGTGATGTTGATAGCAATGCCATTCAAGTATATATCCATGCATTAAGAAAAAAGTTTGGCAAAGCATTTATTAAAACTCAACGTGGTTTAGGCTATCAATTAGGGGATAAACCTTAAGCACAACATACCACCCTTTTTAATTTAATTTTTAACTTATTTTAAAATTTAAGGTTCAGTTAATCTTCATTTTTCATAATAACCTTGTCAACTAAAGACAACGACAATTAAACAACCTAAAAAGGTGCTATTATGAAAAACTCAATTTCATCAAAATTTACTAAAACCATCACTCAAAAACCACTAACCATTGCCGTACTGGCAATTGCTAGCGCAGTTACTGGCAGTGTGGCTTTTGCACATGGTCATCAATCATCTGTTTTAAGCAAACAGGATACGCAAGAAGTCATCGAAGAGCTCGCTGATGAAATGGCAGCATCAGGTTATAAAGTAAGTTTTTCAACATTACCAACCCTCAGTTATGATGAATCTCAAGATATTGAGCTAGAAAATATCTTTAAAAAATTAGACGCAGGTCAGACTTTAAACAACAATGATAAACAGCTTTTAATCAAAGACATGCAAACAATGCTGGCAATGGATGGGATATTTATTGATAAACCAGAAAATTTAAGACTTGAACCCATGTCAACACAAGCATTAGAAAAGTTAGAGCAAAGCTATGAAGCTGAATATTATGCCAATCTTAAAAACTTAGCAAAACAAATGCGTGATGCGGGCAGTGTTGCAAAAGCCGAGCAGATTCTTACCAAATTCTATAATGAATTTGAAGACTTTGATGACATTGTTGCAAACGATATACAACTTGATACGTCAAAAGTTGAAGTATTAAATAAACAACAAACCAAAGAACTGTTTAACGATTTATCATACGAGCTTGCAGCTATGGGGTACAAACTGACTTACACCGATATGCCTACGATTACTATCAAACCGTTAACCTATAACCTAAATATGGACGCTTTTGAAATGGGTGACAGTACCCCATTAAACGCAAAACAAAAAAGCCAGCTAACGGATGATATGAAACAACTATTAGCAATAGGTGGCATTTCGGCTGACTTTAACCACAGCGCACCAGAGATAGAAGCCATGTCATTTAATGACATCGAAAGTAAAATGGCAGAAGATGAAGCCATGTTTAAGGCAGCACTTAATAAACTGACCAAAGATGTCTTAAACAGCGGTAGTGTCAATGAAGCCATCGATTTACTTGCTGAATTTGAAGAAAATGTTTTTGAAGAAAACGAAGATTTTTAAACGAATCTTAATGTTAGAATATATAAATCACTATCAGACTAATGGCTTGCAAAAGTCATTAGTTTTTGATGCGACATCATAACTGAAAATTTAAAATGAATACCATTCGTAAAACACATAACGCCAAGCCCGACAGCATTCGCAATCAGTTAATTAAAACGTTGCTAATAGGTTTGCCATTGCTGTTTTTAATCATTGCCATTGGGGTATCAATCCCTTTATATCAACAAATTATTGATGATGATGATGAAGCCATGCAACAGTTTTCTCAAATGGTACTTAATGACCGCATGGTAGAACAAAGCTTTCAGAACAGTTTAAATAAAGAGAGCTTGGAGCACATGCAACAGCTATCAAACCAAGTGTTTGATGAGCAGATAGACACCCCAGATCCATTTTTTATCGAAGACATCTTATTTGCTGAATCTTTTGAGTTGGCAATATGGGATAAGTCTGGCAACTTGATTGAAGATGATCAGCCTGATATTAATAAAACTGATGAGCTGAGTAAAAAAACACCTTCTATTTTAACAGGACTTGATATAAAAAACATCTCGCACGGCTTTCACAATATCGGCAACATTTTTTCTAAAAACTCATGGCGAGTATATATCACAACCAACCCAAAAACGGGCGAAACTATTGCTGTTGCACAGTCTTTAAAAGAACGCATAACAAATATTATTGGTTTTATCAGTGAGCAAATGTTGATGTTGCTTTTGAGTTTACCGATTTTGATTGCCATGGTTATATGGGCAGTACATAAAGGGTTACGACCACTAAACACTTTAACCAATGAGATACAAACCCGGCATACTAATGACCTTGCCCCTGTATCTGAGTATGTACCGAGCGAATTACAACCTCTAACAAAGGCACTCAATCAACTGTTCATTAAAGTTGCCGATGGCATAGATAAACAAAAACGCTTTACGGCAGAAGCGTCACATGAGCTAAAAACGCCCATCACAGCCATTAAAATACAAGCCAATGAATTACAACATCATCTACAACAAGGGTTAATTGCTGAGGCAGATACTCACCATAGCAACGAGTCTACATTAGAAGCGCTACAATCTGCTCAGCGCATTCAAAAAACTGCTGATCGTTCTTCACATTTGATAGAGCAGCTGCTTACATTAACCAAATTGGATGATGCCAGCGCATCAAATAGCCTAAATAAGATTAAAAAACAGCCCATTAACTGGTTATCCATCAGCGAGCAAGCCCTGCAAAGTGTTAGCCGTCTTGCACGAAACCACGGCGTAAAATTGCAACGTCATATACATACAAAAGATGAAAGTCATATCCTACCCATGGCAGAAGGTGGCAATCCAGTGCTGTTAGTTCTTATGTTTAGAAATTTACTTGAAAATGCCATTTGTTACGGCGCAAGTGACAAAACGGTTACAAAAAAACATATCGAGCTCACATTAGCAGCCCATTACATAAGTATTCGTGACTATGGAAACGGCATCAGCAAAGAGCATTTAACTCGCATTCGAGAACGGTTCTTCCGCCCAGCGGGGCAAACACATACTGGCAGTGGTTTAGGTCTGTCGATTGTGGATAGAGTTGCCGAACTTCATGGGCTAAATGTAGAGATTGAAAACTGTAACGATATGGGCGTCATGGTTAAAATAACCATTAATGAACGATTATAAAATCTTAAAAAGTTGCATAAAAATGTCTTTTTATGCAACCCTTTTAGTAGCTTATTGGCAAAAAACTATGCCTCCCACTGCCCACTTTTAAGCACTAATTGCCTGTCTGCCATTTTTGCCAAATTACGATCATGTGTCACCATCAATAGCCCCATACCAAAACTGGTCTGTAACTCTGATAAAAGCTCAAACACACTTTGCGCATTTTCATGATCTAAATTACCTGTTGGCTCATCTGCCAGTACTAATGCGGGTTTTGTTACCAAGGCACGGGCAATGGCAACACGTTGTCGTTCACCACCAGAAAGCTCTCCAGGTCTATGCTCTAAACGATGCCCTAACCCCACTTTTTTTAACAGTTCGACAGCTTGGTTTTTGGCATCATCAATTTTAACCGCTGGGCGCATTAACAATGGCATAGCCACATTTTCTATGGCAGAAAACTCTGCCAAAAGATGATGAAACTGATAGATAAAACCTAAATGCTTGTTACGCATTTCGCCTCTTTGTGTTTCATCCATTTTGTTTAAAAGCTCACCTTTTAGCCAAACTTCTCCTTTGGTTGGTGTATCCAATCCCCCCAATAAATGCAATAAGGTGCTTTTACCCGAACCACTGGTGCCAACTATCGCTACCCGTTCACCTTCATTAATACTCACATCTAAATCCTGCAAAACTTGGGTACTGATTTTGCCTTCGCTGTAAACTTTACTGATGTTTTTAGCACGTAGTATTTCTTTATTATTTTGGGTTTGCTGTTTTATCATTTTTAAATCCTTACTTGTTAATTAGTTATGCTTAACACTTATTCATATCGCAGCGTTTGCGCAGGCTGAATTTTAGCTGCCCTGCGAGCAGGATAAATAGTCATTAAAAAACTAAGTAAGAAAGAAGCCGATACGATAATCAGCACATCACTCACTTTTACATAAGATGGTAAATAATTAACAGGATATACATCAAATAAATGCAAATTAAACGCATCATTGATATAGCCAAGCACACTACTGATTGATAAGGCAAAGGTCACGCCAATAATTGTACCAAGTACCGTACCAATCACCCCAATAATCATACCTTGCACCACAAACACATTCATAATCAGTTTTGGTGTTGCGCCAAAAGTTTTTAAAATGGCAACGTCAGACTTTTTGTCAGTTACCATCATCACAAGGCTAGATACAATATTAAAAGCGGCAACAATAACAATTAAAAATAGCAGCAAGCCAATCATGGCTTTTTCCATCTGAATCGCACTAAACAAATTGCCATGTGTTTGTGTCCAGTCGGTTGGATAGAGCCTTTCTGGTGCAACTTGTGTGGCTGCTTTTGATACTTTTGGTGCTGCAAAAATGTTATCAACCTTCATGCGTATACCCTGTGCGCCATCAGGCAGCCTTAATAGTTTGGCAGCATCATGCATGGGTATGTATGCCATCAGGCTATTTACTTCTTTACTAATGTCATAAGTGCCCACCAAAGTAAAGCGTTTAAATCTTGGTATGATGCCCGCAGGTGAAGGAGAAGCCTCTGGCAAAACCAAAGTGATTTTATCACCCACATCAACCCCCATTAAATCCGCTAGGTCAACCCCCAATACAATCCCAAAATCCCCTGCTTGTAGTTTATCTAGGCTGCCTTCTACCATGTGCTCGCCAATGATAGATACTTTTTGTTCATATTCTGGGACAACACCAGAAACCATAATGCCTGACACCTGCCCATTAGAAGTCAGCATGCCTTGTAGCTGTATAAAAGGGGCAACTTCACTTACTTCGGGATCTTGTTTGATTTGGTTTGCCAATGGTTCCCAATCAGGGATAATTTGAGTTGAGGTAACCGTTGCCTGAGGTATCATGCCCAAAATCCGGCTTTTAATTTCTCTATCAAAACCATTCATCACTGATAAAACGGTTATTAACACCGCAACACCTAGCGTTAAACCAATGATAGAAATTAAAGAAATAAAGGAGATAAAACGATTACTTCGTTCAGCACGTGTATATCTTAAACCAATAAATAGAGCTAAAGGACGAAACATAAAAACTTCTCAATTGATGTCAACATAATGTCAACTTTAGTTATATTTGCCATCAAAACAATCAAAATTATTTAAAAACATGATACTTTTTACCACAAAAAAAGCTGTGGATATATTTGTGGATAACCATAAAATAGCTATATAGATTCACCTATACAGCAGATGACAACGAATGCCTATTTTGACATAAAAGCCAATTTATTTGCCATAAAAATCACAAAAATGCAAAAAAAGTGGCAAAATCAAGGCTAATTTGTAACTAAATATGTAAAAAACCCCACTAATGGGTTGCACACTTACTCAAATACTGTATCCTGTAAGGCATTGCAAGCAATTGTGGATAAATTTTCACTTTTTATTAATTGTGGCATAAAACAATGAGTGACTATTTTTTAGACAACTCTATTTTTGCCAATTTGTAACACTTACATTTTTAATGGTTGCATTAATAAAGGCAACATAGTTTTCATGACAATGACAAAAAACAATCAGGGGACTGCCCCCACAAAAATCAGACTCAGTGCTGAAAAATGTGCCGGACATGCTGATCACTGGCTTATTTTAACAGAGAATACAGCAGAGGATGTACCAAACTGGTTACAGCAGATGATTGAAAATGCAGTTATCCCAACGGGACTGCAAACAAAAAACAATCAGCAACCTGACTATTTGTTAATTGCAGAAAATGGTGATGCGCATATCAACCAAGTTTTGTCGCTTAAAGATGGCAAACCACAAGAATTGCTAACTGCATTTCCGGCTGTTAATAGCCCATATGGTACAAATTGTGTCATTGAGCGTGTGGTGATATGTGAAGAAACAGCAGATGCCGTATTAAGACTACGTAGTAAAGATGGCACAATTTTATATGCCTATGACCAGCTTTATACAGTAAATAACAACGCTTATGAGCAAAATGTCTCATACTTTGTTAACTTTAGTGCTTGGGCTTATAACATTACTTCTAGCAAACAAGATGAAGTAATTTTGGTAGATGACCAACAGGCAATCCGTTATCATCGTGCTTTTAATGATATTGTGGCTGCCAATAATGGAGAAGTTCCTACAGATATTCAGGAACAAATCCAAAACTGGGAGCCAGATACCGACGAACCGCTTGCACCTGTAGAAATTAATCTTGGTAATATGTGTGCCTATTTGTTTGGCGACACTCTAGGACAAGAAGACGAGGCATGGTGCCAAGGGCAAGTGCTGGGTAAACAAAACAGTAAGTTTTATGGAAAAGACATCATTTTGTTTGATGTGGTAATTTTGCGTGAACCAGATGCAGATCCACTGGTTGTGCGTATTGCTGCAATTAGTAATGAACAAAATCAAGCCATAAAAGTGCAAGATTATATACAAGCCAATATTTGGCTACAAGCCGCTATTTATGCGCAAACACAAAGTGATTAAATCGTTTCATTTACAGTCTAACCTATAAGGTTATTAAGATAAGACTATGAAGTACATTCATCTCGATACAGACGTAAAATTAAGTAAAGAGCTTACCAAAACGGTTAAGCTTTCTGACAAAGAGTTTTTAGTCGCATCTGATTCTGCTAATAAAACGGCAGAGGCAGATGAATTAATGACTAACAGCCAGCCATTTGTCAAACGTCCAGCAGCTCATGCCAATGCAATTGCCAGCTTACCTTGGCATGTTATTAAACCTGCTTTGTTCTTTTTATCTGGTTTAATACTAATGATTTTTTGGTTTCATGGTTAATTGGCTAATGTTTTTCAAACAACACATTAGCCAACCCCCTTTCCTACCTTTTTATTATTTTTAACGCTTTATTTATTCAAGTCTTTTAAAACGCTTTAACCAACCAAGTTAGTCTTTAATAAAATACCCGTCAGCAATTCTTTTTGTTCATCACTTACTCGTGCCATACGCAATGCCATCAGCTGCGACATATCGCCTAAAACTTTAATGTCTCCTTCAATAAAAGCTTGCATTGCCATACCTGTATCCATTTTTTTGATAATAGAAACTAGCAGTTGAAGTGGCAAAACAACCGTAGTCTCTGCTGACTCATCAATACCTTTATGGATCTCACCATGTTTAAAGCACAAGCCAGTATCACAATTTGCATCATTCACCTGTACATTTAAATGTATATTTTGCATGGCAGGTGTTAAATTTAAATCACCAAACTCATTTGTTTGTTTCGTTACCATGTCAAACCAAGCATCGGTTAAAAATTCTGCCATTGTTGTTACTCCAAAGTATTAAACATTTACATCAATTAAAATCATCAAAGTAGTTTATCATATAAATAATCAACAAAATCATAAAAAAGCCTATGGCGAATCTAAATAGCCTAATCAACCAAAGCATGGTATACCCCCTTGCTAAGGTTTTTCTTTATCGCTAAACTTGATAAAAGCGACAATAAAACCTTTAATCAATAACAGGAATAGCACAGTGACCAATTCAGCACCTATTATTTGCAGCGTGCAAATGAACTCACAACAAGATGTTGATGCAAACCTTGCTGTGGCAGCGAGGGCTATTGAGCAAGCCAAGCTTAACAATGCCAGCCTTGTGGTTTTACCAGAAAATTTTGCCAGCATGGGCAGGCAACGCCAAACAGCTGAACGTTTTGATGAGATATCCGATTATTTAGCTAACCTTGCTAATACTCAACAGCTGTACTTATTAGCTGGGACACTACCCTGCCCTTACCGCCCAAATCAAATAAAAGTAGCTGATGATAAACTACGACAAACCAGTTTGCTTTTTGCACCCGATGGCACACAAGTCGCCCGTTATGACAAAATACATTTGTTTAAAGCCATGGTAAATGATAACCACGGCAGTTATGATGAGGGACTAACTTTTGAGGGTGGGACCCAAACCGTTGTTGCCGCCATCAAGTTACAACAAAAAGTGTATCATTTAGGCATGATGGTTTGTTTTGATTTACGATTCCCTGCCCTTGCCCAAAACTATCGTCAAGCTGGAGCAAATATTTTAACAGTACCAGCCGCATTTACTTACCAAACTGGCAAAGTACATTGGCAAATGTTGCTGCAAGCGAGGGCATTGGATAGCCAATGTCTGGTAGTTGGTGCAACTCAGGGTGGTAAACACGCTTATGCTGATGGATCAACAAGAGAAACTTGGGGGCATAGTACAATTGTAAATGCCAATGGGCAAGTGTTAAGCACGCACAATAGCTGTGATGTTGAGCCAGATAAAGGCTATGAGTTGGTTTTTGCGCCTTTTGATAGTGTTTACCAAGGTGAAGTGCGAGAAAAACTACCCATTTTTAATTGCCATCGGTTAGCTTAGCCTAAGTTTTGATAAAATCCACTTCTTCTATTTATCCTTAAACAACCAAATAAAAAAGCGTTAATACCGCTTATCTTTGGTCTGTTTTGCAGCCATTCTAGACCTAGGGTGGCTATTATCATAAATCTGCGTTAATCGCTCAAAATCAACCTGTGTATAAATTTGCGTTGTGCTAATATCACTATGCCCTAACATCTCCTGTACTGCTCGCAAATCACCACTACCAGATAACATATGCGAAGCAAAACAATGCCTAAGCAAATGTGGATGCAAATTTTGAGCAATGCCAGCACGCTTAGCACACACTTTTAGCCTTTGCTGTACGGCACGCGTCGAAAGCCTTGTGCCAAGCTTTTCGCTAATAAATAATGCCATATCCGCTTGCTCTACCCACAAGTAACGATGGGGCAAATACATCTCAATTGCCTGTATCGACTTTTGTGTCATTGGTACAATACGGGTTTTATTACCCTTACCCACCACACGCACCTGCTTTTGGCTAACATCAATGTCCGTCACATCTATCGCCACCAACTCGCTTACTCGTAAACCGCTGCCATATAGCAACTCAAACATTGCCTTATCACGTATCCACAACCTTGCTTGTTCTGGGTCTTCTGGCAGCGGTTGCTCTAATAACTGGGTTAACACATCAATATCAGCAATATTTGGTAAAGCCCTTGCGGGTTGTTTCAGCTGATAACCCGTTGTTGGATTAATCTTTGCTTGCCCTTGTTCAATCAAATACGCATAAAACTGACGAATGGCAGATAGCTCCTGCTGAACACTGGCAATAGAGAGCGCATCAACTTCTAACCGATTACTAATATGACGAGACAACAAACGTTTATCGCATTGTGCCCAATTAAGCGTTTTTGTTAGACTTTGACGCTCTAAAAACTGAGCTAAATGGGTGACAGCAAGCTTATATGCTTGCAATGTATGAGATGAAAAATTTTGCACCATCAACGCACCTTGCCACTGATTAATTGGCAAAGCAAGATTTGCAGATAAAGTAGCTGGCTGTGTTTGTTCACTCATAAAAGGGTGTCGCTTAATTGCTAGGTTTATTTAAAAAAAGCCGTGAACACCGGCTCACGACCACTTTTTAAAACATAATAATTTTTTTATTAACATTATTAATATTGGGAGGAAAACTAATGGCAAATTACGCCTGCGGTTGAGGTTGCGCTGGTTTAATACCTGCCTGTGCCATTAAACCATCTGGGCTAAATACCCCTTCAAACACAAACGATGCTGGTCCTGTCATCATAACGCTATAGCCATCTTGCCATTTAATCAATAAGCTACCACCATACAATTGTGCGCGTACTTCTTCGCCTTCATCTAACCAGCCTTCACGCACGCCAACGGCAACGGCAGCACATGCCCCTGTACCACAAGCTTGCGTTTCACCTACCCCACGCTCATAAACTCTTAAACGGATATGACGTTGGTTCATGACTTGCACAAAACCTACATTCACATTTTCAGGGAAGGCTTCGTGCGATTCAATCGCTTTACCCAACTCTTCTACATCGGCTTCTAAAATGTCATCTACTTTAATTACCGCATGTGGGTTACCCATATTTGCAACATAAAGACGTACTGGTTTACCATTGACATCTAAATTATAAGCATTTTGGATTTTAGTAATCGCCTTAGGTGCAAACGGTATTTCTTCTGGTTCAAATTTTGGTTTGCCCATATCTGCCTGCACCCATCCATACTGGTCTGTGCTTAAGCTAATCACTCCACCAGCTGTTTCTACATTTAGGCGTTGTTTAAAAGTCAGTTTACGTGCCTGTACAAACCTGGCAAAGCATCTTGCACCATTTCCACATTGCTCCACTTCGCCACCATTGGCATTATAAATACGGTATCTAAAATCTACATCCGGTCTGCTTGGTGGCTCTACCACTAACAATTGGTCAAACCCTACACCCAAATTACGATCGGCTAGCAATTTTATTAATTCTGGTGTTAAATCTAATCGCTGAGTAACCAGGTCAATCACCATAAAGTCATTGCCCAGTCCGTGCATTTTAGTAAATTCTATTAACATGGTTGTCCCTTATAATCTTTGTTTATAGTGCTATCTTATCATGCTATTGTGCTTAATGATAACCTGATGTCAAATAGTTTGAGGCAGTTGATAAAAAACCTCATTTAACTATTGCCAAATGAGGTTTTATTTAAATTCGGACGATTAAATTTGCAGACTTACCAGACAACTTCGTTCGCAAAAAGCTGTTCAATACATTCACGCTTACGCACAACTTTATGTTCACTACCTTGAATCATAACCTCAGCAGCGCGTGTGCGGGTATTATAGTTGCTACTCATAGTAAAGCCATAGGCACCGGCACCCGTCATTGCCAGTACATCACCTTTTTGCAAGTTAAGTAGGCGGTTTTTAGCTAAAAAGTCACCCGTCTCACACACAGCACCAACGATATCCCAACTTTTGTTTGCTACAGCGTTCTCTTCACTTAGCGTAGCTGGGTTTAATTTGGTTGGAATCATTGCCATTTCTGCCTGATACAGTGCTGGGCGGATTAAATCGTTCATAGCCGCATCTACAATAGCAAAGTTTTTATGCTCACTCGGTTTTAGTACATCCACTTTGGTTAACAAAACACCAGCATTTGCAACAATACTACGCCCAGGCTCTAGCATCAGCTGTAAACCCAACTGTTTAACTTTTGGCACAATCAGCGCAATAAGCTCGGCAATCGAGTCTACTTGCTCATCAATGTATTGCACACCCAAACCACCACCAAGGTCTATGTGTTTAAGTGTGATACCGTTTTGAGTTAACTCATCAATTAACTCAATCAGTTTGTCTAAAGCGGCAACAAATGGCTCAGTTTGGGTCAGTTGTGAACCAATATGGCAGTCTATACCAACAATGTTAAGATGGCTAAGCTGCTGAGCCGTCTTATAGGTGTCGACCGCTTGTTCATGCGTAATACCAAACTTATTGTCTTTAAGCCCAGTCGAGATATAAGGGTGTGTTTTTGCATCCACATTAGGATTAACACGTAAAGAGATATTTGCCAGTTTATCAAGCTTTTTGGCAACGTCATTAATGGTACTCAGCTCGGCAACCGATTCAACATTAAAGCAACCAACGCCTTTTTCTAAAGCATATTCAATATCCTGATTGGTTTTGCCTACCCCAGAATAAACCACTTTTTTAGCATCGCCTCCAGCTGCCAAAACTCTTGCTAACTCTCCAATTGAAACAATATCAAACCCAGCACCCTCTTTAGCTAAGGTGCTCAGCACGGCAAGGTTTGAGTTGGCTTTTACCGCATAACAAACTTGATGGTCAACCTCTGCCAACGCTTTGGTATATTGGCGATAGGCATCTACCATTGCAGAACGAGAATATACATAGCAAGGCGTACCATATTGTGTTGCAATATCTTTTACAGCCACTTGCTCGATATACAACTCACCATTGTGATAGTCAATTTGTGGTAAACAGTTGGTTAAAGCTTTTGGGTTGATGTGCATTGCGACATCGCCATCATTTTGTATTAACGTTTTGATTTGGGTCATAAAAATCTCTGACAATTAAAAATCATTTGGGTTGTTTTGCATATCTTCAATGCGTTTTTTAATTTCTGGCACTAAAAAGTCATCTTTTTCATGCCCAGCTTGGCTACCGTTAGTGGTTTTGTCAATGGTCTGATTGGTATTAGGTAAATACAAGTCGCCTTTTTGCCCACAGGCACTTAACATGAACACACACGCCACCGAACAAACCAACACTTTAATATTCATCATTTTATATCCAGCCTAAGCCAATTTATTAACATTTAAAGCATATCTTAAAACACATGAAAGTTTTAAATCTATATCTTTATATAAATTTAAGTTAAATAGGTTTGCCATTGTAACCCAAACCCAAAAAATTGGCATCAATAAATATTAGCTAGCAAACTTTTAGCAATTGATACGACCCCATTAAGCCAGAAAGATATCAAAAAAATACGTTAGCATTTTTACAACTGTTACAAAGTGTTTTTTTATTAAAAAAACCACTAAAACATGATAAAATAGCAGCTATAATTATTTACAGATGGAAAGGGTTTGTGCGCAATACGTACAGACCCTTTTTGTTTTTTTCATGCAAAAAATAATAGCCTTTTTAAAAGGGAGCAAATATGCCTTTAACCAACCCAACTTTAGTTTTAAACTGTGGATCTTCATCACTTAAATATGCATTAATTAGTGAAGATAACAGCACTCGTATTGAAGGCCTAGCAGAAGGACTAGGTTTAGAAACTGCAAAAATTAAACACAAAAATGAAGCAGGCGAAAAACAAACGATTGATTTACCAAATGCCGACCACAAACAAGCGTTGACTAAAGTATTAAGTCTACTTGAAGAACATAAGCCTGTTGCTGTTGGTCACCGTACTGTCCATGGCGGTAGCGAGTTTTCTAAAGCACAGCAAGTTACGCCAGAAGTGTTAGCAGCCATTAAAGAACTATCAGCACTAGCACCACTACACAACCCTGCCAATGTATTGGGTATTGAGGCCGTAGCGGAAGTATATCCAGACCTACCCCAAGTGGTGGTGTTTGATACCGCATTTCATCAAACCATGCCAGAAGTTGCCTTCCGCTATGCAATCCCTAAAAACTTGTATGAAGAAGATAAAATACGCCGTTATGGCTTTCATGGCACATCACATGCTTATGTATCTGACCGTGCAAGCAAGTTAAGCACAGCACAAGGTAATACCAGCACCAAAGGTTGGATTACTGCCCACTTAGGCAATGGTTGCTCTGCAACTAGCGTTTATGATGGCAAAAGCATGGACTCAAGCATGGGGTTAACACCACTTGAAGGCTTAATGATGGGAACACGCAGCGGCGATGTTGACCCAAGCTTACATGCCCACCTAAACCGTACCAAAGGTTGGAGCATAGAAGAGATTGACACCATGCTTAACAAAAAAAGTGGCTTTTTAGGGGTGTCAGGTGTTTCGAGTGACATGCGTGCCATTGAAGAAGCTGCCGCAGATGACAACCACCCATCACAAGCAGATGCAAAACTGGCACTGGACATGTTTTGTTACCGAATTGCTAAATACATTGCCAGCCTAAGCTGTGCCTTACCAGAATTTACTGGCATTGTATTTACTGGCGGTATTGGCGAAAATGGTGCAGAAGCACGTGAACAAATCATCAACCAATTGCGCCACTTTGGCATTAGCATGAACGCTGAAGCAAATGCCAAACTTATCCGTGGTGAAGAAGGCAGCTTCCACAATGCTGAGAGCAAGCTTGAGCTATGGGTTGTGCCAACCGATGAAGAGTATCGCATTGCTCAAGAAACCACCGAAGTTTTGGCTAAAAAATAAATCTAACAACAAATAAAATCAATAGGAAAATAAAATGCGTACTATTTTACTCGTTCCAACCGAAAAAGGCATCGGGCTAACCTCTGCGAGCCTCGGCTTAATAAAAGCGTTAGATTATGCAGGATTAAAAGCTGGTTTTATTAAACCATTTTTGCAATCTGACCGCTCGATAACCGACAACAAAAAAGCGGCACACAGCCGCACTGGTATTTTAGCAAAACAAGTATTTAATATCGTTTCACCAAAATCAATTAGCCGCCAGCGTGTTGAACGCATGATTGGCGATGATAACCTAGATGACTTGATGGAAGAGGTGGTTGCAAATCACCAAACTCTAACCGATATGCACGACGTTATTGTTTGTGAAGGGCTGGTTGCAACAGCAGAAACCCCATACGCAACTCAAGTAAACCAAGCACTTGCCTATGCACTAGATGCTCAAATTATTCTTGTTAGTACGGCAGATTTAGAAGATCCAGAAGCTTTGGCAGACAAACTGGATGTAACCACAAACGAGTTTGGTGGCGTATCAGATGAACGGACATTAGGCACAATTTTAATGCGTGTACAAAATGTAGAAAACACATTTGCTAATCAGCCCGTTGCCCCTGGCAAAGCCAATTTAACGCTAACCGATGACTTTATTAACTCTGTTAAAAAGTCATCACCGGCATTTGAAACAGATAAGTTTCATTTAATTGGCGTGGTACCTCACAGTGATACCCTATCTATCCCTCGTACTTGGGATATTGGTCAGGCACTTGGCGCAACTTGGATTAACGAAGGCGATGCTAAAAACCGCCGTGTTAAAAACACCTTGTTAACCGCTCAAACCGTCTCTAACATTAGCCACGTATTTAGCCCTGGTTCTTTATTAGTAACGCCTGGCGACAGAGATGATATCTTAATTGCAACGGCATTGGCATCGATGAATGGTGTGCCAATGGCTGGCATCATTTTAACTGGGGGTATTACCCCAAGCGACACAGTATTTGAGCTTTGCCGACCTGCCAAAAAAACGGGAATGCCCGTCATGCAGGTAGAAACCGATAGCTACCAAACGGTTCAAAACCTTAGCGATATCAACAAAGAAGTTCCAAGTGATGACACTGCTCGTGCAGAAGAAGTCTCTCGTTTTGTTGCAGCACATCTAGACTTAGATTGGATTAAAGAACACTTTAGCAAAGGGCACAGCCCTCGCCTATCGCCTTCTGCTTTCCGTCATCAAGTGGTGAAAAAGGCACAAGCTAAAAAAATGCGTATCGTATTGCCAGAAGGCGATGAACCACGCACTATTGAAGCAGCAAGCATTTGCCAAAGCCGAGGAATTGCTGACTGCATCTTACTTGCAAAACGTGACGATGTGGAAGAAGTGGCAAAACAACGTGGTATCAAACTGCCAGACGATATTCAAATTATCGATCCAACGAGCATCGCTGCCGACTACATTGATGGCATGGTAGCACGACGTAAAGGCAAACTGGATGCTAACGGTGCCGCAGCACAGTTAAAAGACAGTGTGGTTGTTGGTACAATGATGTTGTATCAAGGTGAAGTTGACGGCTTGGTTTCTGGTGCGGTGCATACAACTGCAAACACGGTTCGTCCTGCATTTCAGTTGATTAAAACCTCACCAGATTATTCATTGGTTTCGTCTATCTTCTTTATGCTATTGCCAGAGCAAGTTGTCGTTTATGGTGACTGTGCTATTAACCCAGACCCAAATGCAGAAGAACTTGCCGAAATTGCCATCCAATCAGCAGCATCAGCAAAAGCTTTTGGTATTGAACCAAAAGTTGCTATGATTAGTTACTCTACTGGTACCTCAGGCAGTGGTGCAGATGTGGATAAAGTTGCCAAAGCGACTGAAATTGTCAAACAACGCGCGCCTAACTTATTGGTAGATGGTCCACTACAGTATGATGCCGCATCAGTTAAGAGCGTTGGCGCCAAAAAAGCACCTAACTCACCTGTTGCAGGGCAAGCAAACGTGTTTATCTTCCCTGACTTAAACACTGGTAACACAACTTATAAAGCAGTTCAACGTAGTGCCAATGTTGTGAGTGTAGGACCAATGCTGCAAGGCTTAAACAAACCTGTGAATGATTTGTCACGTGGTGCTTTGGTAGATGACATTGTTTATACCATTGCGCTAACGGCGATTCAGGCAAACAGTGATGAGCTTTAATTTTTTATAAAAGCTTAACGCCATCATCTTATTTGCATGGCAACCATTTGATAAGCTCAAGGTAAACAAAAAATAAACTTTGTTTGCCCTGGGCTGTCAACCTGACACTTTTATCTCTCATCAAACATGCCTATTTAGCAGATAAGCCTTTATATGCTAAAATGAGCAACACATAAAAAATATCGAGAACTCACACTTATGACCAACCCAACTGACCGTATTCAGGCTTGCCTAAACCTTGTGCAAGAGTCTTTAGAAGATGTAAAAGCAAAAAACATTACCGTAATAGATGTTGCAAAACTAACAGAAGTTACCGAATACATGGTGATTGCAGATGCCACTTCTATCCGCCATGTAAAGGCACTGAGTGACCATGTGGCTGTTGAAGCAAAAAAAGCAGGTTTCAGCCCATTAAACCGTAAAGGTGAAAAAGGTAACGACTGGCTTTTGGTTGATTTAGGGTCGGTTGTGGTCCATGTTATGACCCCTGCCGCACGTGAGTTTTATGATTTAGAGGGTTTATGGTCATCACCTGATGAACTGGCTAAACTAACCCAACCAGTACGTGAAAGATAAGCTAAAAGACAAACCGTTTGGTGTTAAAAAATTTACGCTAATTAAAAAAGACTGGCTTATTACAAACCAGTCTTTTTTATTACCAATGCCACTAATCCACCAGCTTATAATACCAATCAAGCTGCCTGTCAAAACCAATGTCTAACATGCTAGCAATAATCCGCCCAGTTAATCCCCAAACGGTTTCTCCCGCTACTTGCCAGCTTGGTGTTAAAAAAGTGGTTGGTTTACCATTAAATATCGTTTCAACCCTATATTCTTGCGTATGAGCATCAATCAGCCAATTTAAATCCGCCCAAAATATTTTGGCGATCTCTCCCACTTCTGGCACTAATTTTTGGTTTGGCTCAACAATAGCCACAATGGGTTTAACCGATAGCCCTGCTTTGGAGCGTCTGCTTGGCAATTGCCCGACAATATATGCCTTATTTGGGTCAAGCAAGGTTTCTTCATAACTTTCTCGCAGTGCCGTAATCACATTATTACCATCTTCGTCTTCATACTTACCACCAGCCAAGGCAACCTCGCCTGCATGTGCTTTAATGTGGCTAGCTCGCCTTGTTAACATTAATTTGGGGTGTGGCTCATTTGTAATGGCAAGCAAAACCGAAGCATTATGGATTTGCTCATGATTCAATTGATGACATAACGCCTGCTCTGAGTCTATGCCCACTTGCAATCGGCTCATCAGCTGTTTTAACAAAACACTTTTAATAACTGGCTTTGATGGCTTTGGTAAATTTGCGCTTTCGTCTATTGCCCCTGCCATCAACGTCTTATACTGATTTTTTGGCAAGGTTTGATAAAAGTCCTTCTCGTGCTGATTGTTGTTAATCATGGTTTAAACCTTTTAGTTATTATTCAATCACTATAAAAAAAACCACCCTATTATTCAATAACTATTCAGGTATAATGAGTCATGAACTTGAGGAAAGACAAATGACGTTTTGCTTAAAGTGTGGCAATAAAGCGGCACTAAAAATACCCGAAGGTGATAACCGAAAACGGATTGTTTGCGACCACTGTGGCTACATCCATTACCAAAACCCCAACATTATTTGTGGTGCGGTTGTTGTGCATGAAGATAAAGTTTTGCTTTGTAAAAGAGCAATCGAACCACAATACGGATTATGGACCATTCCTGCCGGTTTTATGGAAATTGGAGAAACCGTTGAGCAAGGTGCAAAAAGAGAAACCTTAGAAGAAGCCGAAGCCACCGCCACCAACTTAAAACTGTACTGTATTTATGACATCCCCATCATTGGGCAAGTCTATATGTTATATCTGGCAAATTTACAAGATGGCAATTTTGGTGCAGGTTCTGAAAGCTTAGAATGCCAACTTTTTACAGAAGATGAAATACCTTGGGATGAGATGGCTTTTGACTCTAGCATCCGTTCCTTACGTCACTACTTTGCCGATCGTCAAACTTACTCAAACTTTGTTGATTTTCCGTTACATCACGAGACAATCAGTACAGATTTTATAAAATAGAGCGCCATGCAAGCTGCCACCAAATACTCATACTCTAGCCCTAACGCAACAATGCCAACAACCGCTGTTACCCAGCCACACTACCTAATGTGGTTTAGGCGTGATTTGCGTATTCATGACAACACTGCATTAAGTGAGCTATGCCAACTGGCCAGCCAACATGATGCCAAAGTATCTGCCATTTTTTTTATTACCCCAAACCAATGGCTTGAGCATAACATGGCATTAACGCAAGTGGATTTAATCTTGCGGACATTAACAGAGCTAACACGATTATTGTACTTACAATTTGAGATTCAACTAACCGTTTTAGTAGAACAAAACTTTGATGACTGTACTAAAAAGTTAGTAGATTATTGTCAACAACAAGGTATACAACAGGTTTTTGCTAATCAAGAATATGAGCTAAACGAGATACAACGTGACCAAAATATTGGCAACCACCTTACTGCATTAAATATTGATTTTAAGCTGTTTCATGACCAATGTATTTTGCCACCTAACGCCGTGCTCACTCAAGATGGGCAAATGTATAAAGTATTTACGCCATTTTATAAACGTTGGTTACAACAATTAGAGCTAAACAAACCTAGCCTTGCGCATATTGAGCCAACTGTACAGTTATCTAACAAGCAACAAGCCACGCAGCAAACTTTAAACAAGCTTTTAAATAAACTGGAAGATACTACCCAGCCAACTTTAAAATCATACCAACAAAGCTGGCTCAATAAAATTTTAGGTTCAAATTTAGATTTACAAAAACAATTTAATAGCAGCCACAACATAGATAGCCAACAACTGCTCGCCAATTGTAAAAGTGAGTTCCCTGCAGGAGAAGTAAACGCCTGCCATCGCCTTGATCAATTTATTAACCAAGATATCTTAAGTTATGACATTGCCAGAGACGCCCCTGCGGCTAATCAAACCAGTGGGCTATCACCCTACTTAGCCATTGGAGCAGTTAGCCCAAGGCTTTGCTACTTGCAGGCATATAAAGCCTTAAATAGTGCCAGCAATACTATTAACATTGGCAACAAGGGTAGCGACAGTGACAAATCCAACCACAGTACCGATATTTTACGTTGGATAAGTGAGTTAGCTTGGCGAGACTTTTATCGACATCAATTGGTTGCCAAACCAAACCTCATTAAACATCAAGCCTTTTACCCACGCATAGATGCTAAAGTTGCTTGGTCATACAACACCTCAGAATTTAACCATTGGTGTTTTGGGCAAACTGGTTTTCCTATTGTTGATGCGGCTATGCGTTGTTTAACCGCAACTGGTTTTATGCACAACCGCCTACGGATGATTGTTGCCATGTTTTTAACCAAAGATTTGCTAATAGACTGGCGCTTAGGTGAAAAGTATTTTATGCAAATGCTCATAGATGGTGATTTTGCATCTAACAATGGTGGCTGGCAATGGAGCGCCTCAACAGGCACCGATGCGGCACCCTATTTTAGGATTATGAACCCATTTAGCCAAAGCAAAACACATGATAAAGATGCCATTTTTATCAAAACATGGTTGCCTGAACTTGCCAACGTGCCTGCCAACATATTGCATGATGAAGCAAAATTACGTAAATATTTAACCGAAAACCCAAACCCTGACTACCCAATGCCCATTGTTGAGCATAAGCAAGCAAGATTAAGAGCAATTGAGCAGTTTAAACAAAGCTAAAATCGTATTAACGCATGCAAAAGTATGAAATAAGCCACAATACACCGCTAACCTATTGCTTATTTAGTTCAGTTTAAATACCATAGTCAGATTAACTTTAAAACCATCATTTTAACGCTTTAACAAGGTAACACTCGATGAAAGCCAGTAATTTTTTATTCTCAACATTAAAAGAAAACCCAAGTGATGCCGATGTCATATCTGCCCAACTTATGCTCCGTGCTGGTTTAATCCGCAAACTTGCCTCTGGTTTATATGTTTGGATGCCAATGGGATTGCGTGTTTTACAAAAGGTAGAGCGCATTGTAAGAGAAGAAATGCAAGCCATTAATTGCCAAGAGTTATTAATGCCAATGACACAACCTGCCGAGCTTTGGCAGGAGTCTGGACGTTTTGAAGATTATGGCGCCGAACTTTTACGCTTTAAAGACCGCCATAAGCGTGATTTTGTGCTTGGTCCTACGCATGAAGAGGTTATCACCGATATTGCACGTAATGAGCTGCGTAGCTATAAACAATTGCCTATTTCTTTCTTTCAAATTCAAAGTAAATTTAGAGACGAAATCCGCCCACGTTTTGGCATCATGCGTGCCCGTGAATTCACCATGAAAGATGCCTACTCGTTTCATATTGATCAAGAATCTTTAGCCCAAACTTATGACGATATGTACCGCGCTTATTGCAACATATTTGACCGTTTGGGGCTAGAATATCGCCCTGTACAGGCAGATACTGGTTCAATTGGTGGCTCAGAATCGCATGAGTTTCAGGTATTGGCAAACAGTGGTGAAGACGATATTGTATTTTCTGACAGCTCAGACTTTGCAGCAAATATTGAACTGGCTGAAGCCATCTGTCATGACGTACGCCCTGCGCCAACTCAAACTCCAACCGATGTCGATACCATTAATATGCCAACGTGCGAACAAGTGGCAGAACATTTAGGCATACCATTAGCACAAACCGTTAAAACCCTTATTGTACAAGGCGTACCAGAGCTAAATGAAGAAGGCGAAGTGGTTAATCAACCCCTTGTTGCCGTAATTTTGCGTGGCGATCATAGCTTAAATGAAGTGAAGGCAGAAAAAATTGCAGCAGTTGCAACCCCACTACAAATGGCAACAGAAGAACAAATGAAAGCCGCTGGTTTGGTTAAAGGCTATATTGGCGTTAACCCACTTGATGTGAATCAGCTACCTGTATATGTTGACCGTGCTGCCGCCGCCTTAGCGGACTTTGTTTGCGGTGCAAACGTGGTAGATAAACACACCACGGGTATGAACTGGGAGCGTGATGCGCAAATTACTGACGTTGTAGACATTCGTAACGTGGTTGAAGGTGATCCATCACCAGATGGTAAAGGCACCCTAAGCATTAAACGCGGTATTGAAGTTGGACATATTTTCCAACTCGGTGATAAATACTCTAAAGCATTAAATGCAACGGTGCAAGATCCAAATGGTAAACCAGCAACCATGATGATGGGCTGTTATGGCATTGGTGTTAGCCGTATCATTGCTGCATGTATTGAGCAAAACCATGATGACAACGGTATTATTTGGCCAAAAACACCCCAGTTGCAAGACTCAATTGCACCGTTTGATGTTGCCATTGTACCTATGAAGTCTAAAGAAGAGACGGTTATTAATACCGCTACTGCTTTATATAAAGAATTAAAAGCCAAAGGTATTAACGTTATTTTAGATGATCGTAATGAACGCCCAGGTGTTAAATTTGCTGATTTAGAACTAATTGGTATCCCACACCGTATTGTTGTATCTGACCGCAATTTGGCAGAAAACAAATATGAATACGTTTTCCGTCAAGATGGTGAAAAACAATTGCTAAATAAAGATGAGCTACTAAATAAAGTGTGCGGATAAAATCACACTCTTATTAAATAAAGACCATCTAGCAAAATGTTAGGTGGTTTTTTTTATAATTATCAATTGATAACTCATTTTATATTGTCAGGATTGCATCCTGCCGTTTATCTCCTACTTTTTATGCTCTTATAACAAGCCACAAAAAAACCCTAACCAATCGGTTAGGGCTTCATGCATCATGTAATTATAAGTTAATTACAACTTGCTAGTCATCTCAGGTACTGCTTCAAATAAGTCAGCTTCTAAGAAGTAATCAGCAACACTTGCAATTGGTGCTTCTGGATCAGTGTTGATAGCAACAATCACCTTAGAATCACCCATACCTGCTAAATGCTGGATGGCACCAGAAATACCACATGCAATGTACAATGATGGTGCAACCACTTTACCAGTTTGACCAACCTGTAAGTCGTTTGGTACAAAACCAGCGTCAACTGCGGCACGTGATGCGCCAACTGCAGCACCTAATTTGTCTGCTAATGGTTCAATCACTTTTTCAAAGTTTTCGCCACTTGCCAATGCACGGCCACCAGAAACAATGATTTCTGCCGAAGTTAGTTCTGGACGGTCAGACTTAGCCAATTCTTCACCAACAAATGATGATTTACCTAAATCAGCTGCTGTCGCTACCGCTTCTACCGCTGCGCTACCGCCTTCTGCAGCAGCTGCATCAAACGCAGTACCACGGACAGTAACTAAAATTTTATCTTCGCTAGATTTAACTGTAGCTGTTGCATTACCTGCATAAATTGGGCGGTCAAAAGTGTTTGCGTCAACCACAGCCGTAATGTCTGAAATCATGCTAACATTTGATAATGCGGCAACACGTGGCAAAAAGTTTTTACCAGTGGTTGTTGCTGGTGCAACTACGTGGCTATAGTCAGCCGCTAGTTCATTTACTAGCAAAGAAATGTTTTCTGCTAATTGGTTTGCATACGCTGCATTGTCTGCTAATAACACTTTGCTAACACCTACGACTTTAGCAGCTTCATCTGCTACTGCTGCACAGCCAGAGCCAGCAACTAATACGTGAACGTCACCACCAATTTGAGTGGCTGCTGTAATGGTGTTTAAAGTTGCCTTTTTAAGACTGGCATTGTCATGTTCTGCATATACTAAAATTGCCATTGTTCTTATTCCTTAAAATATGGTTAGTAAACGATTGAATTAGATAACTTTTGCTTCATTTCTTAGCTTATCAATCAACTCATCAACAGAAGCAACAGTGATGCCTGCTTGACGTTCTGCTGGTGGTACAACCTTAATTGTTTCAAGTTTAGAAGCCATTTCTACACCATAATCTGCTGGTGTTTTTTCATCTAGTGGCTTTTTCTTAGCTTTCATGATATTAGGCAATTTTGCATAACGAGGCTCATTTAGGCGTAAGTCAGTCGTAATGATGGCTGGCAAATCTAATGCCACGGTTTGTAAACCACCGTCAATTTCACGTGTTACTGTTGCTTTACCATCTGCAACTTTAACTTCTGAAGCAAATGTACCCTGACCAGCACCCATTAACGCAGCCAACATCTGACCTGTTTGGTTGTTGTCTTCATCAATTGCTTGTTTACCAAGTAGTACAACTTCTGTACCTTCTTGATCAGCAATACCTTTTAAGATTTTTGCAACTTGTAGTGGATATGCTTTTTCATCAGTTTGAACTAAGATACCACGGTCAGCACCCAGTGCCAACGCGCCACGGATTTGTTCTTGAGATTCTTTAGGACCAATTGAAGCAACAATAATTTCGTCAACAATACCTGCTTCTTTTAATCGAACTGCTTCTTCTACAGCAATTTCACAAAACGGGTTGATAGACATCTTTGTGTTTGTTAAATCAACACCAGAGTTATCAGCCTTTACGCGTACCTTTACGTTATAATCAATCACACGCTTTACAGCGACTAATGCTTTCATACGTTCCTCTTTTATCTTTGTTTATTTTACAAAAAAACCCAATAGCAGTATAACAATTACTAGGCACTTAACCAAGTAAAAGATAACTATTATTAATAGATATAATGCGACGAGTGTCGCTTTTGGTCAAGATGGCTATGTGAATATATGGTCATTTTTTATTTGCTTATTTTTAAAGCCATCGCTTGATTTTTTTATCAAAAAAAACCTGTCTAACAAGCAAATAGTTATACTATCAAATTAGTTGTGGTGCAACCCATGGCAATATCAACAAACCAATACACAAAACCAAAAACACCATAGCAAATGCTTGGCTATATTCAATATAAGGCTTTGGTATGATAATGTCTTCTGCAGAGTTTGGTAACTCATGGTTACTGATAAGACGGGTGATATAAACCCAGCCGTATAAGCTGTATATCATATACACAACAGGCACTACTTTATAGATTGGTGACATCTCAACAAAATACAATATGGTACCCGAAACAAAAAACCATAATGTTTCTAAAATAGACCCAACATAAAACCAAGTTGAATTTGGCATTTTACCTTTGGTTGATATCAGCTTACTGCCTTCTATCCAGATAATAATCGCAACAAATGCACTCATAGCAATATAAATGGAGGTAACCGAAAAAGTGAAATTTAAAAACTGCAATTGAAACATTTAAAAGTGATTTCCTGTATTTTATTTTTGCCGTTATTTTTTGATTTTTTGTGTTCGCTATTAGCAATAAATTTTACTATTTTTGTTGAACACCCACGTTAAAGTAAATTTATTAAAATAAAAGAGCTCACGTTTTAAAGCGCATCATGCCCCATCAAAAAACAACGTAAAACCCCTTACTATGATAGCACAGTAAGGGGTTTGATATCGGCTTGAAGCTTATCGATTCTTAAAAACTAAAACTTAGTTTTTAGCTTTATCGATAATCTTGTTGCTACCAATCCAAGGCATCATTGCACGCAATTTAGCGCCAGTTTGTTCGATTGGATGTGCTGCATTGTTGCGACGACGTGCTGTCATGCTTGGGTAGTTAGTTTGACCTTCAGCAATAAACATCTTCGCGTACTCACCATCTTGGATACGTTTTAGTGCATTGCGCATTGCTTCACGAGACTGCTCGTTAATAACTTCAGGTCCAGTAACATATTCACCGTATTCGGCATTGTTACTGATTGAGTAGTTCATGTCGGCAATACCACCTTCAAACATTAAGTCAACAATCAACTTAAGCTCGTGTAAACACTCAAAGTATGCCATTTCTGGTGCATAACCGGCTTCAACTAAAGTTTCAAAGCCCATTTTAACCAGCTCAACTGCGCCACCACAAAGTACCGCTTGCTCACCAAATAGGTCAGTTTCTGTCTCATCTTTAAAGGTTGTTTCGATAATACCAGAGCGACCGCCACCAACACCAGACGCATAAGATAAAGCAACTTGTTTTGCTTGACCAGAGGCATCTTGATAAATTGCGATAAGATCAGGGATACCACCACCACGTACAAACTCACTACGTACGGTGTGACCTGGCGCTTTTGGCGCAACCATGATAACGTCTAAATCTTTGCGTGGCTCTACTTGGTTGTAGTGGATGGCAAAACCGTGAGCAAATGCGAGCGTTGCACCTTCTTTAATGTTTGGTTCAATCACGTCTGCATATAATTCACGTTGGAACTCATCTGGCGTTAAAATCATCACCACATCAGCAGATTTAACTGCTTCTGGCACTTCTGCAACATTCAAACCTTCATTTTCTGCTTTTGCCCAAGAGCCAGAACCTTTGCGCAAACCGACCGTTACGTCTACACCAGAGTCTTTAAGGTTAAGTGCGTGTGCATGACCTTGAGAACCGTAACCAATAATAGCAACTTTTTTGCCTTGGATGATTGATAGGTCACAGTCTTTATCGTAAAAAATATTTAAGCTCATTATGCTTTCCTTATTAAATGCTGACTTAATTGAGTACTAGCCAGCCGTTTTGTTAATTTGTTTTCTGGCATTATGCCAGTTGGTTAAAAAACCTGTTATCTAAGTGTCATGATGCCACAAAAAACTCAGTTTATAGCACCATCATAAAGCTTGATATATCATTATCTGCTTATTAAAGTTTTAAAACTAAAGATTAAGCACCTTTTCACCACGTGCAATGCCAATAATGCCCGAGCGAACTACCTCTAAAACTTTATCTTTACCAATAATATCAATAAAAGCATCTAATTTAGCGGTATCACCGGTTATTTGAATGCTATATAAGTTGGCAGATACATCCACAACTTGCGCACGGAAAATATCGGCACTGCGTTTAATTTCTTCACGCATACTGCCAGAAGCTCGTACTTTAATTAGCATAAGCTCACGCTCAACGTGTTGGATATCTGATAAGTTAATCACTTTAATCACTTCAACCAGCTTATTTAGCTGCTTAGTGATTTGTTCTATATTATCTGGCGAGGTCACCGTTGTTAAGTTTAATCGAGAAATCGTTGGATCATCTGTTGGTGCAACGTTTAAGGTTTCAATGTTATAACCACGCTGTGAAAATAAGCCAACTACTCGAGATAACGACCCTGACTCATTTTCCATCAATACTGAAATCAAATGTTGTTGTTTCATTAGGTGCGCTCCCCTTTTGATAACCACATATCACGCATAGATTGCCCTGCAACCTGCATTGGGTATACATGCTCATGTTTATCGACATAGACATCAATAAATACTAATTTGTCTTTAAGTGCCATCGCTTCAGCAAGTTGCTCTTCTAACTTGTTTGGATCGGTTATTTTAATACCGACATGGTGATAGCTCTCTGCAAGTTTTTTAAAGTCTGGCAATGACTTCATGTATGATTGGGCATGGCGACCTTCATAAATCATATCTTGCCATTGCTTAACCATACCTAACTGTGCATTATTTAGGTTTAAAATTTTAACAGGGATATCATATTGCAAACAGGTAGAAAGCTCTTGAATATTCATCTGAATAGAACCCTCGCCCGTGATACAAACAACGTCTCTTTCTGGACTAGCAAGCTTAGCTGCCATCGCATATGGCAAACCAACACCCATGGTACCTAAGCCACCAGAATTTAGCCACTGACGTGGTTCGTCATATTTATAATATAACGCAGCAAACATTTGGTGCTGACCAACATCACTGGTAATAATGGCTTTACCATTGGTTACTTTATACAATGCTTCAACCGCATGCTGTGGCTTAATGCTATTTTCACCTGCTTTTATTAATGCTTCAGAAGGATTGTCATAACGTAACCCATGACGATGTCGCCACTGTACAATTTGGTTCCACCAATCTTCTAACGCCCTTTCATCAAGCTTTGTATCTCTTGCTTCTATCGCTGCCTGCATTTCATTCAATACATTTTTAACATCGCCCACAATTGGGATGTGTGCATGAATGGTTTTAGAAATTGACGTTGGATCAATATCAATATGAATCACGGTTGCATTAGGGCAGAATTTTTTAACATTATTGGTAACACGGTCATCAAAACGCGCACCAACGGCTAAAATAACATCAGCATGATGCATGGTCATATTGGCTTCATAGGTGCCGTGCATACCTAACATACCTAAAAACTGACGGTCAGAACCAGGGTACGCACCCAAGCCCATTAAGGTATTGGTTACAGGTAAATTTAAATATTTAGCAAGCTTAGTTAGCTGCTCATGTGCATTGCCTAAAATTACACCGCCGCCAGAATACAACACAGGGCGTTTTGCAGCTAATAGTGCATCAACAGCCTTTTTTATTTGCCCAGCGTGCCCTTTAACTGACGGCTGAAAAGAACGAACAAAAACCTCATTAGGGTATTCATAAGGATACTTTTCATTTGGTGCTGTCATATCTTTTGGCACATCAACCACTACTGGACCGGGACGACCCGAGGCAGCAATGTGGAATGCCTTTTTCATGATGGTTGGAATATCACGTGGATCTCGAACCTGGAAACTATGTTTCACAACAGGGCGAGAAATACCAACCATATCACACTCTTGGAAAGCATCTTCACCAATTAGGCTGCTTGGCACCTGACCTGTGATAACCACCATAGGTATTGAATCTGTAAATGCTGTTGCAATTGCCGTTACTGTGTTGGTTGCACCAGGACCTGAAGTTGCCAATACGACCCCTGTACGCCCTGTTACACGAGAGTATGCATCTGCCATATGCCCTGCGGCTTGTTCATGGCGCACCAAAATATGTTCGATTTTATCCTGTTTAAAAATCTCATCATAAATGTGCAATACCGCACCACCAGGATAACCAAAGATATAGTCTATCCCTTCATCGATTAAAGACTGCACCAACATCTCAGCACCTGATAACATTGGCAAGTCATTTTGTTGTGTTTGTTCAGTTTGAGTCACTGTAATCCCCTTACATTATTGGTAAGCAAATAAACTGGTGGAAGATTAATCACCTTAAAATAGACGATTTAAAACCAAGTCAAAAATACAACTATTCACTTGATGATTGCTTGCTACAAAATCATGTGGATACAGTAAAGAAAAAAGTGCTAGGGCAAATATGAGGTATGAAAGAATTGAAAATTGCAATATTTACGAAGTAAAACTGATGTAAAAACTACGGTGAGTTTTATGATGAATATCAATTTAAAAAAAATACTGCATTAGTCACTGTCAACCGATAAGCCCAACGCCATAAACAAGTTACTTTTTTAAGTTACTGTTATAGCCACATTGTAATATCTGCTAAGCAACAAACGGTAATTTGCTCTTATTTAGATAGTTACAAGCAGTCCATTAATATGAACTACTGACCAATTTATATACCCCTATATTCTATTTTTCTTGCAACTTTGTCAATAAAATTATCTTAAGGGACTAAATAACTTTTTGTTATGCTGTAAAACAAGCCCACAATATCAAACAATCTAAACTAAATAGCGGATAAATCAGCCATTATTTTAATAATTTCTATTTCCATATAGTCTGTTTGCATACCATACGCCCCTACTTTTTTAGCAAGCGCATCCCCAGCTTGACCATGAATCAGCACCGCTTGTCTTAAACTTTTTTGCGTACTTGTTAAATGATGTTGCGCTTGCAACCCTGCTAGTATGCCGGCTAGAACGTCTCCCATACCAGCAGTTGCCATCCCTGCATTGCCCACATCACAAACATACATTTGCGCATCTTCATACACCATACTACCTGCACCTTTTAACAACCAATGACCGCCAAACTGCGCTACCGCTTGATCAACTGCTGCTGTCCGGTTATCTTCTATTTGTTTGTTGCTAATACCGAGTAGCCTTGCCATCTCACCTGTGTGTGGTGTAAAAGCAACAAATTGATTGGCTGCATAGATTTTTATCTTTTCAACCAACTCGTTACTCTCTAACTTTAAACTTGCTAGGTGATATAAACCATCAGCATCTATCACTAGTTTACAATTTGCTTGCATGGCATACTCGACACTTTTTACAAACAAGCTTTGTACCTGTTGTTCTCGCCCTAACCCCATACCAATGGCTACCACATCGGTTTGCGCAAATAAAGGTTCTAACGCTTTTGGGTTATGCAAGTCAACGACCATGGCATTGGGTTTACTTGCCAGCACAGCGTTATGATAATCTGCATGGCAAGCAACACTAACTTTTCCAGCCCCCACCGCAAATGCGCCAGTTGCCGCTAAAATGCTTGCCCCACCCATGCCATTTGCAAACTCAGTTTTATTACCACCCACCACTAACACATGCCCAAAACTGCCTTTATGACTGTTAGATAAACGAGACAAAATTGGATAAGCCTGCATGAGGCGGATTGCCGTGGGCTTAATTTTTGATGATGTCGGTAAAGGAATAAGCGGCAATGTAACCACTTGCCCGGCATAGTCTTTACCATCTTTAATAAATAAACCAAGCTTACTTGCCAATAAACACAAAGTGATGTCAGCACAAATGGCAACACCATTAAATACTTGCCCAGTACTGGAAACCAATCCACTTGGAATGTCTACGGCAATCGCAGTTTTATCAGGCAGGGAGGTGAGTTGATTTACTTGGGCAATGGCAGTGGCATAATCTCCCATTGGTTCTCTATCTAACCCAATGCCAAATAAAGCATCAATATGCACATTTGCCGAAAATACGGCAGATTCTTTCATCATTTCTTTATGCCATTTAATGGTTTGACACCTTGCTTTTAAAGCAATTTGTTTGGCATGTTTGCTGTCTTCGGTAGTTGGTTCAGCGACTTCTACAACCGTTACTTGCCAGCCAAATTGACATAAGTAATGAGCCAATAGCCAACCATCGCCACCATTGTTTCCGCTACCCGTCCATATACAGGCATTTTTATAACTTATGTTTTTATTAATCCATATTGCCATTTGCCAGCTGGCTTGCTGCATCAAACCAAAACTGGGGTTACCCGCTTTAAACCAGTCTTGTTCAATCTGGTAAATTTGTTGACTGGTGTAAAGTAGCGTGTTATTCATGGTTATTCCTTATTTTGTTATTCATTTGTACTTCGAAACTTACCAAATTCGTTACACGTAATTTGTGATGCTTCACCCATAAATTGATAATAAGAATAATCAGTATATTTTTTACTTTCTAAACGCACACAAAACTGGATACCATCATAACAGTTAAAATTATTCATCATTTTCCAATATAAAAATACAATATACCTATCCAAAGAAAATGGCGATTTAATCTCCTTATATTCGTCCCAACCTGAAACACTTGGTAAACCCTGCTCCCAAAACAATTCATCGGTATCAATATCAACATTTAAACTCAATAAACCCAGTTCTTTTGTTTCAAATAAAATAATTTCAATATTTTCAGGAGCTTCATTCAAGACATAACATTTCATAGAAAATACCGTTATTATCCCTGTACTTTCCATTTTTTTCTGAAAAATATCTGATTTTCCCATAATAATATCTCTTATAAATATTCTATGTATCTGGCAAATGGTTAGCTATAATTGGGTTCAACTACATTTAAAAAAGAAAGCAGGTGTTAAACCCTTAGATTTGCCAATATATTAAGATATTTGATACACAGGCTATGTTTTTTTCAATTCATAACCGCAAGCAAAGCTTTGTTTTAGCACCACCTTAAACATATTTTATCTCTCAATTATACGGTGATTTTATCTCTATTTTTATAAAATTACGGTAAAATGCAATAAAAATAACCCTTTAACATTACCTTATGCCCAGCAGTCAACAAATAGCCACGCATACCCTGTTTAATTCAACAGATGAGGTTAAACAATGGATACAACAGCAAGCCCTTGAACTCGGCTTTGCTGATTGTGGTTTTTTGCCAATCAACCACCCATTATTTGCCAAACAAATCACCCATCTTAAACAATGGTTAGATAAAGGCTACGAAGGTCAACTTGAGTTTTTACATAACCATCATGACTTGCGCGCAGACCCTGCTAAGCTAGTGACAGGCACAAAAACCATTATTAGCGTACGCATGGATTACCTTGCCGAAAAAACAACGCCAAGAAAAATAGAAGATAATAAGTACCCAAATAACGCTATTGTGGCACGTTATGCCCGTGGGCGTGATTACCACAAGGTCATGCGTAACAGACTAAAAAAACTTGCCAAACGCATTGAAGCACAACGCCCAAATTGGCAACATTTAGATATTAATAATGATTCACCCTTTGTATTTAGACCCTTTGCTGATTCTGCCCCTATTTTTGAACGCGCCATTGCCGATGCGGCAGGATTAGGCTGGACAGGTAAACACACTTTACTCATTAACAAACAAGCGGGCTCTTTTTTTGTTTTGGGCGAGTTGTTTATTAGCCTAGAATTACCAGAAGACCAGCCTGTATCCCCCCATTGTGGCAGCTGCCAAGCTTGTATTGATATTTGCCCAACACAAGCCATTGTTGAACCCTACCAAGTTAATGCCAGTGCCTGTATATCTTACCTAACCATAGAACACGATGGTCCTATACCAGAAAAATACCGTAAGGCAATGGGTAATCGTGTTTTTGGATGTGATGACTGCCAACTGGTTTGCCCTTGGAACCGCTATGCTAATTTGGCAACTTTAGATGATTTTGCCCCTCGGCACAATTTAGACAGCCTAAGTTTACTGGACTTATGGAACTGGACACAACAAGACTTTGATGCTTTTACTCAAGGCAGCCCTTTACGTCGCACGGGTTATGTTAATCTGTTACGCAATGTGGCAATTGCACTTGGTAATGCACCAAAATCCGATGCAACCGTTCAAGCATTGCAAAGTAAACTTAGTCAACATGGCGATATGCTAGATGAACATATCCATTGGGCAATTAAGCAACAAACTACAAAATAATCAAAAAAGATGCCCTCAAATTGTTTTGAGGGCATCTTTGGTTATAGCAACTAATCAACTACGGCAGTTATTTTTTTATTCATAAAAAATTATGCAGGGATACGTAAAACTTGACCTGGATAGATTTTATTAGGGTCGCTAAGCATTGGTTTGTTAGCTTCAAAAATCTTCATATAGTCTGGGGCACCATAATGCGCTTTTGCAATTGCTGATAATGTGTCACCAGATTTTACGGTGTACATGGTTGATTCTGGCTCTGCAACTTTAACTTCAATATGGTCAACAACTTGTGCAACGTCTTGTACGTTACCTACTGCAATAATTGCTTTTTCACGGTCGGCTTGTGTCGCAGCCACACCACTAATTTCAGCAGTGTCTGTATTGCCGTTGTATTTAACTTTTAGGTTATCAATTTCAACATTTTGATCTTGGATACGCTTAAGTAAGATGTTAGCAACTGACTGTGCTGATGGCTCTGAATTAACGTCCGCTTCTGTTTCTTTGTTTTCTGCCTCGTCACGATTAAAAATTTTATCGCCAATGTCTTTTGCAAAACTAAAAATTCCCATTGTTATACTCCAATTTATTTTAAAAAATTTATTGTAAAAAGCCTAAAATCTTAAATGAATAAATCACTCAAGTTTTATATTGCTCCATTCGAGTATAGCAAAACTTGTATGACAATCTAATAAAATAATGTTGAATAATGTTACTAAATCTATAATTTCGTAACAAACCAAATAGACAAAAAAAAAGACCAAATAGCAAATTGCTAAATGGTCTTTACTAAGCTAAACACAAAACAAATTACAGCTTGCTGGCAACGTAATCAATTGCTTTTTGAACAGTTGTTAGTTCTGCTGAATCTTCATCTGGAATTGTGATACCAAAGTCATTTTCAAAAGACATAACAAGCTCTACTAAGTCTAGAGAGTCAGCACCTAGATCTTCCATGAATGAAGCATCATTGCTAATTTCATCAACATTTTTGCCTAATTGTTCAGCAACGGCTGCTTTAACTTTTGATTCAATTTCTGTACTCATAAAAAATCTCCATTGTTATTGAGTATGTAATAAATTGGGTAATATTGTGGAACTCGTTTAATGATACAAAACACTTTAAGCTGAGTATTAAAATAACTCTGTGCCTTTGTATATTACGCTATATCCAAAAAAATATAACCTATTTTTATTAAAATAGTGTAGAACATTATAACACCATTTTAAAACAGTTTACACTCGTACACAATAAAATTTATACTTTTTTTGGCTTTAAAATATTTATAGGTACTTGCTCAGCACATAAGCACACGATAACACAGCTAAAAAATATCACAAATATGTTACAATTAACCTCAGGTTCATACGTTAACTTAGGTACAATCATTGGGGGAAAATTTAATTAAAATTGTTTAACACAACAACAGGTTACACCTAAAAACACCCCCTTTCAATTAAATGGTTTCATATAAACAAACAATAGAGACAAATATGACAGGCTCCTTATTTATCATCACTGCCGCTTCTGGTACAGGTAAAACTTCATTAGTAAAACAGCTCATCGAAAACACCCAAAATTTGACTGTTAGTGTGTCACACACAACTCGTCAACCAAGACCAGGGGAAGTGAATGGTCAACAGTATCACTTTACTAGCGTTGATGAATTTAAAAAAGGCATTGCGGAAAATCAGTTTTTTGAATATGCCGAAGTTTTTGGTAATTTTTATGGCACTTCTGCCCAAAAAGTGACTGCCCAGCTTGCACAAGGGATGGATGTTATATTAGAAATTGACTGGCAAGGTGCTTTACAAGTTAAAGAACAGCTTAAAAATTCAAACACTACCCCCATTATGATTTTTATTCTACCGCCAAGTAAAGAAGCATTAAAGGAGCGTTTATCTAACCGAGGGCAAGATAGCGAAGACGTGATACAAACCAGACTGGCTGGTGCAGTAAAAGAAATGCAGCAATATAGCAACTTTGATTATATTGTTATCAATGATGACTTTAACGCCGCCTATGAAGAGCTTAAAGCGATTATTATTGCAAATCGTCAAACACTTAAAAAACAACAAAGTACCCATGGTGATTTAATTAATAACTTAATTACAGACTAGATTTAAAATCAGCAATAAAGCAAACAAAACTTTTTAAATAACTGTTTAAAAAGGTTATGTTAATTGCTATAATTACCGGCTAACTATTGCAAAATTAATTTTAAATTTGATGAGGGCTTTATGGCACGCATTACTATCGAAGACTGTTTAGGAAAAATTGACAACCGTTTTGAACTAATTTTGGTTGCTAGCAAGCGTGCTCGTCAGTTAGCTAAAGGCGTTTCAGAGCCATTAGTAGAAATAGATAACGACAAACCAACCGTATTGGCACTGCGAGAAATCGCCGAAGGTAAAATTGACAAAGATATTTTGTTTCAGCCAGAGTACGATGTTGCCACCAATAGCCTTGATTTAGCACTATCATCAAACAACGGTTTTTAATATCTAAATCGCTTAAAAACTTAAACAAATCCACAGCTTTTTATTGCTGTGGTTTTTTGTTATTTATGATTGACATAATAAGACTTTAGCATTAAGTTAGTAGTTGTACCTAAGTGTTTTAAAAGTTTTAAATTGACAACTTTCCAAGCCAAAATCACTAAGCATTTATCTGCCACCGCATTAATGCGGTTTTTTTATCGGATTTTTATCAGTTTCGTAGTCAGATAAAATGCAAGCAAGGAATATTATATTAAAGATGCAAGCAGCTGATAGCACAGACGTAGATATCCGTAAAAAAAAGTTTAGCCATTATTTAGTAGATGAAGCTCAACAAAGCCTAATGCTGTCTGTCGGTTACTTACCTTGTGAAGAACAAACCGATATTATTGATGCTTGCCATTTTGGTGATATTGCACACATTAAAGACAAAAGAAAATCTGGTGAACCCTATATCACGCACCCTATCGCTGTTGCCGAAATTTTGGCAGGTTTTAAACTCGATAGAGACACCATCATTGCCGCTATTTTGCATGATACTGTAGAAGATACCGACGTTAGCCTACAAGACTTAACTGAAAAATATGGCGTGCAAGTAGCAAAACTGGTTGATGGCGTTACCAAGCTAAAGTCATCTTCACAAAACAAGCAACAAAATAAAGCAGCAACCTTTCATAAAATTTTAACCGCCACGCTAAATGACCCCCGTGTTTTAGTTGTTAAACTTGCTGACAGGTTACACAACATGTCGACACTTGGTGCTGTAAGACGCGAAAAACAAAAATCAACGGCACAAGAAACATTAGATTTTTACATACCCTTTGCTCGTGTTATGGGTATGAATGACCTCGCCGACCATATTGAAATGCTGTGTTACCGTAACCTAGACCCTGAGATGTACACCAAGCTATCTGATAAACTATTGCAGCATGGACTTGGTCGAAAGTTTCGTAAAGATGAAATTCACGACTATCTACAAAGGCTGTTGCGTGTCAAAAAATTGCATGGTCATGTCAAAATGCTCGATTATAAAGTCGATATGTATCGCCAATTTTTTAGAAACCGAGGCACAATTGATGAGCTAATTCGTCAATATGCATTTGAGATTGTGCTAGAAGATGTCAAATCTTGCAAAAACATCAGTAATTACCTAATTAATAAATATAATATCCCAGATACCCAAATTTCTGATAATATCCGTAACCCCTTACCTGGCGGTAATCAATCGCTCACCCTTACTTACGTTTATCAACACAACACCATTAAAGTAACCTTGCTTACGCACAAAATGCAAAAAGCAGCAAGGCTTGGGATTATTGGTGCAGATAACGCTTCTGCCGTTAGTCAGTCTGTTATTCAAGCATCTTTGCGGAATATGAAATCATTAGTCAGTGATGACATGAGTGTGAGTAACCCAAATATTGATGAAGCGGTAGAAACCATTGAGCAGTTAATGGACTACTTACACGAACGCAAAATTCTTTGTTATAGCCCAAAAGGTAAAGCCTACGAGCTGCCTCGTCATTCCACTGTTTTAGATTTTGCTTATGCTGTCGGTCCAAAAATTGGACACATTGCTGTCTCTGGTAGCATTGATGGCAAGCCATGCGACCTGGCAACCGTTGTGTATAGTGGACAAACGGTAGAAATCATTACCGATAAAAACAGCTTACCAAAGGCAGAATGGCTCGGGTTTGTTATCACCAGTAAAGCAAGGGAGCTCATCCAAAAGTGGTTTAAAGCACTACCTGATGAGCAAAAAGTTACACAGGGCAAATTAGCCCTTGATAGAGCCTTAAAAACGTATGGCAAAGATTTGCATGACTTAACAGCAAGTGACTGGCAAGATGTTTTAAATTGGCGCAAATTTAATAATAAAGATGACTTATTTTGGGCAATCAGTGCTGGTAAACTACTACCACAACTTGTGATTTCTCGGTTATTTAGTGAAGAAGTAGAAGCTGCCAATGCGGTTAAAAATGCATCTAACTGCACTGGGCAATCTCAAAACTTAATTGCCAACCTAGGAAACGGGGTAGAAATTAGCTTTCCTAAATGCTGTAATCCGGTATACGGCGACCCCGTGTTAGCCTATAACTCAAGACATCATGGTTTAGTGATTCATCGCCACAAATGTTATGAACTAGAAGAAGTACGCAAACGTTCTCCCAATCAAATATTTAAAATATTGTGGCAAACAGAAGAAACACTAGCCAAAAACACTCAAGGCGAACGCCCCCACTTTCACTCTTTTTTAAAGATATGTGCTCAAATAAATGAAGACCAATTGAGTGAGGCCATTTTAAACTTACGCCAAATCAATGTGGGGGTTGAAAAGGTAGAATACCACGAGGCTGATACACTATTATTTGTCGTTGTTCGCAGTCGTCAGCACCTTGCCCATGCTATTCGTGAACTACGTAACTCATTAGGTTTCCCTAACATTATGCGTTTATATCAAGCACCAAACAATTAATTTATCACATAAAAAAAGGATAAGAATATGTCACGTCAGACCATACATACAGACCAAGCCCCTGCCGCTGTAGGCACTTATTCACAAGCTGTTAAAGTAACCACAGGCAATAGCAGTACCGTTTATATCTCTGGTCAGATTGGCTTAGACCCACAAACCATGCAACTAGCCGAAGGGTTTGAAGCACAAGCCAAACAAGTTATGGATAATATTGAAGCGGTTTGTACAGCAGCAGGTGGTAGCCTTGCCGATGTTGTGAAGTTTAACGTATCTTTAACCGACCTTGCTGATTTTAATGCACTAAATGAGCTGTTTGTTGCCCGTTTAGCAAAGCCTTACCCAGCACGTGCTGCTGTTCAAGTTGCCGCTTTACCTAAAGGTGCTGTGGTCGAAATCGAATCTATTTTATTCATCGAAGAATAGTAGTTAATTAAATAGCCCGATTTTTCAAATAGATTAATAATTTTTAGATACCTACTCTGGCGATGCCTAGTTTCTATAGAATCGTTTTTACAGGCTCGTTTGTATAAACTTTTTTTATAGATTAGGTATCTTAAAATATGTTAACAAACTTTAACTAAGGCTAAACAAATTAATGTTAAGATACGTCTAAATTCGCTTAAACTATCAATATCCATCCAATGTGCAATGTGGATATTACTGTCAAACTGGATTTAAATGAGTACATGAACATTAACCGACAAAAACAAAAAAAATCAACGCTAAAAAAATGGTTCCCTGCCATTATATTGGCTTTGTTTATACATTTAATTTTAGTTGCGGTTATTTTTTATACTAATTTTCACAAGACAAAAGCGGAACCAAAAGATGCCGTCGTAATCACACCAGTAGCACCCATTAAACCCACACAACAAATTCCCATCGCTGAGATCGCCGAAAAAAATCCAACTGTCTCCTCTGACCTACAAACAGAGGCACAAACAAGTAATACATCCAAAAAATCTGTCAATACAACAGAGAAAGCCCAACCGCTCTCTAATCAGCAAGATAAGCAAACGAAGCAGAATATTAATAAAGAAAAACAAGAATCCACAGCGAAGCCAAACAAAACAAAACAAACAACACCTAAAGCAGATACGCAACAACCCAATGCACAAATAAATCATGGAAATGGTGATAAAACAAAGACACCACAACAAGATACCGTTACAACAACTCATCCCCCAGCGACTAAAAAAAATAGTGAGTCACCCTCTTTTGGGACACAGGCAAACAACCAGCCTGGTGGTAATACCGTTGGGCTAATAAAGGGCATTGATGTCCCTGCCAATGAATATCAAGACCCAACCTCAGTTTTGCAAGGAAACTATAAAAAGGTGAATGAGCTTAAAACCAAGGTTGAAGCGATTAAAAAAGAAGAAAAACTAGAATACGAAAAAATTAGTGATAGTGCGATTGCTATAAAAGAATTTAATAAACAGAACATCGCACAAGCAAAAGAGTAATAAAATACAGGACAATAACAGTATGGGACAATAACAGAAAGTAACGCAAGTAAATCAGTCGCGTTGTCAGTAGTAGTTGTCATCGTTACAGAATTTTAGCAAACTCAAATTAAGTTTTACATCTACTGTAAGTTAATACTGACAAGCAACATTCATTAAACTGCCTCTATTAACCAGCCGGTTGCTGTCCTTTATGCACACCTGCCAAAAGTTCATTATCAACAAAATGGTTCACACTTTCTAACCTTTCTGGTGTACCAACATCTACCCATGTATCGTCTATGACTTGTGCAGTGACTTGATTATCTGACATCGCTTGTATCAATAAAGGTGCCAGGGGCGTTGGTAGCTTATGGTCAACCGAACCTAAAAGTTGAGGATGCATCACACTGATACCTGCAAAAGTATATTTTTGCACCTCGTCAACATTGGCACGTGCCAGCCCATTTTGCACAGCAAAGTCTCCACTTGGGTTATGCGTTGGATTGTTAACCAACAATAAATGTGCCACTTGATTATCGTTGAGTTGGGTTTGTACAAGTTGACTAAAATCATACGTTGTCCAAACATCGCCATTTATCAAAATAAAAGGTTCATTATCCAGCTTACCCGTTGCTAAGGCATTCGCAATGCCACCAGCCGTTTCTAATGGTTCATTATCTTCTACAGACCAACGGATATTTACGCCATACTGGCTGCCATCACCTAAAGCCGCCAGTAACTTATCGGCAAGGTATGAACAATTAATGGTAATATTAGTAATACCCGCGGATTTTAACGCTAACAAATGCCAAGTAATGAGGGGCTGCCCAGCCACGTCAATCATAGGTTTTGGTGTGTGCAAAGTAAGAGGACGCATGCGTGTGCCCTTGCCAGCTGCCAAAATCATAGCTTGCTTAATTTGCGTCATGTTAATTCGCCTTTATAAACTTTTTACGATACGCTGGCACAACAACCAACTCTATCCAGTCTGTAAACGCCTCTGCCAGTAACTGCAACTCACCATTAGCATGTGTCTTTAACCATTTTATTTCAAACAACATGTCATCCATTACTTTCGGGATATCCGCTAAATAGCGAGTTTTACCGTCACGGTTTGCCAAACGCACAAAAATGCCCAACACTTTTAGATGGCGCTGGACGCCCATTACCGTCACATCATGATAAAACGCATCTTGCGTTGGTTTATTAGCCGCTGTTAGCATTTGCCAAAAGTTGTTTATCCATTGAGTGATTTTTTGTTCATTCCAGTGTACATAAGCATCTCTTAGTAAAGACACTAAGTCGTAAGAATACGCACCAATCACTGCATCCTGAAAGTCAATCACACCTAAACGGCTATGGTCTTCTTTATCTAACATCAAGTTGCGGCTGTGGTAGTCTCTATGCACGACAACTTGAGGTTGTGCCAAAACTTGCTGGATAACCTGTTGTTTAAACGCTTGCCAAAGCTTAGCTTCTTCACCCAACTCTACGCCAATATAGGGCAAAAACCACTCACTAAACAAGTCCATTTCTTGATTAAGCAATGCGCTATCATAATCAGGAGTCTGTGCCTGCGTGCGTGCTGTATCAACATCAATTTGCTGCAATTGGTTTAAGGTTTGTAAGGCTTGTTGATAATAGCCATCAATTTGTTCGGTTGTTGCATCTACTAACAAATGCGCAAACTCAGTTGTGCCAAAATCTTGCAACATCAAAAAACCAGCGTCCATATCTTTTGCAATAATATTTGGCACGTTTATATAATCTGCCATTAACTCAGCCACTTTAACAAACTCAACAACAGATTCTTTCTCTGGTGGTGCGTCCATCACAATATAAACTTTAGTAGCATGAGCGAGGTCACAAGAATCATCATAGTGGATATAAACACGGTGATAACAACGAAAACTTGCATCACCTGGTAAGCTTTCTACCTGATACTCATTTTCTGTAATAACACTTGCCAGCCAATCATGCAATTGGGCGTGGCGTTTTTGTTTGGTATGATCTGCACTATTTATGTTTGCGTTGTTTGTTTGTTGCATAAAGATAATAAAATTTTAATAAAAATTAATATAACATTACTGTAACCAATAAATTCAGTTTACTTTATTTTTTACGTGTTACAGCAATAAACAAAATCTCCACATAGTTTAGCGGATTTTAGTAGCCGTTGGCTATACTTATCCTTGCTATTTTGCTAAAGTAGCGATATTTACTTTGCTCTTATGGTTAGTCAGTGATGGCTATTAAATGTTAGCAAGACCCACTTAAAGATAATTTATAAAATAGCTATGCCACTACTCCACTCTCGACTTTCTCGCAGTATCCGTTTGGTTTTGTTTACCACAAAGCCAAACAATGCGTGCCCTATAATTAAAACAACACATATTAAAAAAACAGGGTTTGCCATTTTATCTTTGGGACTTGCCACCACAACCCACGCACAAGAGATAACGGATAATCGTATCACCACATATGACTATGCACAAAGTCAAATCAATAATGATAGCGTTAACACAGTACGTCCTTTTATGCCTGAAGTTTTGCCCGACATGGCAAAAAAACACATTCAGGAGCAGCACATCGATGGCGTTAATGACACTAAAGTAATCACAAGAGAGGCTAAAGCTGAAAAAAAGGCTCAAACCATTGAGCAAAAGAGCCTAAAAACTTTATCACAATACTATCAACCTATTGATAAGTTAATACAAAAACAACCATCTGAGCCTTCATTGAATGATGTGACTCACATTGATGAAACCACGCCAATACAGCAGCAATATAACCAAGCAAAAAAAAGATATACTGAGATAACCAATGCCCCTCGTTGTGAGGGTGTTTGGGTGTATCCAAATGCCCACAACAGTATGAGCCATGCAAGTAACAATAATAATCTAGCGCATAACAATACTGATAACAGTCCAAGTGGTACTGACTTTCATAACACCGACTATGAGGGTAACCCTATCCCCAAGGGTTACACGCATGCACGTGCTGACTATGGATATTATGACAACAAAAACTATGCCGAGTTATCTGGCAATGTCGTAATTAACCAAGCGGGACAAATCATCAAAGCCGAAAAAGTTACCTTAGATTTAACAACAAATGTTGCCAATGCTGAAGGTCAAGTGTTATTCAGTAATGGTGTCCCTGGTGTTACTTCTGATAATCCTAAAAACAATCATACTATCGATGGCACAACCTCATTAAATGAGATAAAAGATAATAAACAAGGCGGCTTAATTGGTGTTGCCGAGCAATTAACCTATGACCCAAATAACAAGGTTGCAAATGCAAAAGAGGTTGCTTTTGCAAGTGTGCCAATGCAGGCTCATGGTTATGCACAGCAAATGAACAAAACAAGTGACAATCAGTATAACTTGCAAAACGTTATATTTAGTACTTGTTCACCCAACAAACGCAAATGGCACTTAGATGCAAATAACATTAAACTGGATACTGACTCTGGGCGTGGCGTGGCATACAACACCACATTAAATGTTGCTAATTTACCCGTTTTGTATCTACCTTATTTTAACTTTCCTATTGATGACAGACGCACAAGCGGTTTTTTAACCCCCAATGCAAGCTTCAATTCAGAGCGAGGTTTTGAGGTTAATATCCCTTATTATTTAAACCTTGCTCCCAATTATGATGCAACACTTAATACCCGTGTATTTACTAACCGCAATCCCATGCTAACCACTGAGTTTCGCTATTTAACCGACTCATTTGGTGCCGGACGTATTGTGGGTTCATATTTACCAAAAGACAAAAAATATAAAGATGAAAATCGCAGCAGCGTTTTTTATGAGCACTTTTGGGCATCACCACACATCAAAAACTTAACGGCAGATGCAGAATACAGTTATGTCTCTGATCCAGACTATATTGATGATTTTGATAGCTTAAATCGCAATATCAATAACGATGCCAACCTACCAAGGCGAGCCAGCGTTAATTATTTTAATGATTATATAGATGCTGAATTAAAAGTAGAGACCTATCAAGAGTTAGAAGCAGAAGATGTTTATGGTAATCTCATTAAAGACGTTGACCGACCTTACGCTAAATTACCACAGTTAGTTGTTGATTATCGTCTACCCTCGTTTAATCGCGATTCAAACCAAGCACAGTTTGGCAATATTGTGGTTGATGGCACCCATGACACAGGCTACTTTAAAAAGTCTATTGAAGATGGCTCAGGCGTTGAAAAAAGTGGGGTACGTATGTACAACAGGCTAAGTGCCAGCTACCCAATCACCCGACCTTGGGGCTATGTCACACCAAAATTAAGCCTACAACATATTTTAGCCAGTTATGATACCGATAGCTTATCTGCCAATAACATTAACAAAGAAGATGGAACCAAATCGATATTTGTACCACAAGCCAGTATTGATGCTGGTTTAACGCTATATCAAAAAGGTGCACCTGTTAAATGGCTAGGCAATAAAACTAATCAGCAAAACGGCTATCAGCTGCTTAGCCCACGCCTAAAATACACTTATGCGCCTTTTAAAGAGCAAAATGACTTACCAAACTTTAATACCCGTGTGGCATCAATGAGTTATGACCAGTTGTATGCCGATACATGGTTTTTAGGGCATGACCGTTTGCAAGACTTACATGCAATTACCCCTGGTGTAAATTATCGTTACATCGATGCAACAGGTCGGACACGTTTAGATGCTAGTATGGCACAGCAATTTTATTTAGATAGTGGTAGAGTATCACTAGATGACTTATCTGATGATGTCACTGATACGCAATTATTTAATGAAGACTCATCTGGCTTAATAACCAGTATTAAAGCGCAACCCTATAACGATCTTTGGATAGACATAGACACCGCACTAACCAATGATTATGACTTAAACTTTGTTACTTCTCAGCTAAGATATCAACCAACTAATAATGGCTTATTTAGCTTTGGTTGGACTGAACGTAAAGCAAATGAAAACACCAATCAATTGCCATTATCTGCTATCACAGCATCTGCTATTATGCCCATAACCAACAAATGGCGGCTAATGGCACAAGGGCAATACGACACTTTAAGCAACCAAATGCTTGACTCTATTTATGGTGTGGATTATGAAGATTGTTGCATTGGCTTTTCTATTTATGGTCGCCACTACTATAATGATTTAGATTTGGATGACTCAACTGATTCGGTAATGGCTGAGCTAAGATTAAAAGGATTAAGTGATGATAGCAGTCGATTGGCAAGATTGTTATCAAACAGAATTTATGGATTTGATCCTGTTCAATCCGCTTGGAAAAAATAAGATACTCGTAAGCTAAGTATAAACCAATAACCATTAATTTATACTTTTTAAACCAAGACGCGACTCGTTACAAGCTTAAAAAAAGAAATATATTAAAAAATGAGGTAAATATGAAACATATCACAAAAAAATTATCTGCTATAACCATTGCTATACTAGGCTTTACAGCATTGCACACAGCAAATGCAGAAGTCATGGGTGATGGGTTACTCGCGGTTGCAAATGATTCCCCCATTTTAAAAAGTGAGTTTAACAATACCCTCGCTCAAGTACGTCAGTCGTATCAAGCGGCTGGACAAACGCTACCAAGCGAAAGCCAACTAAAAAAAGACGTATTAGATGGCTTGATTATCCAACACTTACAGTTTGAAATGCTAGAGCGCTCTGGCTATCGCCCTAAACCGGTTGAGGTTAACCGTAAAATGCTACAGCTTGCAAACGCACAAGGCATACAATCGCTAGAAGATTTTCAAAAAAAGTTAAATGCAGAAAATAAGGGCAAATACAAAGCATTACAAAGCCAAGTGATTGAAGAGCTATCATTACAATCATTACAGCAAAGTTATGTCTCTGATCGCATTAAAATTACGGATGAAGAAGCAGACGCATTTTTAAGTTCTCCACAAGGTCAACGTGCTTTAGAAAATGCTAATAAAGAGATGGGTGCTAGCTTAATTGTACCCGAGTGGCAAACACGTCATATTTTAATCAGAGTTGATCGCTCACAAACGCAAGAAGTTGCTAAACAAAAGATTGAAGAAATTTATAAGCAGTTGGGTCAAGGTGCAGACTTTTCAACACTGGCATCAACCTACTCTGAAGATCCAGGGTCGTCAAAGCGTGGTGGTGATTTAGGTTGGGTTAGAGAAGGTGTCATGGTTCCTGAGTTCGAGGCTATGATGAAACGCACGCCAGTAAAAGACTATTCAACACCTTTTACAACGCAATATGGCTGGCATATTTTACAGGTTGTTGATAAAGAAGAAAAAGACATCAGTAAGCAAGTGTACCGCAGCCTAGCAAAAGATGTCATTTATCAAAACAAAGCACCACAAGCCTATGATGAATGGATTAAAGAATTAAAATCAAATGCTTATATTCAAGTCTTTGAATAAAAACAGCCGATTGAAAACATAAAAAAGACCTAAAATTTTAGGTCTTTTTTAACTTACTTAAACACAAATAGCCATTTACTTGTTTAGCACCCGACGAGGATCAATAGCTCGACCACCCTGACGAACTTGAAACTCAAGTGCCACTTGAGTGGTATTGCCTGTTTGCCCCATTGTGGCAATTTTTTGACCTTTTCTTACCACATCACCTTCATTTACCAATAGCTGGCTATTATGTGCATAAGCGGTAACATAATCATTACCGTGATTTACCATGATTAAGTTGCCATATTCTTGTAATCCATTACCAGCATAAATCACACTGCCTGACTTACTGGCATAAACAGGGTCACCTGCATTGCCTGCAAACCACATACCCAAAACGTTATTTGCTATATCATACTGTTTAATAACTTGGTTAGACGAAGGATATTTAAAATTTGCTGACGACTGCTGATAATTGTTAGGATAATTATTAGCGTAGCTGTTATTTGTTTGAATAACTGGTGCCGTATTATTAGTAGTGTGAGAAGAAGCGGTTGAAGCAGAACCTTCCCACAATTTTAACCATTGACCTGCATAAATCGTATAACTACTGTTTAAGTTGTTTAATGCACCAATTTTACGATAATTCATATGATATCGTTGAGCAATACCACTCACCGTATCGCCCCCTTTTACACGATAATAGTTTGGTACACCTTTATCATTAACCACAACTTTGACATTATTTGTATTGCGTGAGTTTGTACCCGCACAGCCTGTTATTATTAAAGCTGTTAGCCCTAGTGCTGCCATCTTATTTAATGACATCTTCATTGCTATCTCCCTTAACCACTGGAAATTTTGTTATGACAATTAAAAAATAAAAATAGATAACTTAAATATATTTAAAATTAAACATCAGTTAAAATATACATTTAAGTATTTAATACTTAGCCCAATACTCTATAGTATTTTGTACAGAAAATCACCTATTAATTTAGTCTTTCTACATCCAAAACACCCAAAAATTTAATACATTCGATGGTAACCAATTATCATCTTATTCAAACCTTACCAACTAATATAACTCAAGTTGAATTTTTAACAATTATCACAGATATGTTGCTCATTTTGCCAACATATACACAATCAACCTACAATAGATGCAAAAATTAATATGACTTTTTTATTATTAAAAGTTATATTAAAGTCATTGACATACAGGAAGTTAATGACACCCGAGTCAAGCTTAAACTTTTGTTTACGTTTTTACTTTAACGGTTTTTATCATACTAAACAAATGTAAGTAACAGGTAATTTGATATGCGTTTTACTAACACCCAACAAAAAGTATCTACATCAACCCTACTAATGGCCTTTGGTGTTATCTTGACGTTTATCATGAGTAGTGCAGCACAAGCGAAAGATTATCGCATGTCTACTGCCATTGGCAGTACAACCAAAAACACCTTAGTAAAACCAGTCGACTTGTCAGGAATTTCTGCAACAACGCACGAAATTGCACTCATGCAGGTTTTGGCAGAAGTTTGTCCTGGTCTCATTAGTAGTCATCTACGCCCTAAATTTGCTCGCGCATACCAAACCAAATTACACCAACTCATGCCCACTGTTTCAAACCCTGATAATGCTATGAGATATCTTTATACTCAAAAAGAGTATCGAAGAGTACATACCAACATCAAAAATTGGACATTAAGCTATTCTCGGGCAGAAAACAGAGCCATGTGTGAAGAACTTGCCACCACTCAGTTTTAGTTTTATCCGCATCCCCTTTCTTTTATTAACTGGTTCATACTGATTTGAATACATGTTAAAGACAGAGATAAAACTTTGTATCTATTGATTTTTTATTGCCAGTGAATTTTTCTTGTTTATACAATTGCCACATTTTGGTAATATATCGTTTTTATAGATTGGCAAAAACCTAACGCCAAGGTATCCTTTTATCTTTTAAACTTTTTAGTGGTAACTTTTTACTATGACAACAACCAAACGCCTACTCACCTTAGCTTCTACGGTTATTTTGCCTCTGCTTAGCACTCAATCAATCGCAGCTGAGATAACCCCACCCAAGCTAGACAATACAGCTTATGTATTAATGGACTTTAATACTGGAGAAATACTGGCAGAAAAAAATGCCGATGCCCCTTTGCCGCCTGCTTCTTTAACCAAGTTGATGACCAGTTACCTGATTGAAGACAAACTGACCAATGGCGAGTTAAAAGAAGAAGACCCAGTTGTTATGAGTAAAAATGCATGGTGTGGCGGGAGTGGATCACAGTCATGTATGTATGTTGAGGTGAACCAGTCAGCTAGCGTGTTAGATATGCTTAAAGGCATCGTCATTCAGTCGGGTAATGATGCAGCCGTTGCTATGGCAGAGCATATTGCCGGAGATGAAGCCTCTTTTGCTAACATGATGAATGAAAAGGCAAAACAGCTGGGTATGAACAATACTCATTTTGTTAACTCAACAGGTATGCCAGCAAAAGGCCATGAAGCATCTGCTCGAGACTTAGCGATTCTTGCTCGTTCTATCATTGCTAAAGGTGGCAAATACTACGACATATACTCTGAAAAAGAATTCACCTTCAATGGCATTAAGCAAGGTAATCGCAATACGCTTTTATTAAGTGACCCAACCGTAGATGGGCTTAAAACAGGGCATACAAATGCTGCCGGCTATTGCTTAGTTGCTTCTAGTAAAAAGGGAGACATGCGTTTAATTTCGGTCATTATGGGTACCAAAAGCATGCAGCAGCGTGCAGACCAGTCTCGTTCATTATTAAAATGGGGATTTGGACACTTTTCAACAGTTAATGCAGCACCCAAAGGGCAATTTGTAACCAGAGCACCTGTTTGGGGCGGTAAAGAAAAAGATGTAGAAGTTGTGACGGCTGATGACTTGAACGTATTAACTTTAAAAAGCCAAAATGACAAAATCAGCACGATTATTAACCTAGATGAAACCGTTGAAGCACCTATTTTAAAAGGGCAACCTGTTGGTAAAATGATGGCAGTTGTTAATGGTAAAACGGTTGCAAGCGTTGATGTGATTGCAAACCAAGATGTTGAACAAGCAAATATTATCAGTCGTAGCTTCCAAAACCTATGGCGTTGGATTAAAGGTTTATTCTAACCGCTAACATCTCATTTTTATTAAAAAAGGCTCTAGATTTAATTTAGAGCCTTTTTGTTTTGCGAGCAAACTAACATTAAATAATCGCTTTATTCTACGTTGCTGCTATCTACCTATTTTACTATGGTTATCTACGCTTTTTATCTTTACGTTTAAACTTTTGAATACGTTTGCGTTGACCTTGTTGTTGCCCTTTGGTCATGCTTGGTTTTTGCTTACGTCCAGAAAACGGGTTGTCATTTTGTTTAAATTCAACTCTAAGCGGGGTTCCTTCTAGTTTAAAAACAAGACGGAATTGATTTTCTAAATAACGTTTATAACTTTTTGGTAACGCATCAGTTTGATTGCCATGGATAACCACCACAGGCGGGTTATGACCACCCATGTGGGCATATCGCAATTTAATACGTCTACCGCCAATCATTGGTGGCTGATGAGCATTGACCGCATCTTCAAGAATTTGTGTTAATCGACTCGTAGACACATGGAACATAGCCGATTTATAAGCTTTGTGGATAGATGGATATAAATTACCAACGCCTGAACCATGCAAAGCAGATATCAAATGGGTTTTCACATAAGGTACAAAGTCAAAGCGTCTATCCATTTCAAGCTTGACATAGTTTCTTTGATCTTCGCTCAATCCATCCCATTTGTTTATCGCAATAACAATCGCGCGCCCTGCATCTAAAGCATAACCCAGCATGTTCAAATCTTGGTCTACAATGCCTTCTTGGGCATCTATCACCAAAATTGTTACATTGGAGTCTTTAATCGCCTGCAAGGTTTTAATAACTGAGAATTTCTCTACTTTTTCGCCAATACGACCACGACGACGAACCCCAGCCGTATCAATCAACACGTAGTTTTTGCCTTCACGCTCATACGGAATATAGATACTATCTCGCGTTGTTCCTGGCATATCATACACCACAACACGGTCTTCTCCCAATAAGCGATTGACAAGCGTTGATTTACCCACATTGGGGCGCCCAATAACTGCAAGCTTAAGCCCTTCTGGATCTTCATCTTCATCTTGCTCTGGCATGCCATCGGTTAAGTCATCTAATAGATTCGATAGCCCTCGCCCGTGACTTGCTGCCATTGGATAAGGTTCACCCAAACCAAGTTCAAAAAATTCATTGACTGCGGCTTCATGCACCCCATCAATTTTATTAGCTACTAAAAAAATGGGTTTGCCTAATTGGCGCAGGTGATTTGCAATTTCTTCATCCGAACCAATCATGCCAGAACGAGCATCAACAACAAAAACAATAATATCTGCTTCATGAATGGCTAAATAAGACTGGTCTGCCATGTAGTCATCGATATTACCAATGCCATCATCAGCTTCACCAATACCGCCCGTATCAACCACAATAAAGCTTTTATCCATATAACTGGCATCACCATATTGTCTGTCTCTCGTTAAACCAGACATGTCTGCCACCAAGGCTTGACGAGTTTTGGTAATTTGGTTAAATAAAGTTGATTTGCCAACATTGGGGCGACCAATCAAGGCAACAACTGGTTTAATACTCATGGATAATTCCTAATCTTTTTTATTTACTGGCCTATAGACCATTACAAATCAAAACGTCTTTTTTCAGGTTTCAATTTACTTGGTATTTAGCTGTTTTGGCTCAGTGTTGCTATCTGCTGCTGGCTCTGTCACTTGCGTTTTGTTAGCAGGTTGTTCAATAACTTCTGCGACTTCAATTGGAGTAACATCCATACCTAATGTTTCCATTTTTAATGCCAAAATAGCACGGTATTCTGGTCTTTTGGCCAGTAAATCCCAAGCATTTTGATAAGTTTTTTTGGCAGCTTCTTCGTCATTTTCGGCAACATGGATATCACCCATTAACTCTTGTTTGCTGGCTTCAAACATATTGGGTACTTCAGCATTTGCAATGCTTTTTGCCTCTTGTACTTTACCATCAGCCAATAATGCCTGCGCATAACGTAAAGAAGTCATGGCTTTTAAGCCTGCATCAATTGTTTTAACTTCTGTTGCTGCTTTTAGTGTTTCACTAGCACCCGCATAATCTTCATTATCCATTTGATGGCGAGCCTTCATAGTCAATGCTTGCCAAGCATAAATTGTATCACCATGGTTGGTAACCAATGTATCAATACTCGTATTTAGCTGCGCTTCTGTTTTGCTAAGTAGGCTTTTTAATGCATCATCTTGCACAGGGTTTTGCATGGCAATGTTGTATTGGTCATTTAAATTTTGAATTTGAGCAAACTCATCTGACGCAACCGTATCTACCGTTGTGCCTCTGCCCTGCCATAACTGCCAACCAAAATAGGCAGACAAAACCAATGCAATCACAGTCACAATATTGCCACCATGCTGTTTTAGTTTTTCTATTGATACATCTTTTTGCGCCTGTTTATCAGCTTCGGCTGACATTGGTGCCTGCTCTGTCGGTTTTTTCATGAAATAACCTATCTATTCACTTTAACTTTAAAATCTTAAAATACTTATTTTGCAATTAATTTTGCTGTAAAAACATCTCACGTGCTTGCGTGGTTTGTTCACCAGTTTGCATGTTTTTCACACTCACCGTATTATTTTCAACTTCATCTTGGGCAATAATCACCGTAAGCGCTGCCCCTGATTTATCCGCCTTCTTCATTTGTGACTTCATACCAGAGGCACTTGCCATACGCACGCGCAAATCAGGGCGTTGTTGGCGCAATTCTTGAGCATATGCTAGCCCTTGAGCATACACATCTGGATGAGCAACCACAAACACATCACAAGCTGTTATTGCTGCAAATGGGTTTACCGCTTCAATCAATAACAGCAAACGTTCTAATCCCATTGCAAAGCCAATAGCAGGGTCAGACTTTTTGCCACCTTTTAGCTGCCCAATTAAACCATCATAACGTCCACCGGCACAAACCGTTGCTTGGCTACCAAGTTTATCTGTTACCCACTCAAATACCGTTCTATTGTAATAGTCCAAACCGCGCACTAATTTTTGGTTGATTTCAAATTCAATACCCAAAGCGGTTAAGTAACTTTTTACTTGCTCAAAATGTGCTTTACTGTCATCACCCAAAAAGTCTGACAACTGTGGTGCTTGCGTTAGCAACGCTTGCGTATTGGCATCTTTACTATCCAAAATACGCAGTGGGTTTGTGGTTAAACGGCGCTGGCTATCTTCATCAAGTTGGTCTTTTTTATCTGTTAAATAATCAACCAAAGCTTCACGATAGGCTTTTCGCTCATCTGCCTCACCCAAACTATTAATTTCTAACGTTAATTCATGGTCAATACCAAGCGCTTTCCATATTTGGTAGCTAATACCAATTAATTCTGCTTCCGCATCAGCAAGCGCATTACCAAACACCTCTACACCAAGCTGGTGAAATTGACGATAGCGACCTTTTTGCGGGCGCTCATAGCGAAACATAGGACCCATATACCACAATTTAGGGCTATCTCCTCGTAGCATGTTGTGCTCAATAACCGCTCTTACTGCGCCTGCTGTCCCTTCTGGGCGTAAAGTTAAAGGCGTTGGTGGGTCAGACTTATCTGTAAAACTATACATCTCTTTTTCAACAATATCCGTTGCATCACCAATGGCACGGGCAAAAAGGTCTGTTTGCTCTACAATTGGCAAGCGGATTTGTTGATAGCCATGACGGTTTAAAACATCACCTAATATCGCTTCTAATTTTAACCAATTACCACTCTCCGCTGGTAAAATATCATTAAAACCTTTAATCGCTTTTATTGTCATATCTATCTCTTATTATTTAAATGTATCAAAATTTATGTGTTATTGACCAACGCGCAAAATCTCATTTTCACGTTGTTTGGCTTGTTCTGCTGCTTGTTCACGAACCATTTTTTCAATCTCATCTACCAGCTGATTCGTATCAATTTTATGGCTTTTTTCGCCATGTCTATACACCAATGATCCTGGATTAGCACCAACAATACCAAGGTCAGATTCTTTTGCTTCGCCAGGTCCATTAACTTTACAACCAATCACCGACACATCCATTGGTTCACGAATATCTTCCAGGCGTGCTTCAAGTTTATTCATCACATCAATCACGTTAAATTCTTGACGTGAGCAACTTGGGCAGGCAATAAAGTTAACACCATTGGCACGAATGTTTAATGATTTTAAAATATCAAAACCAATCTTAATTTCTTCTTCTGGCTGCGCAGCCAAAGAGATACGCATCGTATCTCCTATACCATCTAGCAACAAACCGCCTAACGCAATAGCAGATTTGACCGTGCCTGTGCGATATACACCGGCTTCGGTAACCCCTAAATGCAATGGATTATCAATTTGAGCCGAAATTAAACGGTAAGCATCTAAGGTTAAAAACACATTACTGGCTTTAACTGAAATTTTGTATTGATCAAAATTAAGGTTTTCTAAAATATCAATATGACGCAAAGCAGACTCAAGCATCGCTTCGCCTGTTGGTTCACCATATTTTTTTTGCAAATCTTTTTCTAAAGAGCCCGCGTTAACCCCAATGCGGATTGGAATGCCATGATGCTTTGCACAGGCAACCACCTCGCGCACTTTTGCATCTTTACCAATATTACCTGGGTTAATACGCAAACAATCTGCACCGGCTTCTGCCACCGCAATCGCAATTTTATAGTCAAAATGCACATCGGCAATTAAGGGTACGCTAGAACGTTTACGGATTTGAGAAAATGCCTCTACCGACGCCATGGTTGGCGTAGAGACTCGCATTAAATCAGCCCCAGCATCCACACATTTTTGGATTTGTTCAACCGTCGCATCCACATCACAAGTATCTGTATTTGTCATACTCTGCACGCTAATTGGTGCATCGCCACCAACAGCCACATTACCTACTTGAATCTTTTTTGTTTTGCGTCGTTTAATGGGAGATGGCGTTGACATAAAATGCCCTCTTAGAATTATCGTGTTATAGCCGTTTAAAAAATAGGATTGAGTCTCGCCTATTAATGGCTATTTAAGCTCAAAATTTGCCTTGTTATCTTTGCTATACTGCGCAAGTTTAATTGGTTGTTTATTTAAATTAATTTTCACATTTTCTACATTTTCAATATTAACTTTAAATGGCGCAGTCCCTTTAACCGTATAACCACCACGAGAATGGATACCTGACATAATTTGTTTGCCATTGGCATCAACAACATTGACGTTTGTATTTGCCCTTATCCAAAACTCAATCGAATCATTGCCTTCGGCACTTTGTAAAACAGATTCAGTAGAAAGCTGAGTGCTATTATTAGTGGTAGCTTGATTACTGGTAACTTGGTTGTCGGTATTACTATCAACGCCCAAATTTAGCGCAGAACCTGATGAACCGATGGCTGCCGTATTCTGTGTTACAGAAGCACCTTGCTGTTGTTCTTGCTCAGAAATAGTTTCTTCTGTTTGCGTTGGTATGCTGTTAACTTCGGTTTCTGCTTTATTGACTGTCCTAAATAAAAACATTGCCAATGCCAATACAGCCAAAGTGGCTATTAATAATAACGGGTTTATTTTGATACGGCGGCTATTCTCATCACGTTGTAAGGTGCCCATTGGTCTTAAAGGTGCTTCAATATCTTCAAGTCTGGTTGGTTTTAATTCTTCTGGATAGGCTTCATCAAATTTGTTAACAATTTGCTGATAATCTAGTTTTAAAAATTTGGCATAGTTAGCAACAAACCCACGTGAAAATGCGTTTTCAGGTAAGCCCTCAAAGTTTTCATTTTCGATTGCTTGCAATTGACGTGTTTTAATAAACAATGCCTCAGAAACCTGATCTAGAGTCAAGCCTTTACTTTCGCGTGTATCACGTAAAATTTTACCAAATGAACCATTTAAAATGGTTTCGCCAGCTTTGTTGTTAGTCGTTTCCATCATAATTTTTAATGCCTCTAAATCATCAAAATTTTAAAACTAAAAAACTTTTGCCTACTATATAAACTATTTATTATCTTTTTAAAGTTATGCAAGCTACTTAGTTCACTTAAATTGCCTATCTTCTAATTTTGCCTCTTGCGATACTACCCTTGCTGGCAATGGCTGATTGCCAAACAAATTTAGCATATTTTGCAATAAGTTTTGCGCTTGTACATCGCGTTCTTGCTCAATCAATAAATCTACCAATTCAATATGAGCAACCAAACTATTGGGGTTATTTTCTAAAACCTTAAAAAACGTTTGTATTGCCTGGTCTTTTTTATCAAGCTTGATATAAGTACGACCCAAATTTTCTAATGCATCAATACGTCCACGATAACCCAGTGTTGACCCTGCAATTTTAAATTCAGCTAACGCCTCTTGATAACGCCCAACCTGAAACAGGTAAACGCCATAATTATTGTGCGTTTGTGCCCTATCGGCTAATTTGATGGCTTTTTTAAAGTAGCCATCTGCTTTTTGCAAATTTGGCGTACTACCCTCTTGTTGCAATAACACACCCATCATATCATATGCTTGGGCATATTGGTCATCAGCAATTAACGCCAATTCCAATTGCCTCATGGCCGCATCAAGCTGACCTGTTTTAATGTATTGCCCAGCTAACCTAGTGCGTATTTTTGCCACATCAGTTGCATTATTAACCGATTTTGAAAGCGCATAAGCATTTTTTAACGAGTTAACTGATGTTGTTTGACAGCCACTCACCACAAACGTTGATGCAATTAACGATAGAACCAATGGTAATTTTATCAACTTTTTCATGGTTCATCCTTGTTTATTAGCTTAACTTGTTGATTCGTTTAACTCGCCATTCAACTAAATATTTTGCTTAACTTTTACAAATTCTCGGTTTGGCGTTTAACAACCGCTTCTTGCCATTTTTTAGAACGCCGCGTTCTATCCGCCACTTGCCCAACTAATTGCCCACATGCGGCATCAATATCATCCCCCCTGGTTTGACGTATTGTGCACACAAACCCAGCTTGATTTAAAATATTACTAAAAGCATGAATACGATTGTTACTAGAACGACCATAAGGTGCATGTGGAAATGGATTAAACGGAATCAAATTAATTTTACTTGGTAGCCCTGTTAATAGGTTTACCAGCTGCTTGGCATGTTCATCACTATCATTAACCCCTGCAAGCATGACATATTCAATGGTTACATGCTTTTTATGGCGTGGATTCTCGTCATAAATATAGGCTTTTGCCGCCGCCATCAATTGATCGAGCGGATATTTTTTATTAATCGGTACAAGCTCATTCCGCAATTCATCATTTGGCGCATGTAATGAAATCGCCAAAGCCACATCAATATCTTTTGCTAAATCATACATTTTTGGCACAACACCAGAAGTAGATAGCGTCACACGGCGTTTGCTCATCCCAAAGGCATGATCATCCAGCATAAGCGACATACTTGATACCACTGGTTTGTAGTTTAATAAAGGCTCACCCATGCCCATCATAACCACATTGGTTACTCTGTTTTCACGTTCAGTCGCTGGCACACTTTCCATGTATGATTGGTTAGCAACCCACAGCTGACCAATGATTTCTGCGGCAGTTAAATCTCGCTCAAACCCTTGTTTGCCTGTACTACAAAAACTACAATCTAACGCACAACCAACCTGTGATGAGATACATAGAGTTTTTCGTCCATGTTGCTTACCATCTTCAGCAGGGATCAGCACGGTTTCGACTAAAGAGCCCCCCGCCACTTCAAAAACCCATTTACGAGTACCATCTTCACTAAACTGTTTAAACTTAACAGCAGGTGGCATAACCGTTGCAATGTCGGTTAACTTAGACTGCAATTTTTTAGATAAATTAGTCATCTGACTAAAATCAGTTACGCCATACTGGTAAATCCATTTCATGACCTGTGTTGCACGAAACTTTTTTTCACCAAATGATTCAAAAAAATCACCCAACTCAGTTTTTGACATACCAAGTAGGTTGGTTTTTTTTGCCGCTTTATTATCATTGGCGGTTAAGTCGATACTTTGGATTTTGCTCATAGTTATGCTGCTGATTAATTGGCTATTTTACTCAAATTGGCTAAATGAATTAGCATAAGCTAATATAAACCCACCATTATAATAAAACTAAGCCTTAAAGTCATGGGAAATACACACAATAGATACTTTTTGCTAGTAAAGTGTCACAAAAAAAGGCAAGCGTTCTGCTTACCTTTTTTTATGGCGTCCGTTTTACAACTCTCAATTCAATTTATATCAATAAAAATCAGTACTAACCTTGTAGCTCACCAATATCAGCAACCAATAAAAACAACTCACGTACTTGTTTAAGCAAAGCAAGACGATTGTTTTTTAATGCCGCATCATCGGCATTAACCATGACCTTATCAAAAAAGTCAGTCAATGGGGCGTCTAAACTAACCAAAGTTTGCATAATTTTTTGATAGTTAGACTCAGCTTGCAATGGCGCAACCTCTTTTTGTGATTTACTAACCACATCATATAAAGATTTTTCTGAAGCTTCCGTCAGTAAATCTGCACTGACTGTATCCGCAACCGCTACTTCTGCTTTGGCTAAGATGTTTGCCACACGTTTATTGTTTTCGGCAAGTTTACTGGCTTGTGGTAGTTCACGGAATGCTTGCACCGCATGGATACGTTGATCAAAATCTAATGGCTGCTGAGTACTGATTGCCTGTACTGCTTGGATGGTATCAACACTAATACCTTGCTCGGTATACATCGCACGGTAACGAGAGTTTACAAAGCCCATCACTTGTGTTTTGGTATTACCTTCAGTCAGTTTACTACCATAATTAACAATTGCCTGCTCTACCAAGTCATCTAAGCTAATAGGTAATTGTTTTTCTATCAAGATGCGTAAAATACCAATTGCAGAACGGCGAAGACTAAATGGATCTTTTGACCCTGTTGGCGCTTGACCAATACCAAAAATACCAACCAAAGTATCAATGCGGTCAGCTAATGCCAAACAAATACCAACGGGGGTTTTTGGCAGTTTATCACCACTAAATTTTGGCAAATATTGCTCCTCAATGGCGGCGGCAACGGTTTCTGGCTCACCATTTAGGCGCGCATAATAAGTACCCGCAATGCCTTGCAACTCTGTAAATTCATATACCAAATTACTTGTCAGGTCAGCTTTTGCTAAGTGTGCTGCTCGTACAGCATCTGCTTCGGTAACCGCTTGACCATTGTTAGTAAGTAACTGAGCAACATATGTCGCTAATTTAGCCATACGTTCTGACTTATCCCAAATAGTGCCTAATTGGTCTTGGAATACTTGCGTCTTTAAATTTTCGGTTAAATCAATCAAAGGCTGTTTTTGATCTTGTAAAAAGAAGAACTCAGCATCTGACAAACGTGGGCGAACGACTTTTTCATTACCTTCGATTACTTGCGCTGGGTCTTTTGACTCAATATTGCTAATAAACACAAAATACGGTAATAGTTTTCCGGTTTCATCGGTTAAGCAAAAATATTTTTGGTCTGCTTGCATGGTTTTAATAAGTGCTTCTTGCGGCACTTGTAAAAAACGCTCTTCAAAACTTGCTCGCAATGCGACTGGCAAATCAACCAAGGCAGTTACTTCGTCAAGTAACTCTTGCGGCACAATTGCCACAGCATTGACTTCGTTAGACAGTTTTTCTACTTGTTCAACAATTTGCTTTTGACGTTTGTCAAAGTCTGCCACTACTTTTAAACCATCTAACACGCTTTCATAGTCGCTTGCACTAGCCAGCTCTACAAAATCTGGCGCATGGAATCGATGCCCACGAGTTTGCTTGCCTGTTTGATAGCCCTGAATATTAGCATCGATGACCTTGTCATCTTGCATCAACACCACCCACTGAACTGGGCGGACAAACTCGTTACGGCTATCACCAGAGCGCATGCGTTTTGCAATCGGCAAATCATCTAATGCTTTTTGAAAAACTGCTGGCAGTAAATCAGCAACTTTTTGACCTTGTATTGTTTGCTCATAACCAATGTAATCACCTTTATCTGTGTTGATGGTCATCAGCTCGGTTACATCAATGCCCAAGCCCATTGCAAACCCAGTTGCCGCTTTTGTTGGATTACCATCTGCATCGTACGCCGCTCTAACCGCAGGACCACGTTTGGTTTCTACTCTATCTGGCTGTTTATCAGCAATTCCGTCAATTTGAATTGCCAAGCGACGTGGCGCTGCAAAAGCCTTTAACGTATCATAACTAATGTTATTGGTGGCTAATTGCTCTGTGACACTTGTTGATAAGGCATCACGTAATTTTTTTAAATTTTTTGGTGGCAACTCTTCACTGCCAAGTTCAAACAAAATCGTTGTCATGTTGTTTTCTCAAGATATAAAGACAATATTAAAATCATTTTCAAGCGATTATAACAAAATCGAAGCCTTGTATGTTGTTAAAGTAATGATGAGATATGCTCGCAAACTTTAAGCAAAAAGACATGATAATATATTGATTAAATAAGTACCATTAAATATCAGCGCAAATATCAACGCTTTGGGATATCTAAACTTTGAACATTTCAATACAACATCTAGCTATGATATTTAATGTGTGACATCTAAAAGGATAATAAATGATATATGACATTATTGGCGATATCCATGGTCAGGCAAACAAACTGGTCGGACTATTAACACAATTGGGTTATACGCTAACCAGCAACCAACATGGTACCTATTACGCACCGCCAAAAAACCATAGAGCAATTTTTATTGGTGACTTAATTGATCGAGGCGAACAAGAGGTCAAAACACTAGAAATTGTTTTTGCCATGCTTGATGCTGGTGTTGCCGATGCGGTTATGGGCAATCACGAATACAACGCCTTAGCATTTGCCACGTTAAACAAAACAAAAAACGATGGCAGCTATTTACGCTCACACTCTGCTGTACACCAGAATCAACATAAAGAATTTTTGGCAGAAGTCCCTTTTGGTTCTGCAAAACATGAATACTGGCTAAAGCGTTTTTACGAGTTACCGCTATGGATAGAAACAGAACACGCTTGCTTTATACATGCCTGCTGGGATGTGGATAACATGGCAGTATTACAGTCATGTTTATCCCATGACAATAAGCTTACCGAAACTGGGCTACAAAAAACGGGACAAAAACACAGTAAAGAATACAATGCCCTTGAACGGTTATTAAAAGGTGTAGAAACACCCTTACCTGCTGGTCTTTATATGCTTGATAAGGATGGAGCAAAACGCCGTAATGTACGTGTTAAGTGGTGGCTAGATGAAATAAACAATCAACCAATACATCATATAGCAAGGGCAGCGGATTCTAGCTTGGCACAAATCCCAAAAGATGCCATCACCAGCCCAATTGATTTTATTTTTAAAACCGATAAACCCGTTTTTATTGGGCATTATTGGATGAATGGCATCCCTGAACCATTGAGCAAGCAGGTGGTTTGTGTTGATTATTCTGCAGCAATAGACACCGGTTTTTTAACTTGCTATCAGTTTGATACTGCAAAACCTTTACCGTTAAGTAAAAATAACTTTGTGCAGTTTGTTCATTATTAGTTTTTTCAAATTAGCACTCTTTTAAACTTAAATTTTAGTTTAGGGTGAGTTACTCAGACGCTAATAAAAACTTTTGGTTTAACTCAAATGAGGGTCACACTTTAACAAACTAACAGAAAAAAACACTTTTTTTCATTGACGGTGTTAACAAAATTTATCTACCAACACACAATCCAATAATAAAATTGTGTGTTTTTTGTATCTATTCCCCTCCTCTTATTGCTATTTTTTAGTTTTGTTTTATACAATCATTCTCATCTTACAAATTAAACAGTTAGTTTGTTAACCAATGGGAGTTTTTATGAATCATGTGTATCGCGTTGTTTTTAATCGTTCATTAGGTGTTTGGCAATGTGTTAGTGAGTTGGCAAAATCGAATGGAAAATCTAAGAGTCAAAAGTCTACGATACTAAAACCATTGGCATTTTCTTTAGCTGGGTCATTGGCATTGATTTCAGGTTCAGCAATGGCGGTAGAGGATAATACTTTGCATGAAGTCGATGGGAAAACCATTATCGGTTTAAACGAAAATGATACCGCTAATGTTACTTTTGATTCAGGGCGTAATTCATACGGAGACTTCATTATCGGAAAAGCGGCTGGTAGTAATGCAACCCTTACCATTGCTGGTCAAGACACTTTCTTTAATGCTGACAATTTAACTATCGGTGATGAGGGCACTGGTACAATCAAGCTATCAAACCGACCAAACTCTATCGGACATATATATACTAAAGATATAACGTATCTTGGTCTTAAAGAGACTGGCGTGGGCACCTTAGACCTTAATAATAATAGCATAAGCACATCGTACTTAGTTGTTGGTGGAGAAGGTTCAGGCATTTTAACAACAACAAGTACAGAAGATGGAAGTACCATCTTAAAGATAGGAGGAATTACTCGCTTTTCCGATTCAAAACAATCTGAAATCTATTTTAATGGTGGTGGTATTGAAATGGATGCTCCTGAAACTGATTTATTTGAGAATTTTACAGCAGATAATATAATTCAATTAAAAGAAGGTGGCGTTTATATTGACACTAATGATTATGAAACCTTTATTGATCCTAACGCCGTAATAACAGGTACTTCAAAATTTGACTATAAAGAAACTTATCAAGGTGGCTTAGGTAAAACAGGTAATGCACCTCTTCATATGTCATCTGACACAATCCAATGGGATGGTGATTTAGGAATCTCTGAAGGCAAGGTAATCATTGATGGCAACTATGCTATGAAAAATGATGATACATTGATTATTGGAATTTTAGATAATGACAATGATGAAGAAAAAGAAAAATATGCCGATATTGACCCTGCTGATTTAGATGGACTTTACCCTGTTGAAGAAAATAATAAAATATACGAATACGGTAAACTCGTCGTAAATGGCACAGCCGATATTAGCAAAGGTGATTTATTGGTTGCCACTTTGGATGATTTAATCAAAAAAATTGATTCTGGTACTGTATTTAAAGATGTTATATCTGCTAATAATTTAATTGGCAAATTCAAAAAAATTGATGACACAAGTCCATTAGTAGATTTTCAGGCAGACTACAGCGATGCTAACAAAGTTCACCTAAAAATGGTAGAAGAAGGCAATGTAGTTGAGCCAACGCCTGATCCAGAGCCAACGCCTGATCCAGAGCCAACGCCTGATCCAGAGCCAACGCCTGATCCAGAGCCAACGCCTGATCCAGAGCCAACGCCTGATCCAGAGCCAACGCCTGATCCAGAGCCAACGCCTGATCCAGAGCCAACGCCTGATCCAGAGCCAACGCCTGATCCAGAGCCAACGCCTGATCCAGAGCCAACGCCTGATCCAGAGCCAACGCCTGATCCAGCCGATGATAAAGCGTTTGTTAAAGCTGTCAAGCAAAATGATAAATTATTTGCCCTGCCAGTTGCAAAAGTGTTAGACGCATCAATTACAGACCGTGTTAACGGTAATAAAAATGCTTTGGCAAATGCCTTAATTAGCGATACACAAAATATGAGCAGTCGCGATCTTGCCGATGTTGCTCAACAAACCCTGCCATTACACATTGGCTCGGTTAATCGTATGCTTACCGACGTCAATACCACTGCAGTTGATGCCATCTACGCACATCAGCTGTTTGCAGACCTTGATGGTATGGCAACAACAAACAAGCCTCAACGCCATTTATGGGCAGTTGCAACAGGTAAAGACAGCACACAAAACCACAACGACAGCCTAGGCTACAACATAGAAGACAGAGGCGTTGTGCTTGGTATTGATAATGCCTTTACTAACAAACTACACTTAGGCGTTGCTTTTGCAGTCAATCAAAGTGACTCAAATACAGATGGTCATACCATCAATCATACTGCAGACATAACCACCGCCGAGATGATTGGCTATGGTAAATATGATGCCAGCGATGCTACCACAGCTCATTTCCATCTTGGTGCAGGTCAAGGTAATGTTAAAGGGACTCGTCATCTTAACTTTGCTGGTGTAAAAGCAGAGTCAGATTACAATGCAAGCATTGTCAGCGCAGGCGTAGGCATTAGTCACCGTATTGGGGATAACACACAAAGTATTACACCATTTGTACGCACTGATTACAGCCGTGTCAATAGTGACGCATATCAAGAAACAAAAGGCGGTGCTTACAACCTAAACGTTGATAAACACACCTATGATTCATTTACAACCACACTGGGTGCAAACTTTAAAAAATCTATTTCACCCAAGCTATCTGTAACAGGATTATTGGCTGGTGGTATACAAAGTGGCGATAACTATGCAGATATTACAGCCAGATTTGTTGACATACCAAATACCTCATTTACCGTCCGTGAGCAAGAAATTGGAGAAGGATTTGGTCAAGCTGGATTAGGTTTAAGCTATCAACCAACTGACACAATAGAAATCTCTGGTCAATATGCTGGTAAATGGCGCAATAATGGCTATGATGAACAAGGGTTTGCGCTTCTATTTAACAAGAAATTTTAATATACAATCATCACAATAAAAATAAGACCTTGTTCATCGAGGTCTTTTTTATTTTATACTCTTTTATCTACCAAAGTTTTTAGGTATTATTATAAGTTTCCTTATTTTATTGTCTAATAAACTGATAATAAGATAAAAACAGATACACTCAACCAGTAGGAAACAACATATGAGTAACGCAGAACAACCAGCACCAATCGCCTCTCCCGCAGGTCAAGCCAAAGTTGGTATCATTATGGGCTCTCAGTCAGACTGGGCAACCATGAACCTAGGCGTTCAACTGCTTGCAGATTTTGGTATCCCTTTTGAATGCGAAGTTGTTTCTGCTCACCGCACTCCAGACAAACTTTTTGACTATGCTAAATCAGCAAAAGACAAAGGTTTACAAGTAATTATTGCAGGCGCTGGTGGTGCTGCTCACCTGCCAGGTATGTGTGCCAGTCAAACGCCACTACCTGTGCTTGGGGTGCCTGTTAAGTCATCAACTTTAAGCGGTTGGGATAGCCTACTGTCTATTGTACAAATGCCAAAAGGTATTGCTGTAGGCACATTGGCAATTGGGACATCCGGTGCATTCAATGCTGGTTTACTGGCCATACAAATATTGGCTTTGCAAGATACAACCATTGCAAACAAACTTAATGATTTCCGCCAAAGCCAAACAGATACCATTCTTGCTAGCCCAACGCCTGGTATTGTTAACACTTAATTTAGTCACACAATAGGTTGGTTTTAACTCGCCTTATTAAACAAACGTATATTGGTGGTTTTACCCACCCTACGTTAAGTAGGAATAACTTATGACAACCGCAAACGCTAATCCATTAAACCAAACCATCCACACCATTGGTATTTTAGGGGGCGGACAACTTGGGATGATGCTTGCTGAAGCTGCCCTAAAACTTGGCTACCGTTGCATTTTTTTAGAAGATGCAGCAGATTGCCCAGCCGCACTTTACGGCACTGTTTATAACAGCAAACAACTTGATGAGTTTATTCACCAAGCAGATGTATTTACGTTAGAATTTGAAAACACACCCGTAAAAACAGTAAAAAAACTAGAAAAACTCAATCAAAAAGATGATGGAAAACACGGCATGTACCCTTCTGCTTTTGCACTGGAGGTTGCACAAGATCGTCTTACAGAAAAGTCAATGTTTAATGAATTAAACATTGCTACCGTACCATTTTTAGCAGTTTCATCACAGGCAGACTTACAAAAAGCCAGTGAAGAATTGGGTTTACCATTAGTATTAAAAACCAGCCGTGGTGGCTATGATGGAAAAGGGCAATTTGTGGTTCGCACACCACAAGATATCGCCGTCGCATGGCGTGAGCTTGGCGGGGCTGTAACAGGCCGTGGTGATTTAACATCCACACCTGCACCGTTAATTGCTGAGGGCTTTATTAACTTTAGCCGCGAGGTGTCTATCATTGCTGCACGTGGTAAAGATGGCACTGTACGTGCTTATGATTTAGTAGAAAATCATCACCACAACGGCATCCTTGCTAAAACACAAGCCCCCGCAGTGGGCACCAGCCATTTAAATAAAATGGCTCAAAATGCCATCAGCACATTAATGAACCATCTTAACTATGTTGGTGTGTTGGCTTTAGAGCTATTTGTTTGTAAAGATGAAAACGGCAACGATACCATTTTAGCCAATGAAATTGCACCACGTGTACACAATTCTGGACATTGGAGCATTGAAGGCGCTGTTACAAGCCAGTTTGAAAACCACATACGTGCTGTGGTTGGTTTGCCACTAGGCGATACTGACAACGTCCACCCATCTATCATGATTAACGTTTTAGGAGAGTATCCTAACCTAGCCGATGTATTAGCAATCGACGGTAGTCATTATCATACGTATCATAAAGAAGAACGTGAGAATCGTAAAATTGCTCACATTACGTTAATGCCAAATAATGTGACTAATCTAGAGTTATCTGTACAAGAATTAGTTAAAATTTTGCCTAACAAAGTTGGCTTAGGATAATCCTAAACCAATCAACCGGTTTTAGTTACCCACAAGCCTCATGCTTCATACCTAGCATGAGGCTTTGGTTATGTTTATTGATAACAAATAAGTAAAAATACCCAAAATTTTATAACACTGTTAAGGATAGCTTTTGCATAATCACTTACAAATGTGAGAAAATCAAACAAATACTTATTCTTAATCAACCAATTAACCTAATAAAATGAAACAAATAAATCCAAGCCCTATCCTATCAAGCAATCAGTCACATCATTTACACCACACCTTTTATGAACCTGATGGAGACGCTAAAGCAACCTTAATTATTGTCCATGGCATGTGTGAACACAGTGCCCGCTATGATGCCTTTGCAAACCATCTTGCTCAACAAGGCATTGCCGTTGTAACTTATGATCAATTGGGACACGGAAAAACAGCAAAAACAGAAAAAGAATTGGGCTTTTTTGATGCGAACCACCCTGTACAGGTATTACTTAAGGATGTGGTTATCATGGCGCAAACTCTTGAAAAACGTCACCCCAATGCATCTCATTTTATTATGGGGCATTCAATGGGATCGTTTATTGTCCGCAATCTCATCAAACATCATAGCACCTCATTTTCGGGTGTCATTTTAATGGGGACGGCAGACACAAACTTTTTAGCAAAACCACTTATTCCCATGTTTGCAAGCCTAAACAAGGTTGCTGCCAATAGCCCAAGTCAGTGGGCTGCTAATACCATGAATACACAGCTCAATATGCAGCTTAAAAAATCACAACGGGTAAGCAAATATGCTTGGTTATGTAAAAACACCCAAAGCAGAGCGGCATATGAGTCTGATCCACTTTGCGGGTTCACTTTTACTAACAATGGTTTTTTAACTTTATTTTCATTAATGGATAGTGCACTAAATAACAATTGGTACCATACCTTACCCAAAAATTATCCACTCATGTTAGTCAGCGGTAAAGATGATCCTGTTTCTCAAATGGGCAAAGGCATTAAAAAACTTGCCAAACGCTTATTAAAAGAAGGGATGACTCATGTTGAAACCAACTTATATCCAAATATGCGTCATGAACCGCTCAATGAAGATGAGCACATGCTTGTTTATCAAGACATCGTTAACTGGATACTTTTAAACAGTTAATGTTTTAATAAACCCTTGCTCTTTTTGTCTTCTACTTAAATAAAGTAACAGAATATTAATGATTAAAATTAATCATCAATATTCACAATCTTTATTTGCTAAAATAACGTTTTTTAGCGACAATAACCACACTTATTTTTATCATCCTAGTATGTTAAAAGTTTTAAAACTTAAATGGAGTATTTATGTCATTACAACAAACAATCGAACAAGCTTTTGAAAACCTTGCAGATTATAGTCCAAGCACCATGCCACAAGACGTGCGTGACGCTGTTTCTAGTGTTTTAGAACAACTAGACAATGGTAGCCTGCGTGTTGCCGAAAAAATCAATGGTGAATGGGTTGTAAACCAATGGGCTAAAAAAGCCGTGCTGTTATCATTTAGAATGAATGATAACAAACCTATGCCAGCGGGTGAGCATGTTCAGTTTTATGACAAAGTACCTACTAAATTTGCAAACTGGAGCGAAGAACAATTTGCCGAAGCAGGCGTACGCGTCGCACCACCAGCGGTTGCGCGCACTGGCTCATACCAAGCTAAAGGTGTGGTGTTAATGCCATCTTACGTTAATATTGGTGCTTATGTAGATGAAGGCACCATGGTTGACACTTGGGCAACTGTTGGCTCGTGCGCACAAATTGGTAAAAATGTTCACTTATCTGGCGGTGTTGGCATTGGTGGTGTATTAGAGCCACTTCAAGCAAATCCAACAATTATTGAAGATAACTGCTTTATTGGCGCTCGTTCTGAAATTGTTGAAGGCGTTATTGTAGAAGAAGGCTCTGTTATCTCTATGGGCGTTTACATTGGGCAATCTACCAAAATTTATGACCGTGAAACTGGTGAAGTCCATTATGGTCGTGTACCAGCAGGCTCTGTCGTTGTATCAGGCAGTTTGCCAAGCAAAGATGGCTCTCATAGCTTGTACTGTGCTGTGATTGTTAAAAAAGTAGATGCACAAACTCGTGCTAAAACCAGCATCAACGAGCTGCTGCGTTTAGCATAAACACGCATTGATATACAGATTATTTTAATCTGTAGTAAAATGGCTGGGCAAAACTGTCCAGCTGTTTTTTTTAACATCTAAAAAAGGTTAAATATAAAAGCTAAATGACTCAGCTTAACTTAAATTCACACATACCTCTCTCGCCTATGGTTGACCGTCAGGAAACACTGCGTTTAACCGAAATTTTTTATTCCTTACAGGGTGAGGCTTTAGCAAGCGGTCAGCCAACCATTTTTATACGCTTAACTGGTTGCCCTTTACGCTGTGTTTATTGTGATACCACTTACTCATTTAAGGGTGGTGAACGCTTTAGTTTGCAACAAATACTGCAGCACATTAAGCAGTATCCTTGTAAACGTGTTTGTGTTACTGGCGGTGAGCCAATGGCGCAAAAAAATGTTATCTCCTTAATGCAGCTATTGCTTGATAATGGTTATGAGATATCACTAGAAACCGCGGGGGCTTTATCGCTTGCGGATGTGCCTAAAACTGTTTCTAAAGTAATGGATTTAAAAACACCCAGCTCTGGAGAAATAGCAAAAAACCACTGGCAAAATCTAGATTATTTAACCAAACACGACCAAATAAAGTTTGTCATTTGTGATTTAGATGACTATAAATGGGCAAAAGACAAAGTACTTGAGCATGACTTAACCAAAAAGGTGACTGCTGTTTGGTTTTCTCCCATGTTTAATATTGATGACAATCAAGTTGAGAGTCATGATAACCAGACACCTAGCACAATCCCTAATCTTGCAACCAATCTAGCGGATTGGATTTTAGCAGATGGCCTTGATGTCCGCTTACAATTACAACTACATAAAATAATTTGGGCAGATGCCAAAGGTAAATAACCCCCATGCAATACTTTTTTATCGCACCAGATACCATTTTATACCTGTTAGACATGATTGGGGTTGTTGCCTGTGCTGCAGCAGCCACCTTACTTGCCCAGCATAAAGGGTTTGATATTTTTGGATGTATTTTGGTATCTATGGTAAATGGCTTTGGCGGTGGTACAGTACGAGACTTACTGCTAGATAGACACCCTATGTTTTGGATGACCGACTTAAACTATGTTATTGTAATTACCGCCACTTCTTTGATTTTACAAATGTTTTTTCATATTTATCATAAAATTGATAAAGCAGTAAAATTATTTGATGCTATTGGGCTTGCTACTTTTAGTGTCATTGGCTTTAAAGTTGCACTGGCACAGGGGGCATTGCCACTCATTGCTGTATTAATGGGCATTTGCACGGCTATTGTTGGCGGTATGACTCGTGATATTATTTGTAATGAGATACCTTTGGTACTACAAAAAGAAATTTATATCACCGCCAGTATTCTTGGATCTTGTGTTTATCTTGTGCTAGATTGGTTAGGCGTGAATACAGGCTTTAATGATTTTATTATGCTCAGTGTCATTTTTATCATTCGTATGCTTGCAGTAACTTTTGATTGGCATTTACCTTCTATTCGCTTAGTTAGATAAAACTCATTAAATATTTTTTATAAAACTAATAGTCATAGGCTAACCTAATTTTAACTTAAACATAACATATTAACGACCATTATCATGAATTTAACTCCTATTGCTTCGGGCAAAAACCCAACAATCAAACTTATCAGGGCCTTACTCAGCAGCAATAGGCAACGCAATAAGCATGGCAAAACCGTAATAGAAGGCACACATTTGCTAGACTCAGCAATTGCCATTAACTATCCCATTGAACAAGTCTTCTTATCTCAATCAGCAATGCAAAGCAATGAGGTAACCTCTTTGTTAGAGAGACTTGAAAATAGCAACACGCAAATCAACATCCAAGTTGTTAACGATAAACTGTATCAAGATATCCGCACACTAGGTACAGGGATAGACATCATGGCAGTCTTGCCAATTAAGCAAAAAAGTCTGGACACCATCAATACGGATTGCCTCATTTTAAATGATGTACAAGATAGCGGAAATGTCGGCACCCTATTACGCACTGCTGCCGCAATTGGCATACAGCACATTATTTGTACAGCAGGGACAGCGGGCGTATGGTCACCAAAAACACTACGTGCTGGTATGGGTGCGCAGTTTAGTCTAGCTATTTATGAAAATATAGAAATTGATCAAATTGTGTTGCACGTTAACGCCCAAATGATGGCAACCAGCTCACACACTAACAAGCTTATTTACTCACAAGACTTGTCTAATCCAGTTGCTTGGATAATGGGGCATGAAGGACAAGGTGTTTGTCCTGAATTGTTAAAATTGGCGACCCCAATTGCTCTACCCCAGCCTAATGGGCAAGAAAGCTTGAATGTGGCAGTTGCTGGTAGCTTGTGCATGTACGAAACACTAAGACAAAGAAGCTATAGCTAAATCTTAAAGGATATGATTTAGCTATTACCTTTTTTATGGCGTTGCCGAAACCGCTTCGGTTAAATTAACCCCCACCAAACACTGTAAATCTTGATTAATGTTGGTCAAAAATACGGTCTTATTGGGGTTTCTTTTGTATTCAAAATAACGGGTTTTATCGCCTAGCGTACCAATTTGATTATATTTTTTAAATGCTTCTTCACGCGCTGCCATACAAGGCGTGTCTAGCTGATAACTAAGCTTATAATCAACAACACATTCTCCACCCTGATTTTGATAAGCACCAAAGCTTACATGGGCTGGTCTGTCATTATATTCAAGCACACCTGTTATGTTTAATTGGCTATCACTTGCCTGTTGCAAATGTAAGTAATGTTTTTTTTGTAAAATTAACTCACCACCCACTGTTAATACAGCATCTTTACAAACATACCCTGCTGGAACAAGCTCATTTAACTGGGTAAATACTGGGCGCGCTTGTTCTTCTTCACCACTGCTACCACAAGCAGCTAGTAAAACACAGCCAAAAAGCACTGCTAACTTAGCAATGCCTGTTGGTTTATTATTAGAATTATTAATCACTGTAGTTGACTTCATACTAAAAATTAGTTTGCCTTTTCTTCATCATGCTTATGATCGTGCTCTGAATGATCATGCTCGGCACCATCATGGTTATGGGCATCATCTTTCATGTCATGTCCTTCATGGTGCATATGATTCATTTCATCTTTAGATTTAGCAACATCGGCACTCAACTTAAGCTTCTCACCATTACTTAACTCGATGCTCACATTCACTTTATCACCTTCTACCAATGGTTTTTTAAGGTTGATAAACATTAAGTGATTGCCACCTTGTTTTAACGCCATATTGCCATTTGCTGGGATAACAACTTTGTCCATCTTACGCATGATCATTTTACTGTCTTTCATTTCCATTGTATGGAACTCAGTTACAGCCGAAACATCAGAACTAACAGCCGTTACTTCAACATCTTCGCCACCATGGTTAGTAAGAGTAAAGTAAGCAGCAGAAACTGACTGACCAGGGAATGATTCACTCACAAAAGGAGTATCTACAGTAACACCACCTTGTGCGGTTTGTTCGGCATTTTGTTTCGCCTGTTCTGCTACCGTTTGTTGATTTTCTTCTGCTACTTCTTGCTTATTACAGGCTGTTAAACCTGTTGCCAAAATACCAGTTAATGCCAATGTGTATAGTTTTTTCATAATATTCTCCTGAGGATAAATGTACTTTGTAAAACAAATTTTTATTTAATGTCTGCTTCCTGCTGCATACGTTTGATGCGGGCTGCAAGCTCTGTTGGTGTTGTACTGTGGTTCATAGTCGTAATTAGTTTACCATTACCATCAATCATATAAAAACGAGACGAATGGTCAACCGTATAACCAAGTCCAGATCCTTCTAGATCAACTAAGTCAAAAAATACGCCATAATCATCACTTACCTTATCAATTTCGTCTTCTGTACCTGTAATTGCCATAATAATGTTAGGGTTCGCTTCGTTTTTAAAACGCTTGGCATAATAATCAGAAAACTGTTTTAACGATTCTAAATCATCTCTGGCTGGATCTACACTAATAAAAAATACTTGGAGTTTTTCACGCTCTTCATGGTTTAACCGACCAATGGCACTAACAATCGTCCCCATTGATACAGGGCAAGCTTCTGTACAATTTAGAAAACCAAAATAGGCAATAACAACTTTACCTTTATAATCACTAAGAGAAATCTCTCCCATGTGGTTTCGTAAAGTAAACTCACCACCATATTCAGAAACATCTTTAAACTTCTCTCCCAGTGGTTGGTCTGATGTTGCCGCAGCAAAAATACCAATACCACACATGAGTATAAACATAATGGTTGCAAATAAAGAAACTTTACGACGGGTTGATAAACGATCAAAAATAGCCATGGCTACCTCCGATTAACTTAAATAAAAAGAAAGTCTAAAGAAAGAACGAGACTATAGACACTAACAGCAAGAATAGAGGTTAAAAATAATTTTTTACCCCAAACACGTTCGTCAAAATCATCATTTTGAGGCTGATAAAGTGAGACTGTTTGATACATCCAAAAGACACAGATGCCACTTAACACAATCACAGAAACATAACCAATATAGCCAAACCAAAACAATAAAATAATAGACAGCCAGTAGAGTGCTGTATAAAACAGCATTTGTTTTTGAGCAGATTTAACACCTTTTACCAAAGGCAATAATGGAATTTTAGAAGCTTTGTAATCTGTTGTTCTAAAAATAGCAATTGCATAAGAGTGTGGCATTTGCCAAGCACAAAAACCTAAAAAGATAAGTATTGCAGCTAAATCAAATTGCCCTGTGACAGCCAAATAACCGATTACTGGGGGCGCAGCGCCAGATGCACTGCCAATCAGTGTGCCATGTACAGAGCTTCTTTTGTAAAAAACACTGTACATAACAACATATACATAAAAACCAAATAACCCTGTTAAAAAAGCAGGGAATGTTGTAAAAAAATACAAAACTAAAAAACCAGCCATACCAAGTGCATAAGCATATAGCATCGCTGATTTTTTAGTGATTTTACCGACAACTAGTGCTCTTTTTTGAGTACGAGTCATCAGTGAATCAATATCTGTATCAATAATGTTATTAAAGACGCAGCCTGATGCAACAATCAAGCTCACACCTAAAATAGTAAGCGCATATAAAGCAAGGTCTAAACTGCCACCGGAAGCAAGCATAAAGCCGCCAGTTGCTGCTATACAATTGCCCCAAATAATGCCAGGTTTGGCAAGATGATAATAAGCTTTAATCATATCACTGCTTATAATACGCTCAGCCTGAATCATTAATTAATGACCCATTAACATATTGTGGTGCAAGTGGGTGAAAATCCACATAGAACCGATAATAACAACAACAAAGATGAACAAGGTATAAATACCTGTTGATACATTCCAAGATTGCTCTGAAGATGAATTCATATGTAGAAAGAAAATCGCCTGTACTAATAACTGTGCAATAGCACAAAGCATAATAACAGCAATGGCTACCGCACCAGATGCAGCACCCGTCATTACCATACCAAATGGTACGACCGTTAGTACAATTGATAAAATAAGACCAGTTACATACTCTTTTACGCTACCGTGGCTAGCACCACCGTGACCGTGTGTATCGTTATGATTTCCCATTACAATGCTCCCACTAAGTAAACAACACTAAATACACAAATCCAAATAATATCTAGGAAGTGCCAAAATAAAGACAGCATTGACAAACGAACCATGTTATTGCTGCTAAATCCATCACGCATAAAATGGAATGCCAAAACAATCATCCAAATTAAACCTGCTGTCACGTGCAAACCGTGTGTACCGATTAGTCCAAAAAAGCCAGACCAATAACCACTATTTTGAGGAGATGCCCCAATATGTAATAGGTGATTAAATTCGTACAATTCCATACAAATAAAACCAAAACCTAATAACCAGGTGATTACTAACCACATAATGGTACGTGATTTATTTTTAGCATATGCACCAAGCATTGCCATTCCGAAAGTAAAACTACTTACCAATAGTAATGCTGTTTCACCTGCTACAAAATTTAAATCTAATACTTCTTGTGGGTCAACTTGCCCAACGGTACTACTCATACTAAGGACTACATATGTTGCAAACATAGTGGCAAACAATAGGCAGTCACTCATGATATAAGTCCAGAAACCGAACATCGCTAAATCGCCAGAATCATGATGATCGTCATGACCGTCATGCATACCTGCTGTAATTTGATCAGTTGCCATAATTATATTCTCGCTTAAAAATTTATTTTACAAATCATTTATAGAGTCAAAATGGTGAGGTAGCAAAACAAACAATCAATTCACTATTTTATTTTGTTACCTTGCTGTTACTTTTGCCTAGTAAGGCAAAAGTAACCTGACAATCATCTATTATGAGTTCTGACTTTTATAGTTTTCCCAATACTTAGCCTCGTCGGCTTCAATTTCATCAAGCTGTACATAAAAATCACGGTCTTTATTAAAGCTATATGCAAACCAAACAACAATCATGGCTACAAATGAAATTGCTGCTAACCACCAAATATACCAGATCATTGCAAAACCAAATACTGTTGCAAACAACCCGATAAACACACCAGCTGAAGTATATTTAGGCATATGAATTTTGCTATAGCTTGCTGGTTGTACATGTTGACCATCTTGCTTTCTGTAATGGTAATCATCAACCTGGCTAACACGTGGTGTTGTAGCAAAGTTATAATGTGGTGGTGGTGAACTCATAGACCACTCAAGTGTACGACCACCCCATGGATCACCAGTTACATCAATATGTTCTGGCTCATTGCGACGAATAAAGCTGATAACAAAGTTATAAATTTGAACCGCAATACCCGCAAGGATAATCAAAGCACCTGCAAATGAAATATATAATAATGGCTGTAAACTTGCATCGGCAATATAGTTAAGACGACGTGTCATACCATCTAGACCAGCAAAGTATTTAGGCATCCACGCAACAAAGAAACCAATTACCCATAAAGCACAAGCCAATTTACCTAGCTTCTCATCTAACTTGTGACCCATTGCTTTAGGATACCAATAAGTAACACCTGCAAAATAGCCAAATACCGCACCACCAACAATGGTGTTGTGGAAGTGAGCAACTAAGAACATAGAGTTATGCAATACAAAGTCGTTTGAAGGAATAGCAAGCATAACACCTGTCATACCACCAATTGTAAATGTTGTTAAGAAAGCCAGTACCCACCACATAGAGGCAGAGAACTCAACACGACCTTTATACATAGTAAAGATGTAGTTAAACAACTTAACACCTGTTGGGATACCAATCATCATAGTCATGATACCAAAGAAGGCATTCACACTAGCACCAGAACCCATCGTAAAGAAGTGGTGCAACCATACGATAAACGATAAAATCATGATTGATAATGTTGCCCAAACCATTGAGCTGTAACCAAACAGTTTTTTACGTGAGAAGGTAGAAGTTACATCAGCTAAGATACCTAATGCTGGTAGTAATAAGAAGTAAACTTCTGGGTGACCCCATGCCCATACAAGGTTAACCCACATCATTTGGTTACCACCAAGATCAGAGGTAAAGAAGTGCGTACCTAAATAACGATCTAAGGTTAACATTGCAATTGCTGCAGCAAATAATGGGAAGATTAGTACCGCAATACCACTTGCTGCTAATGATGTCCAAGTGAACATTGGCATTTTCCAAAGTGTCATACCTGGCGCACGCATTTTTAGGATGGTAACAATAAAGTTAACGGCAGTTAATGTTGAGCCTAAACCAGATATTTGCAATGACCATATCCAGTAATCAACACCTACCCATGGGCTAAGTTCAATACCTGTTAATGGGACATAAGCAAGCCAACCAGATGCAGCAAACTCACCCAAGAAAAGTGACATCATACATAAGATAACACCACTCACAAACAACCAAAAACTTAACGAGTTTAGCATTGGGAAGGCAACATCACGTGCACCAATTTGTAATGGTACGGCAATGTTCATAAGTCCCACCAAAATTGGTGTTGCGACAAAGAAAATCATGATAACACCATGCGCCGTAAAGACTTGGTCATAGTGTTCTGGGGGTAAATAACCTGCACCTTCAAAGGACTGACTCACCGCAAGTGCTTGGTGAGAAGTCATCATCAACGCATCAGCAAAACCACGTACCAGCATCACTAATGCAACAACAATATACATGATACCAATTTTTTTGTGGTCAACCGAGGTTAGCCAATCTGTCCAAAGTGGCTTCCATAAATTAAATTTGAACATTACAGCTAAAGCAATCAAACCAACAAGTGCTGCAACAGCAAATGTGCCCATCAAGATTGGTTCATGCAAAAATGCAAGAGAATCCATAGTCAGGCGACCAGTTAACGGGTCTGCCTCTGACATTGGTATAAGGGTATAATGACTTGACATAAGTACTACCTTTTGTTAATCAATTATTAAATTTTTCACTAAAATATTAGCTTAAAATATTTAATGGTGGTTGCACTTTAGTGTGCATCAGCCTTGCCATGTGAGTCTTCACTATGGGCTTCGCCATGAGCATCACCATGATGTGCTGCTGGTGCAGGTTGGTTCAAGCCAGCATTTTCATCAATAATATCTTTAAAGCGTAATGGATCTTCGTTTACATAGTACTCAACTGGATTATCACGCGACTTTATTTTTAGTTTTGCGTAAGTAGCATCATCAAGAGTACTGCCAGAGTTTTTAACGCCGTTTACCCAAGCATCATAACCTGCTTTATCTTTAGCCAGTACATTAAAGCGCATGCCACTAAAACCAAAACCACTATAGTTAGATGAGATACCTTTATATACCCCTTCTTCATCAGCCAACAAGTTTAACTTGTTTTCCATGCCACTCATTGCATAAAGCTGACCACCTAAACGTGGAATAAAGAACGAGTTAATTGCAGCATCGGAAGTTAACAAGAACTGAACAGGCTTATCTACTGGTACCGCAATTTCATTTACGGTTGCAATACCCTCTTCTGGATAGATAAACAACCATTTCCAATCCAGTGCAACAACTTGAATTTTTAATGGTCGTTCCTGTGGATTATTTGGTGATACAATTTCTTTGTGAGGGTCAAGCGAATGAGAAGTTTTATAAGCTTCTACTCCTAAAATAGCAATAATTGCAATTGGGATACCCCAAACAATCATTTCTATAATATTTGAGTGTGACCATTCTGGTTTAAATTCTGCCTTATCATTACCTGCACGGTATTTATAAGGGATATAAACAGATAAAAAGATGGTCGGAATAACCACAATTAACATTAGCAATACTGTATATATCATTGTATCGCCAATTGCTTGACCAACTGGCCCTTTAGAATCAAACAATGCCAAATCTTTACATGCTGTTAGTGACATTGTCATCAATGGGAGGCTTGCAATACTTGCTAGCTTTTTTACACGTTTTGAAGATACTACCATGAGTCTATTCATCCCAATTTGTTACTTTGTTTGTAGCTGCAATTAACAAGCTACGAGTATTAAAAAAACAAATAAATTATGCCATTTTATAAAAAAATTAAGCCAGCTTAACCTGCTATATTGCTGCCCTAATAATTAGTGTGATACATTAATGAATTAAGCTAAAAGAAGATTTTTATCATCCTTAATTTGCTTTATTCCCATTATGTTGATCAAACAAATGTTTCACTATATGCAATGACCAAAAAATCTACTAAAATTAAAATGGATATTGCCACATTTTAACATAAAACAGCAATAAAAGTGCAATATTTGCGGTAATAATGGTTAAGCTATTAAATATTCATTAAAACTGTCCAACATTGCGTGTGCCTACTTTTTCTTTATAAAACACACCTAATAATTTTGTATATTCACCATCTGAAGGAAACTGAAACCAATAATTTACCATGGCATTTTCGTGCTCAACAATTTTTACACTAAACAAGATTGGTATTTTATTCGCCGATTTTTTATTGCCATATTTCTCTGCAATAATTTTATTAAACTCGGTTTTATCACGTTTCCCGTTTTCTACCCTAGGCTCAAACCCCCATTGCATGGGCTTATAACCAACTATTTTACCGTACTTTGCTTCAGCGTCGTTTAATACTTTCGCAACATCTTCTTCGGTTAATAAGGGTTTTATTTCTTCAAGCACATAATCATCAGCAATTGTTTTGGCATCTTTGGCAATCATTAAGTCTAATACTTGATTGCTGGTCACGAGGGCTTTTTCATACTGTAAAAAATCTTCGTTAATTGGATTCTCTAAATAATCATCTTGATACGTTCCAGAACGCCCAGAAGAACGCGTATCATAATTACACGCCGTTACGGTAGAAAGCGTTAACGTACCGACCATAACCACACCAACTAATTTCTTTATTATTGAACTTTTATTCATATCCAGTCTCTTACTTATTTTATTTTTTTGCTGACCTTTACTTAACTTATAACCGATGCAAAAATGCATTAAAAAAACGCCACTTAAGATAAGCAGCGTTTTATAAAATTTAAGACAAATCACGTCCTTTGCTGGCTTCAATCGAGAGACGAAGCCCATTTAAGCGGATAAAGCCTTCGGCATCTTTTTGGTCATATGCCCCTGCATCATCTTCAAAAGTGGCAATCTTCTCATCAAATAATGAGTTGCCTGATTTACGGCCTGCATTAATAACATTGCCTTTGTACAACTTCAAACGCACAACACCACTCACATATTCTTGTGATTTGTCAATCAGTGCTTGTAGCATTTCACGCTCTGGGCTAAACCAAAAACCGTTATAGATTAATTTGGCATATTTAGGCATGATTTCATCTTTTAAGTGAGCCGCTTCACGATCAAGTGTAATAGACTCAATTGCACGGTGCCCTTTTAGCATGATGGTACCTGCTGGTGTTTCATAACAACCACGAGACTTCATACCAACAAAACGGTTTTCAACGATATCCAAACGACCAATACCATGCTTACCACCGAGTTCATTGAGCTTAATCATCACTTCATATGGCTTCATCGCTTCGCCATTAATGGCAACAATATCACCTTTTTCATAAGTTAATTCAACATACTCTGCTTCATCTGGTGCATTTTCTGGACTAACAGACCAACGCCACATATCTTCTTCTGCTTCTGCATATGGGTCTTCTAACAAACCACCTTCGTATGAAATGTGCAATAGGTTGGCATCCATCGAATAAGGTGATTTCTTTTTATTAGCAGCAAAGTCGATAGGAATGTCATGAGTTTCAGCATATTGCATTAGGCTTTCACGACTTGATAAGTCCCACTCACGCCAAGGTGCAATGGTTTTTAGATGCGGGTCAAGCGCAATTGCACCCAATTCAAAACGTACTTGGTCATTGCCTTTACCTGTTGCACCATGGCTAATGGCATCAGCATCATGCTGTTTGGCAATTTCTACCAAACGTTTGGCAATTAGTGGACGTGCGATTGATGTACCTAATAAGTATTCGCCTTCGTAAATAGCATTGGCACGAAACATAGGGAACACATAATCACGCGCAAATTCTTCTCGCAAATCTTCAATATGGATGTTAGTAATGCCCATTGCTTCTGCTTTTGCACGTGCTGGCTCTACTTCTTCACCCTGACCAATGTCTGCTGTAAAAGTAATGACTTCTGCATCATAGGTTTCTTGCAACCATCTGGCAATAATAGAAGTATCAAGACCACCCGAATACGCTAAAACAATTTTATTGATTTTACTTTTATCAATTTTTGACATTAAAAACTCCTAACACATCTTTTTAAATATTTTATTAAAAGGGACAACAAGTTACATATCACTATAATTTTACATCATTACACCTATTTACAAAAGCATTGTAGATAATAATTAATTAATATTTAGATTGACTAAAATTCTAATTCATAAAATCAAAGGCAATAATCTGCTACAATATTTGTTGTACAAGCGCACAAACCAACCACAAAAAAGCCAAGGGAGAGACCACATGAGCCCATCGCCAAATAATACCGAAATCACAATTATTCAGCCTGATGACTGGCATATCCATTTGCGTGATGGTGATGCCCTACAAACAACCGTCCCCCATGCTGCGGATAGCTTTAACCGTCTGATTTGCATGCCAAACCTTGTACCACCTGTTAAAACAACAGAACAAGCCATTGGTTATCGCGAGCGTATCATGCAGGCTTTGCAAAACTCAAACATTAGCGATGATAGAAAACAGAGTTTTGACCCTCGTATGGTTTTATATCTAACTGATAACACCAAACCAGAAGACATCATCAATGCTAAAAAATCTGGTGTTGTACAAGCGGTAAAACTCTACCCTGCTGGCGCAACAACCAACTCCGCAGATGGTGTAACCGATATTAAAAACTGTGTGCAAGTGATTGATGAAATGCAAAAGCAAGGCATACCATTACTGGTCCATGGTGAGGTTACTCACAGCCATGTTGATATTTTTGATAGAGAAAAGAAGTTTTTAGATGAGGTGCTAAGTCCACTTATCCAACAGTTTCCTGAACTCAAGGTTGTTTGTGAGCACATTACCACCGCTGATGCCGCTGAATTTGTACTGGCGCAAAGCAACAACGTGGCAGCAACCATCACTCCACAGCATTTATTATTTAACCGTAACCATATGTTGGTGGGTGGCATTAAGCCACATTTTTATTGCCTACCCATTTTAAAACGCCAAACTCATCAAAAAACATTAATAGAAGTTGCTACCAGCGGCAGTCCAAAGTTCTTTTTAGGTACAGACTCAGCGCCACATGCCACTCATGCAAAAGAAAACGCCTGTGGTTGTGCTGGTTGTTACAGTGCTTCTATTGCTTTGCCACTTTATGCCAGTGCTTTTGATGCCGTTGGCAAAATCGATAAATTAGAAGGGTTTGCCAGCCTTTTTGGTCCTAAGTTTTATGGCTTACCTGTTAATGAGAGCCATATCACCTTAGTAAAAACACCGATGCAAGTACCAAATAGCTACGACTACTTTGATAACAGTACAATCACACCTTTAATGGCTGGCGAACATTTAGATTGGACAATTAAAGCAAGTTAATCGCATCGTTAGTTTTACAATAACCATGCTCACTTACTAAAATTTGGCTGTTAAAAACGCATTATTTTTAGTTTACGGTTTTGTTTTACACCAGCAAATCGCTTGTGCTATATTAATTGATAATAATTATCAATTAATATAGCATTAAAATGGCACACCTCAACACAACCCAAAATTTAAATAATATTTCTGAAACCATGCTCATTACCGTTTGGGCAAGAGCCATAGAAACCCCAAAAAAAAAGGGCTAATTAATGACCCTTTTGCCGTAGATACCATTAAAAAAATTGATTACGACTTTAGTATGTTTAATAAGGCAACCATGAGCCAAGCTGGGTGTTGTATCCGCAGTAAGCTCATAGATAATCAAACACTCACATTTATTAAACAACATCCAGATGCCGTTATTATCCAACTTGGTGCAGGGCTAGATAGCCGTTTACAACGCTTGCAATTACAAGCCCCTGACACAGTCGCTAACATTACGCATTGGTATGATCTCGACTTAGCAGAACCAATAAGTATCCGCAAAGCCATCTGCCCCGCCCATCCCAAAAATAGCCTGTTAGAAATGTCGTTGTTTGATGACGATTGGATTGAAATTGTACAAACCCACAATAAACCCATACTCATTATTATTGAGGGTGTATTAATGTATTTTGAAGAAGCGGCTGTTAAAAACTTATTTACTAAATTATGCCAACGCTTTGACAAAACTACTGTCCTGATGGATATGTTAGCTTATAGCGCTAAAGGCAACGCCAAGCATCATGATTCGCTAAAACATACAAAACAAAAAAGCGAGTTTAAATGGTCTTTACTTAACAGTTCAGATATGGAGCAATGGCATAAAAAAATACACCTCACCCAAGAGATGTATATGAGTGATTATGCTGGTAAACGTTTTCCTTGGTGGATACGTCTGATATATAAAACCCCATTTGGCTATAAACATGTTAATCAAAGAATTTTACGCATTGATATTAGTTAGTCATTGATATTAGTTAATGTTGACACTTTTTAAAGTCATCCTATGTTCGCTAGATTGTCATAAAAATGGTATAATTTTTTAACATATTTTAGCCATAAAAGCCCAGTAATGACACAACAACAAGAACCCTCAGCAACCGCTAAAAGTCAATTAACAGATTGCCAAGTGAAACCACTTTCTGAACGTTTTCGTAAATTTTTACCAGTAGTGGTTGATGTAGAAACCGCTGGATTCAACGCCCAAACTGATGCATTACTAGAAATAGCTTGCATACCCATTTTAATGAAGGGTGATGGCGTTTTTTACCCTGGTGAAGCCATTAATGCTCATATTGAACCCTTTGAAGGCGCGAATTTAGAGCAAAGAGCATTAGACTTTATAGGTATCGATCCCAACAATCCTTTACGCAAAGCCATTGCAGAAGATGAAAAAGTAGCACTTAGGCGTATTTTTAAAGAACTAAAAAGCGTGCGTAAAGCATATGACTGCCGTCAATGTGTTTTGGTTGGTCATAACGCCCATTTTGATTTAAGTTTTTTAAATGCTGCCATCACGCGTACTAACAGCAAAAACCATAGCCCATTTCATCAATTTTCTGTTTTTGATACGGTCACCTTATCTGCCTTGGCATATGGTCAAACCGTGTTAGCAAGAGGCTGTAAAGCTGCAGGAATTGACTTTAACGGCAGTGAGGCACACTCCGCGCTCTATGATACACAGAAAACTGCAGAATTGTTTTGTCGCATTTTAAATAGTTACCCAATGTTGAGTAATGCCGTATATAGCGAAGATGAAGAAACAAGCAATGATGAAAAAAATGAGGAAGAAAATCCGATTTAATTCATAAAAAACAATAAAAACTATTTTTTTATAAAAAAGGCTTGACCTATGACAAACATGCCCCTATAATACGCACCACTTCGACATTAACGGTGAAAGCGGTCGAAGTGCAAGTCCTGCGTCCCGTTCGTCTAGAGGCCTAGGACCCCGCCCTTTCACGGCGGTAACAGGGGTTCGAATCCCCTACGGGATGCCACTATTCAAAAAGCCCAATCTATAGCAGATTGGGCTTTTTCTTTATCCTTTTTTTATTATTTAAATTGTTTGATAGCTTATCAGCTGCCTATTATCTGCCAACAACCTATAAACCAAGACTTATAGGAAAACTAGAGATAAATAAAAGTGATGCAGATATTATGAGTTAAGTAAAAAACCAATTAAATCTAAGTCGCTAGGATAAGTCAGCTTCATATTACTACGGCTACCTTCCACCACTTTTATCGGATAGCCTAATTGCTCAAAACCACTCGCTTCATCCGTGATATGAACACCCTGCTCTGCAACCGTTTTTAGCACTTTTTGTAAATACCCTAAACGGAAAACTTGTGGTGTTTGAGCTTGCCACAACTTACTTCTATCCACCGTTTGCGTTATCACACCCTTTGCATCCACCTGTTTTAACGTATCAGCCACAGGGGTTGCCAGTATCGCGCCATACGGCTCATCCATAGCAGCTTCAATAACATTATCAACATCTTTAGGTAACACACATGGGCGGGCAGCATCATGTATCAACACTAAGTCGTTAGATCTTGCGCTACTCTCAACTATTGCTTGCATCCCCGCTTGTACCGAGTGCCAACGTTCTGCCCCGCCAATACAAAATTGCATTGCTAATGCCCAATCTAACGTTTTTGCTGTCTTATCATCGTTTGAAATCACCAAGTGACAATGCTTTATATACTGGCTTTTAGCAAGCTGACTAACACTGTGTTCTACCACTGTTTTATGATTAACCGTTAGGTATTGCTTGGGTATATTAGCCCCATAACGACTGCCCTTACCTGCTGCCACAATCATAGCAAACACGTTAACTTTGTTATTAGCTGGTGAGTTATTTTTTTGTTGTATCATATTTTTTACGTTTTATAACCGTAAGTATAAGTAAAAGTGACTTGAAAACTAGTAAAGTGGATACTGTCCATCGTATTAATCAATTTAAACAATTAATTGATAGGCTATACCCATTGTTCTGCTAACGCCTCTATCATAAACAAAAATCCCTCTTATAAAAAGAAGGATTTATTAAATGACATAGTAAATAAGTTTTTATACACTAAAACTTATTGAGCAGACTTTAATCTTAGCATTAAAGCTATTGCTGGTTAGTCAATGGTTCAGGAATCGACTCAACCGCATCTGGTACATTTGCATTTTGAACAGATGTGCTTTGCGTCGTCGCCGCTGTAGACATCTGAACAAATGTTTCACCTGGTTTTATCAACCCCAAGTCCAACCTTGCATGCTCTTCCACCGCCTGTAAACCTGTTTTAAGGTCAGAAACATCCGCCCGTAAAACACGATTATCTAGGCGTTGTTTATCATTTATTATTTGCTGCTCATCAATCTGCTGCAATAAATTTGCATAGTTTGCTCGACCATTTTCACCCAACCAATATTGGTATTGAAGCCCTAAAAGAACCGCAATTGCTAATATCATTAAAATAAACTGACCAAGATACTTGATGGGATACTTCATCAATAAATTGCACCATTTAAAAAATGTTAAACCAAATAACAATTAGCCACGTAAGCCAATAAACTCTTGACCGCCACGATAGCTTGCACGCACCTGTTGCTCTATGCGTAATAGCTGATTGTACTTAGCCACACGGTCAGAACGACATAACGAACCGGTTTTAATTTGCCCTGCCGCCGTACCCACAGCTAAGTCTGCAATTGTGCTGTCTTCAGTCTCGCCAGAGCGATGAGAAATAACCGTTGCATAACCATTTTGTTTGGCAAGATAAATCGCATCTAGGGTTTCGGTTAGTGTACCAATTTGGTTAAACTTAATTAAGATGGCGTTGGCAATTTTTTTGTCGATACCTTCCTGCAAAATCTTTGGATTCGTTACAAATAAATCATCACCAACCAGTTGAATTTTATCACCCAATATTTGCGTTTGATATGCCCAACCTTCCCAGTCTGATTCATCTAAACCATCTTCGATAGAAATAATTGGGTATTGGCTAACAAGTTTTGCCAAATAATCAGAAAAGCCTTGTGAGTCGTATGATTTACCTTCACCCGCTAATACATACTGACCATCTTTGTAAAATTCACTTGCAGCGCAGTCTAAAGCCAGATGAATGTCTTTACCCGCTGTATAGCCAGCTTTCTCAATTGCTTCCATGATGGCAACTAACGCTTCTTCATTACTGCGTAAGTTTGGTGCAAAACCACCTTCATCACCCACAGCCGTATTTAAACCTTGCCCTTTTAAAACAGACTTTAGGCTATGGAAAATTTCTGCGCCTGCTCGCAGTGCTTCAGAAAAACTATCAAAACCTGTTGGTTCAATCATAAATTCTTGAATATCAACCGTGTTATCCGCATGCTCACCACCATTTAAAATGTTCATCATTGGTACTGGCATGGTCAATGAGGTTTGACCACGCAAGTTGGCAATGTACTGATGCAATGGTAACTTTTGTGATAATGCAGCTGCTTTTGCAGAGGCTAGCGAAACCGCCAACATCGCATTAGCACCCAAACTTTCTTTATTTTCTGTGCCATCAAGATTAATCATGATTTCATCAATGGCTTTTTGATCGGTCACATTTTTATCAAGCAAAGCTGAGCGAATCTGGCTATTAACGTTACTAACCGCTTTTTTAACGCCTTTACCTAAATAACGAGATTTATCACCATCACGCAGTTCTAATGCCTCACGTGACCCTGTAGACGCCCCACTAGGAGCAGCAGCACGACCTAAAGTTCCATCAGCTAAAATAACATCTACCTCAATGGTAGGGTTACCTCGTGAGTCTAAAATCTCACGGGCTCGGATGTCTTTAATTTCTGTCACTGATTTTGTTTCTTCTGCGTACATGGTCATACTCCTGTGTTTCTAACACCTTACAGCACTCAACATTTAAGATTAAATGCACGGTTTGATTCTAAAATTTGCTTGTTATCATAGCATAGCTGAGTTGATTTTAATAATGAAATTATACGGCAAACATCCACTGGTTATTGTCATCGCTTACCTGTTAATTATCTATATTAATAAATTCGTTATCTAAACGTTAAAAAACAAAAACCGTTTGCCAAGTAGCTATTAAACTCTCAGCAAACGGTTATGTTTTTACACCTTTTATATTAATGCGTATCTAGTTCAGCAAACCCCTTAACCAAATCATCGATTTGTTTTAATTGTGTTAAAAATGGTTTCAGTTGACTAAGACGCAATGCACAAGGACCATCACATTTAGCCTGCTCAGGGTCTGGATGTGCTTCTAAAAACAAGCCTGCTAATCCTGTTGCCATACCAGCACGGGCAAGCGTTACAATTTGTTCACGGCGGCCACCTGCACTGTCACTGCGAGCACCTGGCTGCTGCAACGCATGAGTCACATCAAAAATGACAGGGACATCCATTTTTTTCATGGTATCAAACCCTAACATATCAACAACCAGATTATTATAGCCAAATGCTGAACCACGCTCACACAAAATGATTTTATCATTACCAGCTTCTAGGCATTTATTAATGATATGACGCATTTCATGCGGTGCAAGAAACTGAGCTTTCTTAATATTAATAATCGCTTCTGTTTTTGCCATGGCATTTACTAAGTCGGTTTGACGGCTCAAAAAAGCTGGCAACTGGATAATATCAGCAACTTCGGCTGCTGGAGCACATTGGTACGGCTCATGCACATCTGTAATGATTGGCACATTATATTTTTCTTTTATTTGCCCAAGCCAATCTATCCCTTGCTCCAAACCAGGACCTCTAAAAGAAAATAAGCTAGAACGATTTGCTTTATCAAAACTTGCTTTAAACACATAAGGGATAGCTAGCTCACGACAAATTTCAATATAACTTTCAGCAATCTCAAACGCCAAGTCTTTTGACTCTAAAACATTCATACCACCAAACAATACAAATGGCGCATCATTTGCAATCTTAATATCATTTAGCCGAATGCTTTGCTGTGCTTTTTCTAATTTTGGCATTGTTTGTCCTTTGTTGTCTATTTTCGTTTATGTTATTAACACTCAGCCATTACGCCTTGCTGTACTGGATACTGGCACCCACAAATCCATGAAATAATGGATGTCCATCACGTGGTGAGCTAGTAAACTCAGGATGAAACTGTACGGCAACAAACCAAGGGTGTTCACTGATTTCTACCGACTCAACCAAATGCTGTTTTGATGAATAGCCAGAAATCTTCATACCCGCTTTTTCTAGTGGTTCAATGTAGTTATTGTTCATTTCAAAACGGTGGCGATGGCGCTCTTTAATCAGCTCACTATTATAAATGGCTTTAAGTTTACTACCTTCAACCAACTCAGCCTCCTGTGCACCTAAACGCATTGTACCACCAAGATTTGAGTTATCATCCCTGACCTGTAGCTCACCATCTTCATCTAACCATTCTGTAATTAAACCAATAATTGGATGGCTGGTTTTACGGTCAAACTCAGTTGAGTTAGCGTCTAGCTGTAGCACATTGCGCGCATATTCAATTACAGCAAGCTGCATGCCAAGGCAAATACCTAAAAATGGAATGTTATGTTCGCGTGCATAGGTGATTGCCTTCATTTTACCAACAGTACCACGTTCACCAAAACCACCTGGCACCAAAATACCATCCGCTTTTTTAAGCTTTTCTAATAAAGTATCATCGTCTTCTAATTTTTCTGCATCAATATAATGGATGCTAACATTTGTGCGATGTGTGATACCGGCATGAAGCAGTGCCTCATTAATTGATTTATACGCATCTGGCAGCTCCACATACTTACCAACCATATAAATATCAACATTACCTTCAGAGTTTAGTAAATCCGATACCACGCTATCCCAGTCTGCTAAATCTGCTTCAGCAACATCAATACCAAAACGCTCACAAATAATATCGTCTAAGTCTTGTTCAAACAAAATACGGGGAATTTGATAAATGGTTTTTGCATCTGGGCATAAGATAACAGCGCGCTCTTCTACGTTGGTAAACGAAGCAATCTTACGGCGATTATCATCAGAAATGGCATGTCCAGAACGACAGATCAACACATCTGGCTGTAAACCAATAGAGCGAAGTTCTTTAACCGAGTGCTGAGTTGGTTTGGTTTTTGTTTCACCCGCACTGGCAATGTATGGCACCAGGGTTAAATGCATTAGCATAGAGTTTGCACGCCCAAGCTCCACTTGCATTTGACGTACGGCTTCCATAAATGGCAGTGATTCAATATCACCCACTGTACCACCAATTTCTATAATAGCGATGTCAAACCCATTTCCACTCGCGCGTATTTTGGCTTTAATCTCATCTGTAATATGTGGGATAACCTGTACCGTACCACCCAAATAATCACCACGGCGCTCTTTATTTAGCACCGTTTGGTAAATACGACCACTGGTAAAGTTGTTTGTTTGACGCATTTTGGAATGACGCAAAAAACGTTCATAATACCCTAGGTCTAAGTCTGTTTCTGCACCATCTTCTGTTACAAAAACCTCACCATGCTGAAACGGGCTCATGGTACCCGGATCAACATTGATGTAAGGATCCATTTTTGTCATGGTTACTTTAAGCCCGCGTGCTTCTAAAATAGCCGCTAAAGACGCCGCCGTAATGCCTTTGCCTAAAGAAGAAACAACCCCACCTGTCACAAATATAAATTTAGTCATAACTTATCTATTAATCTCGTCAAACTTGTAAATGCAAATTTTACTAGATTTAGATAAAAAAATCATTAAAACCAGACAATAAACAAAAAAAATCCACGCAAATGCGTGGATTTTTGAGATATAAGTATCAACAAATATTAGAATTTGTGAACAATACCAGCACCTACACCATAGTAGTCATGGTCTAAGTTAGAGTTTTTGAATGACTTGTCAGTGTAACCTGCAAATACTTGAGCTTTAGTTGCTTTAGTGAACGCATAGTTACCACCTACAGAGAATACATCTACATCACTACCGTCTGCACCTTCGTAGTCACGAGCTGCATCGTATTCAGCATAAACATCCCACTTAGAACCAGGAATATCGTATTCACCAGCGATGATGTATGATTGCTCATCTTCTAGATCTTTGTTATTAAAGTCGATAGTTTGATACAAACCACTTACAGTAAGGTCACTAGTTAGGTCATAAGCAGCTGATACACGAACATCGTCCCACTCAGTTTTGCCATCTTCACCAGCGTCATCTACTTTGATGTAAGTGATACCAGCAGCTAAAGGACCGTTTTCGTATTTACCACCAACACCCCAGCTACCGTCTTGATCACCTTTTCCATCAGTTTCACCATCAGAAGCGTCAGTTAACTTGTACATAGCCATTAGCTGTACACCGCTCATTTCTGGCGAGAAGTAAGCCATAGAGTTGTTTATACGATTACCATCAAACGAGCCAATAACTTCTGCGTCTTTGTACTCAGATGGGTTAGTGAAGTTGATTACATCATCAATTGCTGTTAAACGACCAGCAACAACTGTACCCATTTGGTCATTTGCTAAACCAACATAAGTGTCACGTTGCTTAAACTTAACATCACTACCACCACGTGGCTGATCGATATCAAAACCAAATTCTGCTTTATAGATGAAGTCAGTGTTTGCAGTGATTGCTTCGCCACCTTTAAGACCAAAACGAGTGCTGTTAGAGTCTAGAGTCAGGTCACCATCTTCCATCTTAACTTTGCCGTTTTCGTCAACAGCGTATTCATCACCATCCATTACTGGTACTTCACTTTGGTATTGAACTTTAACGCCCGCTTTACCATATACAGTAGGTGCTGCTTGAGCTGCTGTTACAGATAATGCAGCGATAGCTGTAGTTAAAAGTAATTTTTTCATTGGATCCTCTCCACTTTGTTAAAAATGGGCTACTGAAACAGCGTCCCAAAATTTGGTAGCATCACATCAGTTAAACTACCGTGATTTATTATACAGCGAGATTATGCATTAAAATTATGACAAAATCATTAAATTATTTGTTACATGTTAACTGGTATTAAGTTGTGTAGAACAAATCAATTTGTATAACTTGAAATATTTTGTTACTAATATCGCTTTCAGTAATAGAATATCAATTCTGAAATAATTTGCAATATATTTTTTTAACTTTTCGGTTTTGTTAACATATGTAAATAAACAAAAAAATTAAAAACATCTTTATTTATTAAATAGATAGCTTTAAAAAAACCAATAAAACAAGCACAAAAAAAGTCAAAAAAAATAGTTTTTTGATTATTTTTTATACAATTTTTTGAAAAAACTCACTTAATAAGCCATCGAAATAACTGAAAAATGAATGTTTTTAGCCCATTTTTATTTTTCAGCGTTCCTGAATTCTATTCTACTCTATTTAAAAAGACAAAATAGCCAACTTATTGACCCAAAAGTCATGCGGTTAGTTTGTTTTATATAACAAAATTGATAAATAAAACAGCACTATAACATATTATAATGCTGTCTGTTACCCTGTTTTTGTCTTATCACTTAGCTTTCCGATTTTTAAAAAATCAGATTATTTAGTTTAAACCCAGCTTGCCTTCATTTCTAGGCGCGATTTGTGTAATAGCGGCTCTGTATAACCACTTGGCTGCTCACGTCCTTTAAACACTAGATCACAGGCTGCTTTAAAGGCATAAGATGTATCAAAATTGCCATCCATTGGTAAATATGATGGATCACCTGCGTTTTGTCCATCCACCACTTTTGCCATACGCTTCATAACCGCCATGACTTGCTCTTCTGTTACTACACCATGGTGTAACCAGTTTGCGATGTGCTGACTAGAGATACGTAAAGTTGCACGGTCTTCCATCAGACCAACGTCTTTAATATCTGGCACTTTAGAACAACCAACACCTTGATCAACCCAGCGTACTACATAACCTAAAATACCCTGTGCGTTGTTTTCTAACTCTTCACGAACTTCGTCTTCACTCCAATTAGTATCTGTCGCCAATGGGATAGTCAAAATATCGTCAATATTAGCACGGTCACGTGATTTTAAGCTTTCTTGCACCGCTGGTACGTCTACTTGATGATAGTGGATGCTATGTAAGGTTGCACCTGTTGGTGATGGAACCCACGCCGTGGTTGCGCCAGATTGTGGGTGTGCCATTTTTGTGGCAACCATTTCACGCATTTCATCTGGTTTTGCCCACATACCTTTACCAATTTGTGCTTTGCCTAACAACCCTGTTTCTAAACCAATGTCGACATTCCAGTTTTCATAAGCAGGTTGCCATGCTTGAGTTTTCATATCACCTTTACGTACAAAGGCACCTGCTTCCATACTGGTGTGCATTTCATCACCGGTACGGTCTAAGAAACCTGTGTTAATAAAGATAACACGCTCTTTGGCAGCACGGATACACTCTTTTAGGTTAACCGTTGTGCGACGTTCTTCATCCATAATACCCATTTTTAAGGTGTTACGTGGCAAACCAAGCACATCTTCTGAAGCAGCAAACAATGTATTAGCAAATGCCACTTCTTCAGGACCATGCATTTTTGGTTTAACAATATACATTGATCCTTGACGAGAGTTTGATAGCTCATTATTGCCTTTAATATCGTTTAAAGTTAATAATGGTGTAATCAAGGCATCCATAATGCCTTCATAAATTTCTTCTTGCCCATTGCCTAAGTCAACCAAAATGGCTGGGTTGGTCATTAAGTGCCCAACATTACGTATTAATAAAAGGGCACGGCCTGGCAACACAAGCTCACCACCTGTTGGCGTTGTATAAACACGGTCAGGGTTTAGTTTGCGAGTCAGCTCTTTGTCACCTTTTACAAAAGTTTCTGCCAAATCGCCATTCATCAAACCAAGCCAGTTGCGATATACTTCTGTTTTCTCTTCACCATCTACCGCTGCCACTGAGTCTTCACAATCTTGAATCGCAGTAATGGCCGACTCCAACAATACATCTTTGATATTTGCTGGGTCATCTTTACCAACTGGGTGGTTTGCATCAATTTGGATTTCTGCATGCAAATTGTTTTGTTTTAATAAAATACCGGTTGGTTTATCATCATCACCTAAATAACCTACAAACTGAGCAGGATCCTTTAGTTCTGTTACGGTTACGCCATCACCAAGCGCCACAACCAATTTGCCATTTAATACGGCAAAACCTGTTACCTCTGAATACTTGCCACCAGTTAAAGGATAATGCTCATCTAAAAAGTTTTTAGCGTAGGCAACAACCGCAGCACCACGCGCAGGGTTATAGCCTTTGCCTTTTTCTTTTCCATCAGTTTCATCAATCATGTCTGTGCCGTATAACGCATCATAAAAGCTGCCCCAACGTGCATTTGCCGCATTAAGTGCATAACGTGCATTACGTACTGGAACAACCAGCTGAGGTCCAGGGATGCTAGCAATTTCTGCATCCACATTTTCGGTTGATACGCTAAAGTCATCACCTTCTGGTAATAAATAGCCAATGTCGGTTAAAAACTGTTTATAGTTATCAAAATCTATTTGACCATCTTTAGCAGGATTATCGATATGCCATTGGTTAATTTTTTGTTGGATGTCAGCACGTTTTGCTAATAGCTCTTTGTTACGAGGCGTTAGCTCTTTCACTACTTTTTCAAAGCCTTGCCAATAGGTGTCAGAATCAACACCAACGCTCGGTAAAACTTCATTTTCAATAAAGTTAAACAATTGATCATCAATTGCTAAAATACCTTTTTGAGTTCTTTCTGTCATATCGATGCTCCTTTACGATGTACCTTTATCTGTACTGTGATTAATAATAAGTCTAAGATTACGCCAGACCTAACCCTTCCATCCTACTATTAATTTTATAAATTAACAATAAAACACCATTTATTATATAAATACTTATTCTTTTTAGTAGTTATAACCTAATATTTTCAAGGTTTGCGAGTGTTAAAACCCGTTAAACTAAGGCGTGACTCAATAGTTACAAAATTAATATTTTTTGACCATTTTTTGTTAAAATTAATTCGAGACAGATTTTGCATAACCATATTGACCTACCTATAGAGCAGCAGATGAGCAATCACACCCCAACACCGTTAAATGACAAACCACAAATTAATAGAACAGAATCAACAAAAAATACCGTCACCAACCCCATAGAGGTCGATTTAAGCCATATTTATGCATTTCTTGGCTGTCGCACATCGACAGCTTGGTTAGATAAAGCCCTTGCCAATTTACCAATTATTATCCAAGATCACGCAAACTGCGAGAAAAAAGCAGCCGGCACTGCCATGAATCTCGTATTTAGATATGAGAAGCATCAAGATTTGCAATTAAAACTTGCCCAGCTAATTAGAGAAGAGATGCTCCATTATGAACAAGTGGTTGGCATTATGAATGAAAGAGGACAAACTTGGGCGTACTTGCCAGCTGGGCGTTATGCAAAAGGGATGTTAAAACACAAACGCACTTACGAACCAGCCGCCATGATTGATGTTTTGATTATTGGCGCATTTATTGAGGCACGATCCTGCGAACGTTTTGCTGCCTTGGCAACCGTCATAGATGATGAGCGGTTAAGTAAGTATTATCGTTATTTATTAAAATCAGAAAGCCGCCACTATGAAGATTACTTAGCCTTGGCACAGTCGGTAACTGATGAGCCAATTGATGAGCGAGTAAAATTCTTCCAACAAGTGGAAGCAGAGCTTATCTCTAGCCCAGATACAGAGTTACGATTTCATAGTGGCGTGCCTGTTAATTAACAGTTGTTGATAATAAAAGACGACACCCTCACCTTTTTATCTTATCGATAGTAGTAATACCTAGATATCTAGGCTAGTAATATAGATAGCAATGCAAAATGGCTTTTAAACTGCTTAAACAGAATAAAAGCCTAATCACCAATAGCATTTTAAAATAGCGGCGTTATGGATAAAACGGTTTGCTGTTTTATCCATCTGTTTTTATCGTTCCACTTTTACCTTCAACCAGCTCATAATAGCATTGAGTAAAAAAGCCACTTTTTAAAAGATCTTTATCCTCACTAATTAGTAGCGTTTAAACCTTATTAATCTTGCTGAGTAACTTATGCTGAGCAATGTATGGCACTTCTGCTTCTTTTGGTGTAGATTGCAACCACTTACCTGCCCCATCCAATGTCCATGCTCGCACGTTGTCATTTAAGTAGTTAAGCAAGCCATCATCTAACACTTGTTGAAAAATACGTTTATCTTCTATTGGGAAGGCAACTTCCACACGATGGAATAAATTACGATCCATCCAGTCTGCGCTACCACAATACAAACGCTCATCACCATTATTATAAAAATAATAAACACGGGTATGCTCAAGGAACCGCCCTACCACACTACGTACAAAAATATTTTCTGACAATCCTTTTACTTGTGGTCGCAAACAACTGATAGAACGCAAAATTAACTCTATTTTAACCCCAGCTTGTGAGGCATCATACAACTTATCAATTAGTTTGCGCTCGGTTAACGCATTTACTTTAACGATAACATGTGCTTTTTTACCTGCTTTTGCATGTTTTATCTCATCATCTATAAACTGCATTAAGCTGTCATGCAAAGTAAAAGGGGCATGCAGTACCTTGCTCACGTTTGCTGCCTTGCCCATGCCAGTTAATTCCTGAAATACTTTATGTACATCTTCTGTCATAGCAGGCTTGGCAGTAAACAAACCATAATCGGTATAAGCTTTTGCATTACCTGCATGATAGTTTCCAGTACCTAAATGTGCATAGCGACGTATTTTGTTATCTTCACGACGCACAATCAACATAAGTTTGGCATGGGTTTTATAACCAACAATACCATAAACCACAACCACACCTGCCTCTTGTAAAAAATTGGCAACTGCGATATTTGAGGCCTCATCAAACCTTGCTCTTAGCTCGATAACGGCGGTTACTTCTTTACCATTTCTTGCTGCCAATGCAAGTGCTTGTACAATTTCTGAGTCTGTTCCAGAACGGTATAGCGTTTGTTTAATGGCTAATACTTTTGGATCATTTGCTGCTTGTTTTAACAAATTCACCACGGGGGTAAACGCATGGAAAGGATGATGAACCAATACATCTTGACGGCGCATGGTACTAAACATACTGGCAGATTTGTCAGTTGAGTCATACGCATCTTTTCGAAATGCTTTAGGCATCACATGATTAAATGGTGTGTAGCGTAACTCCGGTATTTTAAAGTCAAATAATAAGCGTGTTAAATTGACAGGACCATTTACTTTATAAAGCTGATTTTCATGCAAGTCAAACTCATCAAGCAAATAATCACTAATAAATTTTGGACAATTTGTAGTGACTTCTAGACGTACTTTTTGCCCAAACCTTCTGTTTTCAAGTTCACCTTCTAAGGCTTTTGCGATATCCTCAACATCATCTGATAAGTCCAAATCGGCATTACGCGTTAATCTAAACTGGTGACAGCCTGTAACCTTCATACCGGGGAACAACTCATGCACATGTTTATGAATCACGGCAGAAAGCATAATATGATGCTCTTTACCATTTGTTAGCGTATCCGGTAAGCGAATAACCCTTGGTAAGCTTCTTGGTGCAGGGACAATAGCCAAGTTAATATCACGCCCAAAAGCATCTTTGCCTTCAAGACTTATAATAAAGTTTAAACTTTTGTTAACCAAGCGTGGAAATGGATGAGCTGGGTCAATACTAATGGGGGTTAACACTGGCATCACTTGTTCGATAAAGTATTGACGTACCCATTTCGATTGCTCTGACGTTAATTCATCACGTTTTAAATAGCGTATATCTTGCTTGGCAAGCTCTGGTAAAATTTCTTCATTTAAAATACGGTATTGCTCATCAATGGCTTTATGCGCAGCCGTTGCAATCTTCTCTAACACTTCACTAGGACGCATACCATCTGGGCTGGTTGCAACATCCCCATGTACAAATTTTTGTAACTGCCCTGCCACCCTAATTTCAAAAAATTCATCCATGTTTGATGAAAAAATAATTAGAAAAAATAAACGCTCAAGTAAAGGGTGACTTGTGTCGGTTGCTTGAGCAAGTACACGTTTATGAAACTCAAGCAATGATAGCTCTCGGTTGATATATGCGTTGTAACTATAACTACCATCGGCATTGCGTTGCCAGTCAAGTTGAGTTAAATCCGTATTGCTTATTTTATTTTGCTTTAGTTGATTTGCAGTACTTTGTGTTGTCATTTTTATCGCCCTTTAACATGATTAAAAATTAACCGTTATATTTAAAACATAACTAATCAAATCAATTAAAATTTTAGCATAGTGAGGTTGTTATTTTATGACAAAAACAAGGATATTTTATGGGCATTAAGTATGGAGGAAAAAAGGCAAACATTAGGCATCAGTTTTAAGTAAAAAATAACATGTGCATTAAGACCAATCGCCCATAAAAAAACCAGAAGCTTAATTTAGCTTCTGGTTTTTTAAATATGGCGGAGTCGGAGAGATTCGAACTCTCGAAGGGCTACAAACCCTTGCCGGTTTTCAAGACCGGTGCATTCAACCGCTCTGCCACGACTCCAATAGGTTGGCTATTATATAATGTTTTTATGATTTTGCAACCCATAATTTCACTTTTTTCTATTTTTTATTATTTATTTTTTAAGACCATGCACATATCCACCAAGCGGTTGGCATAGCCCCACTCATTATCATACCAAGCAAACACTTTAACTTGCTTGCCAACTTGTAATAATTGAAAGTCATCTACAATGAGCGACTCACGTTGGTGCACAAAATCACTAGAGACCAATGGTTTTGTTGTATACCCCATTATGCCCGAAAGTTGTTTTTCACTTGCTTGCTGCAATATATTTTTAACGTCCGCTAGCGTAACTTGTTTAAGAAAATTAAATGTCACATCAATGGCAGCAACATCAATGGTAGGTACTCGCATAGAATAACCATTTATTCGTCCTGCCATGTTAGGTAACACTCTTTCTGTTGCAGCAATACTACTCGATGTTGTGGGTATAATATTGTAACCAGATGCCCTTGCTCTACGTAAATCTCTGTGTGCTTGGTCAAGCACATTTTGGTCTGCCGTCACAGCGTGTATTTCTGTCATCATTGCAGAGTCCACACCAAAGGCTGCATCTAAAGTTGCAATCAAAGGCACCAACGCTTGCGTGGTACAGGACACACCAGAAATAATGGGTAAATCTAACGATAACTGAGCATCATTTACCCCCACAACCACACAAGCATCCACTTCATCAAAAGGTGCGGCACCAATCACAACCTGTTTTGCGCCTGCAAGCCGATGTATATTGGCTCTTTTGTATGATCGAAACTGCCCAGAACACTCTAAAACAACGTCAACTTCCAATGCTCCCCACGGCAAGTTTTCTGGATTTTTTTCATCCAAAATAGCAATTTTGGCAATGATTTGCTCTTTTTTACTTGCTAAAATGTCTGGCGAAGATGCTATTAGCTGCAACACCTGTCCTTCATCATTACTTTCAATACGGGCAGTAACCCCTATGTTGGTTAGCCGCCCATAAGTACTGTCAAAATTAAGTAAATGTACCAAAGTATGAGCATCAGCAACGTCATTGATGGCAACGATTTCAATATCATCAAACAAAGCACGTTCAATCAGTGCTCTGCAAACATTGCGTCCAATACGTCCAAACCCATTAATGGCTATTTTCATTATCTTTTGATTTTCCTTAATAGTTGCAAACTTAGGTCAGCAAATTATATTTGTGGTAGCGCAATTTAGTCTAAAAAAATTAAAGCCAAACGAATTGTATTATAATCAATAGACTCATTTAAATAGTCAAATAAGGGTTTTAACTTAACACCCCCATCTTCATTAAAGTCATTGGGATCATTTGCCGCTTTGACTGCCGTATTTGCCTCATTTACCTTGCTAATGACTTCATCACTTGGGCGCAAATGCTCGCAAGCTAAATCTGGATATTGATGTTTTAGTTTGTCGATATGACGCATGATGGTGGCTTGGGCAAGTCCTCGATGTTCTGCTATTTCAGCAATGGATAGACTCTCTTCTAGCAAAATTTTGGTTTTGTCAAAAGTATCATCGTCACTATTACCCTGTGATTTAAGATGCTTACTTTGTTGACTCAAAATGGCGCGTTTTTCTCGATTGGCTGTGTACGCATTAATCACTCGTTCATTATTTGTACCGCCCGACTTAACAATAAACGCTTGGTGAGACTCATCCAGCTCATCTGTTGTAAAGTCTTTAAATTGTGCTTGGATTTCATCTGATAATTCGATAAACCGTTTATCAGCACCACGAGCCAGTGGATCAAGGCGCATACTAATTTCATTAAGCCCCAGCAATTTTAACCCCGACAAACTTTTTAAGCGAGACAAAGCAACATAGCCTTGCCCCATTTCAAAAGTTCTGGATAGGTCAATCTCGGCAGCGTCCAATGTCATCCCTTGCGATTTGTGTACGGTAATTGCCCAAGCTAAAGATAAAGGGACTTGCGTATAACTGGCTAACACAGTGCCATGCTCATCTTCTACCATCCATTCTTCTGGCATGGCAATGACTTCTCGCCCTGTATTGAGCTTAACCACGGGATATTTGCTATCTTTATCAACTTTATCATCACTGTTTTCAAACTTAACTTTATGAAACCCAACAATTTCACCCATCGTGCCATTAAAAACATCCAAATCAGCAATATTTTTAACGAACATCACCTTACAACCCACCTTAAGGTTTAATTCATCGGAGGTACGTACCGTTTTTTTAAGCATTTCAACCAGTTTCTCATCGCCGGTTCCAAAACCTTGATAGGTTAAAACGGTATTATCAATTTTAGCAAGCTCGTTAAGGTTGATTTTATCCACGCTAAAATTATGTGTATAAAGCCTTGTACGGTTGATGTTAACCTCATTATCAATTGTGTTTTCTAATGTTTGTACCGCTTGATGCGTCACTTGTGAACGCCGTATCTGGTTTAAAATATCATTTAAAGTAAGTGGATTAATGTTATCGGCTACTGTGCTGCTAGTATTGGCATCATCTATATGATGAGCCTCTGTTTTTTGCCGATATTGCTCGCTCAAATAACACACATGAAAATCGGCTTCTAACCAAGCTTGTGACATAAATGCAAACTTATCACGATTGCTTTCTTCTTTTTCTCCCACAGGTGGTAGCTGAAAAAAATCACCTGCTAAAATAACTTGTATGCCACCAAATGGCTCGGTTGAATTTCTAATAGTTTTTAAAACCAAATCAACCAAATTAAGTTGTTTTGCATGCAGCATAGATATTTCATCAATCACCAAAACAGCAGTTTTTTTTATGCGCTCTCTTAATAGGCGTTTACCCATCAACTTTTTTAAATCTTTTTCTGTCATTTCTGACTTAATACCAATACCTGCCCAACTGTGGATGGTTGTTCCACTCATGTGGGTTGCCGCAATGCCTGTGCTAGCGGTTACTGCCACAGAAACTCGCCTTGCTCGTAAATAGTGGATGTACTGATTAAGGGTGTAAGTTTTTCCAGCACCTGCCGACCCTGTTAAAAACACATTGTGTCCAGTTTTTAAAATATCGAGGGCAGTAGATTGTTTCATAAGATATAAAATTATTGATGGTTAAAAAATAAAAAAGTCTGGTTTATCATCAGATAAATCAGACTCATTTTAGCACGCTTAAATATTATCGCCAGTATAAAACCCAAGCACTGGTTGTATTAACGCGTGGATCACTATTAATTTTATCTTTAAGAGCCAAAGCAGCAACTTTACCACGTTCCGGCCCTACAATGATTCGCACGCCACGGTCTGTTTGGCTGGTTTTAACTTTATAGCCTGCACTACGGAATTTTTTTACAATTTCATCGGCTTTTTCTTTATTACCTGCCAAGGCAACCTGTACACCAAAGGTGCCTTTAGCATCGGTTGCTTTCGCTTCTTGACGTGCCTGTTTCAGTTTTTGCTGGGCTGTTTGACGAGCAGAAGTTGATTTACGCTCCTGCGCGGCTTTTTTATCGGCTTCTGCCTTAGCGGCTTGTTTACGTTTAGTCTCTAAGTATGCAGCATCTTTTTCTAATTGGGCAATTTGGTTAGCTGAAGGGATTCTCAGTTTTTGACCAACTTGCAACATAGAAGTTGATGATAACTTATTGGCTTGTGCCAACGCAGCAACTGGCACATTATGACGACTGGCAACAGCCGTTAAGCTATCCCCTTTTTTAACTTCATATTTACCAGAGCGAACCGGTGCTTTTTTAGCTTCTGGTTTTGGTTCTGGTTTGCTTTCTGCCTTAACTTCTTTTTTAGGCTCAGGTTTTGGTTCTGGTTTAGCGTCTACCGTCACTGGCTCAACTTTTACAGTGGTTTTCGCTTCCGTATTTTCAGGTGCTTTTTGTTCCGTTGTCTGATTTGTTTTTTGTGACACTTCACGGGTTGTCACCACTGGTCGAGTAATGGTATCAACAGTCGATTCAGTCTCAATGTCATTAATTGGTTCTGCAGCACTTTTAAATTCCTCATTTTCTGCACGGGCTTTTGCCAAAGCACGTTTCTCTGCTGCTTCTTGTTCTTTAATAAAAGCTTCTGTTTTTATTTGTTGTTGTTGCACACGCGCTTGACGCTGTCTTTCTTTTTGTTCAAGCAGTTTTGCTTCTGTTTGCGTATCTGTTGTTAGTGGTTCCACTTTTAAGCCATGGCTTATAGGCTTTCCATCTTCTGTGGTTAATTCAACTGTCAACTCTTCTGGCGTATCTGGTTTTTTAACTTGTTGCACCATCGCAAATAGCATGATGCCGCCACCCAGCAATATTGCCAAACCTAATAAACTTTGTCTTGAAAAACTCATTGAAACATCTCTTAATCTAAAAATTATAAATGGCTAAAAGCAAGTGCTTAATATCATAGCATTAAATTACAAAATGATTGTAATCTATTGTCATAACGTTTTAAAAACATACTTTTTTAACATCGCCTTATCAAGCAACCACCTTTTGTCATCTTAAACTGCATAAATATAGGGTGATATTAACTTTGTAGCAAATAACGCAAGCTTTCTCCAATGGTATGAAATGACCCACACACCAAAATTAAGTCTTCTTTTGTTGTGTTTTGTATGGCTAACTTTGTTGCTTCTTCTAAGTTGTCAGCTGTTTCAACTTGGTTGATGCCTTTATCCATTAAAATGGTCTTTAATTGTGCTAAGTTTGCTGCACGGCTGTGCTGAATTGGCGCAACATACCAAGCTCCTATCAGCAAACCACTTTGCTTTAATCGCTCAACCACTTTAGCGATTTCTTTATCTGCCAGCATTGAAAAAACAACAACAATTCGTCCTGGGTGCGGCACATTGTTTGGCAAATATTTAGATAGGTTTAAAGTTAACTGATTGATTAAAAAGTCAACCCCATCTTCATTGTGTGCCACATCAAATAGCCATCGTCTTTGTTTAATTTCTTGGTAATCAAAACGCCCTGCAAGCTTAACGGTTTGCATCGCTTTTTCAATATGACTTTGTTGGATGTCTAAACCACTCGCCAACACAGCACTGATTGCATTTGCCACATTCACCAAAGCCAAACTTGGTTTTGTCAGTTGCATGGTTATTGCCGCATTGCTATATTGCCAATACTGCTGGTTATTAGCCTCATTTCTATAAGCAAAGTGTTTACCCGCTTGATAACATAGTGCATCCAGCTCATCTACCTTTTGCTGCACACTCGCTGGCATCTGTATATCTCCAAAGATTAATGGAATACCTTGCCTTAAAATACCCGCTTTTTCATATCCAATTTTTTCTTTATCATCGCCAAGCCAATCAACATGATCAATACCAATGTTTGTTATCAGCGCAACATTTGGGTCAATGATATTAACAACATCTAAACGTCCACCCAAACCAACTTCTAACACCCATACATCACAATTGTTTTGAGCAAAAATTAAAAAAGCAGCTAAGCTAGTCATCTCAAAAAAAGATAAGCTCAAATTGCACTCTTTGCGCGCTTGTTCTACTTTTTCAAATGCATCAATTAATACATCATTTTGTATTGGCTTACCATTAATTTTAATCCGTTCATTAAAGTCAATCAGCTCTGGTGATTGATATAATGCCGTTTTATAGCCCGCTTGTTGACAAATTTCAGCAATTGCTGCAGTTGTTGAGCCTTTACCGTTGGTACCTGCAACCGTAAAAACTTTTGCCTTTTTTGCCGAGCCTATCACACCTAAGTTTTGAGCTACAGGCTCAACCCTTGATAAGCCCATATCAATAGCAGATACATGTATCCCTTGTATATAAGTTAACCATTCATCAAGTGATTTGTTAATCATCTGCATGTGTTATAAATCCTTCATTAAATATATTACCGTTACTCATACAGTATAAAAATATGCGGTTATTTATACAAACTAAATATAAAGCCTCATAAAAAAAGAGCCTATTTAAAGTAATAGGCTCTTTTAAATACTTTAACACGTGTTTACGTACAAACTTTTTTGCCATAACGCCAGGTTTTTGGCTTATGAATAACTTCTAACTTCACCTTGCAAAGGTTACAATTAAGTTTTTGGTTCGCTTTTTTAGAAAGGTCGATAACGCGACCATGTGCATATGGTCCACGGTCATTAATACATACAACCGTTGATTTACCATTACGTAAATTAGTTACTTTAACTTTTGTACCAAAGGTTAATGTTTTGTGTGCTGCTGTCATTGCATGCATGTTGTAGGTTTCACCATTTGCCGTTCGTTTGCCGTGAAAACCTGGACCATACCAGCTTGCTACGCCTGCAAATGCTTGAGTTATACTTGCAACTAACAAGACTGTTGGTAATAAAAACTTCTTCATGGGGAGTGTTACTCCTTAGTATTTAAATGAATTTAAAGCAGATAAACCAAATTAAATATCATCATTGTCTGCTTATCAGTTTAATCTTAAATGGCTATCATAAATTGCTTTTTAAGATTGAAACAACCACCCAAAATCCAATAGCTACCCGCCTAAAGACGGGCATTATTAAATAAGATTTTTGGCAATCACTCCATTAAACCACCAAGGCATTGATTCCTTACAAAGAGATACGTAACACACGGAAAAACCGCACAATGCCGGTTACATATCTTTACTTAGAGCGCAAATATAAAGCAAAAGTCGTTTTTTATCAAGTGACTGACAAGTAAAACAGGTTTACAGGAAGTTACTTTAACGCTTTGTTTTATAAAAAACCTTGTAAAAATTAATGTGTATTAAACCCTATATTTTCCTTTCTATCCATAGTGGCTATGTAAAATTTGCTTGGTAAACTTAAGCGAGGCTATCAGTTTTCTTTCACAAATCTTGCTTACATAATTTTTTTGTTTAATTGTTTAAAATTTGAACAATTTGTAATGCCAATAACCAACATCTGGCTCATTTAGGCAACATTTTTTATGTTAGACAATTTTGCCAAAATTCGATAAACCGTATCAATCAGTTGATGACGATGTACCACTTGGTCAATCACACCATGTTCTAACAAAAACTCAGCGCGTTGAAATGGTTCTTCAAGCGTTTCTCTCACTGTTTGTTCTATCACTCGCTTACCGGCAAAACCAATCATTGCTTTTGGTTCAGCAATGTGTACATCACCAAGCATTGCTAATGAAGCAGTCACCCCACCATACACTGGGTTGGTTAGCACCACCAAATAAGGCACACCTGCCTGCTTTAATCGCTCAATAATGGCAGAAGTACGTGCCATTTGCATCAGTGATAGCAAGCCTTCTTGCATACGCGCACCGCCTGAGGCAGCAAAGCAAACTAACGGAATCCCTTGTTTTAAGGCTGCCTCCCCTGCTTGCACAAATCTATCACCCACCACAGAACCCATTGAGCCACCCATAAAACGGAAGTCAAATGCACAGCCAATCATTTCTAAATTTTTTACTTTGCCATGCAACACGACTAGCCCTTCGGTTTCGCCCGTTTTTTCTTGTGCTTGGGTCATACGTTCTGGGTAAGGTTTGCTATCAACAAAGTTAAGTGGGTTGCCTGCTTTAAACTCTTGCCCTAATTCGGCAAACACTTCATCAAAAAACCAGTTTAATCGCTTACGGGCACCCATAGTTAGGTGATGCTCACAATGCGGGCATACATAGCTATTAAAGCTTAATGCTGTGTTTGTAATCATAATGTGGCAATTTGGGCATTCTGTAGATGGCTCTGTTTCTACCGCACTTAACTGCGTAGGACGAGGTTTAACGCCTTGAAGTGGGCGCTCCATCCATGTTTGAGGAATGGTTTGTGCCCCGTTAGTTGCTTCGTTTTTTTGTTCTGCCATTAGAGTATCCTTGAGCATCTAATCTGTTGTATACACGGTTTGATAACCTGAGTGTAATTGTAACATAATATTAACAACTGTATTAGTTTACAATTGTAAACTAATAATTACAAACAAAAAATCTCAGGCCTTTTTATCTAAAACTCCAAAATATCTATTAAGGTATGGTAAATCGCATACACAGCAACCAGTAATAAAATCAAACCAGAAAGCTTACTAATAATATTGACAACCCTATTGTTTGTAATTTTAGAAAAAACAAGCGAATAGCCAGATAAAATGGCATAGTCCAGTAATATCCACAGCACACTTAACACTGCCATGGATATGTAATTGTTATTAGAAAGATTAAAAAATAATGGAAAAAAACCAATAAAAAACAGGACATCTTTAGGGTTAGCAATACCCACGACAAAACCATCTTTAAAATGATTTTTAGTTATTTTTATACGATCATCATCCTTTACTTGCTTAAGATCTATTTTATCTTTAATAATCCCAATAGCAAAAACCAACAAGTACAGAGACCCAAAAAAAGTCAGTACAGCAAGCGCTTTTTCGCTAACTGAAAACGCCCCTTGAATAACGGCAAAGGATAATGCCATTAAAACCAAAGATGCTGTATTTGTGCCTGCAACCGTTGCCAGCCCTGATTTAAAACCATATTTGGCTGCCGTATTTACTACCATGACAGTAACTGGACCAGGCGTACTTAAAAATAATACCACTGCCGAAATATAAGCAAATACTAATATAAAATCAATTTGCATTATTTACTTTGCTTACCTTTAGCCCTGCATAAGTTTGCGCCGTTGGCATCACTTCTAAAGAATTAATATTAACGTGTTCGGGCTGCTCAGCAAGCCACATCACAATGTTCGCAATATCTTGCGCCGTAACATAGTTAATATCTTCATAGACACTTTGCGCTTTTTTATCATCGCCTTTAAAACGCACATTAGAAAACTCTGTACCACCAGTTAATCCAGGCTCTAGGTTAGTCACTCTAATATTTTTACCATACAAATCTGCACGTAAATTATTGCTAAACATCTTAACAAAGGCTTTAGTAGCACCATATACATTTGCCCCAAAATAAGGGTGGTTACCCGCTGTAGAGCCCACATTAATAATCAGCCCAGAATTATTGGCAACCATTTTTGGCAAAATTAAGCGTGTTAAATGCGCTAATCCAGTGACGTTAACATTAATCATATTCTGCCAATCAGCAAAGTCAGCTTTATCTGCTGACTCTAGCCCTAATGCCAAACCTGCATTATTTACCAAAATGTCTATGTGATCTAATAAAGATGCTGGCAAGCTTTCTATTGCCGCTTTGGTATCAGTTAAGTCTGCCACATCAAAACATAAGGGTACAAATTTATCTCCCAACTTACTTTGTAATTCGTCAAGTTTTGATGCTCTACGACCGGTACCAATGACCGTATACCCTTTGTTGATAAAATCTATTGCTATCTGTTTGCCAAAACCTGCGGTGGCACCTGTTACTAACGCGATCATATTGATTCCTTTTTTTTAAATTGAATACATTAACACTAAAAATCTTATAACAAACCATCTATTGGCAACATAGATAAAATGTCGACAATAATCGTATCCTGTAAGTCTACCTCTGGTTCATGATAATACACAACCTGTTTACCATTTTCTAAAGTATGCCACTCGATTTTACCCATTGGGCTTAGTTTAAGACGATAATTAACCACATCTTTATTTTGTTCAAATGCTTTATTCACCGCTTTGGCTAGCCTCTCGCTATCAAAAACGATACCCAGCTCAGTGTTTAACTTTGCCGAACGAGGATCTAAATTTGGCGAACCAACAAACAGGTATTTGTCGTCTACCGTAAATGACTTTGCATGCAAACTGGCATTGCTATCTGGCAAAATTCCATTGATGTCATAATCATCTCGGTACTTCTGATCATATTCGTCATCATCATATTCATCATTTTTTGGTTCTGGCTTAAACTCATAAATCTCAATTCCAGCAGCAAGGAGCGCCTTACGGTATTTTTGATAGCCTGCATGAACCAAAGTGACATCTGTTGATGCCAACGAGTTGGTCATCACAATCACGCGTTTGCCTTTTTTAGCAATATCAATCAAAAACTGGCTGCCAACTTCCGTAGGCACAAAGTAAGGAGAGATAATCAATAATTGCTGTTTTGTACTGGCAATAAAAGGCACTGTTTTGGCAATCACACTCTCTTGGTAAGTAAAATCTTTACCCGATGATACTTTAGTAGGCGGATCACTATAAAAATGTGTATTATCTGCCCAAACTAGCAAAGTGTTATCATTGTTATCTACATAATGTGGATACTTGGTATCAAAGAGAGTTGCCAAATAAGACTTGGTTCTCGTTATATTGCGTATTTTTATGTCGTGCTCGGTTTGATACATCTCATTTATTGTTGATGCGTTTGGAGCATGGGTATTAACATCAGGCTTGGCGATACGCTCAATCGGGTAGCTTGCCTCATTTGCCCAATATTTATCAAAATCTTGCTGAATCTCTTCAACCACTTGCCCAACGACTGACACATCTAAATCACCAAACATTAAGCCGCTACTTGCCTGAAAATATTCATCTCCGATATTACGCCCCCCAATCACACTAATGACGCCATCTACCGTAAAAGATTTATTGTGCATGCGCCTGTTAATTCTAAACGTATCTGTAAAATAAGAGATACTACGGAGCTTGCGCTGGGCATAAGGATTAAATAGGCGTACTTCGATTTTAGGGTGGCTATTGAGCTTTAAGAGGATGTTATCCATACCTCGAGTTGCATTGTCATCAAGCAGTAAACGGATACGCACGCCTCTATCAGCTGCTTTTTGCAAGCTTTTTAATAGTAACCGTCCAGACGTATCGTCATGCCAAATATAGTATTGTGCATCAATAGAGTCTTCCGCTTTTTCAATAAGCGATAATCTTGCCGTAAACGCCTCAAGACCTTCATGTAAAATGTAAGCCGCCGATTTATCTGCATGCTTAGCATTATCTGGCAAAATACGCTTTGCAAGTTGCGTGTTTGGGTTAGCTGGTAGGTAGCTAGAGATAGTACGGTTGGTATTGTCAGGTAGGCTAATACATGCTGTCACGCTACTAATACTAAGGACAACGCCAAGCAATCGTACCACAGTTTTTAAATGGAAACCCTTTAACGCAAAGATTGTTGTTTTTAAACATCCTTGTTTCAACATTATCGACTGCCCCTCATGTATTAATCAAAACGACTAAATCAATAATTGCCGCTTGCCACCTTTATCCATTGCGCTCACAATGCCGTTTTGCTCTAATGAGTCAACGATTCGTGCCGCACGGTTATAACCAATGCTAAATTTACGCTGGATACTGGAAGCTGATACTTTGCGAGTTTCCATCACAAAGGCGACTACCTCATCATACAAGGCATCATCTTCACCCGAAGTTGCGCCTGTTGAACCACCATTGCCTTCTTGCGCTAGTTGGAAGTTTTCACTAAAGTTAGTGATGTAATCGGGTGATCCACGCTCACGCCATGCTTCACAAACTCTATTGACTTCTTCATCGCTTACAAAGGCACCATGCACACGTTCTGGCTCAATTTGACCAGGACCTAAAAATAGCATATCACCATTGCCCAACATGTCTTCTGCACCACCTTGATCTAGGATAGTACGAGAGTCTACCTTAGAGTTAACACGCAATGCCGCACGAGCTGGAATATTTGCTTTAATCAAACCAGTGATAACATCCACCGATGGACGCTGGGTAGCAAGCATCAAATGAATGCCGGATGCACGTGATTTTTGCGCCAAACGAGTAATTAGCTCTTCGGCTTGTTTACCAACCTGCATAATCATATCAGCAAACTCATCTGCCACAATAATAATCATTGGGAGTGGTTTAAGTTTTGGTGCTTTTTCTATGCTAACGCTGTCATTCGGTCGCCATAATGGGTCTAAAATTGGATTGCCGTCTTCTTCGGCTTGCTTAACCTTTTTGTTAAATTCATCCAATTTACGCACGCGCAATAAACTCATTAGCTGATAGCGTCGTTCCATTTCTTGCACACACCAAGATAAAGCCCCAGCCGCTTCTGTCATATCGGTAACAACTGGCGTTAACAAATGAGGGATGTCATTATAATTGGCAAGTTCTAGCTGTTTTGGGTCAATCAAAATCAAACGTAACTGCTCTGGTGTGTACTTTAATAGCATAGAAAGCAACATAGAGTTAACTAACACAGATTTACCAGAACCTGTTGTCCCTGCCACTAACATGTGGGGTGCTTTTGCAAGATCCGTAATAATGGTTTTACCACCAATATCTTTACCCATTGCCATGCTAATCATGCCTTTAGGGTCTCGGTATTTTTCTGATTCTAAAAGCTCAATCAAACGTACCATTTCACGGGTTTTGTTTGGCACCTCAATCCCAATATAGGGCTTACCTGGTATCACTTCCACAACACGCAAAGATGCCATTGACATAGACCGTGCTAAATCTCGACTAATGTTAACCACTTTGCTGGCTTTAACCCCAGGTGCAAGCTCTACTTCAAAACGGGTAACAACCGGTCCTGGTATGGCATTAACCACTTCTGCCTTAATACTAAAGTCCTGCAATTTGATTGCCAACAACTCAGAAAACTTTTGCAATTCTTGCTGCGTATAGCTGGGCTTACGGTTTGGATCTGGTTTGTCTAAAATACTCAGCTCAGGGATAGAGCTTAAACTATCGCGATATTTTGCCGTTTGCATTGCCCGTGATTGACCAGCAAAGGCTGCATCATCATGAATATCTGGTAGCTTTTGATCAATAGCTTGATTGCTCGCTGTTGTGTCAGTATCAACAGACATTGTTTCTGGTGCTTCTACCGAGGTTTCAAATGGATATGCAGGTAAATCCGTATCTGCTTCATGACTGACATGATTGTCTAACTCAGTTGGTATCTCTAAATCATCAACCAGTTGCTGCTCAACATCATTCATTGGTTGAGTGTGCTTAACCTCGGTTGAATCAAAACTTGTATGTCCGCCATTTATTAAAGCATCGTTATCTAATGCTTTATTGTCTAACGTTTTGTTATCTAAAGTACTGTTTTCTAAAACCGTATTACTAGCTAAAGTAGTGCTAGTAATCTCTGAGTGTAAGTTATCAGATTTTTGCAAAGAAACTTGGGCTTGCTCAGCGTTAGTTTCAGTTTCAGCTTTAATTTCAAAAGGCTCATTGTCCACTTCATCAAAATTATCCAGTTGATACGTTGGCTCCATTGGTGTAGTGGGTAACTGTGTCTCTTGGTTTGCCTTCAACCGCTGTAAATCGTCTTGCTTTTGTTTGCGAAACGCAGCACCCAAGCCAGTTGTTGCAATAAAATCTTTTAAACGGGTTTCTGAGCGGTATTTTTCTTGTTTATTTTCTTTCTCATAGTCTAATGGCAATTGCTCAAATTCATAATCTGTATGGTCTGCAATTTCTTTATCTTCTTCAACCTCACTTTCTTCATGCTTAGGTTGTTGTTTTTCTGTTGCTAAACCAGAACCCAGCCATTTACGGTTGGCAATCTGCTTAACAATCGCTTTCCAATGCACATCAAACGCAAATGTTAACGTCACAACAAAAAATATCAATAAAAACAATAAAGAACCCAAACGGGTAAACAACATGGTCATACGTGTAGCTAATTCATAACCAATAATGCCACCATGGCTTAACATGCTACTGCCATGCTCAGCAATTACTTTGGTTGACCCTAATTGTTTAATATCATTGATGACAGAAAATTGACTGCTAAGCGCACTGCCCGTTAGCAGTAAAAACGCATAAACCAAAAAACGAGTCCGTGATGTATTTTGACGCTCCCACCAAATCAGCAAAGTTTCATACAAAATAATCAAAGGGATAAGCCAAGCACACCAACCTAAAAAGGTAAATACAATATCTGACAGCCAAGCGCCAGAAATTCCGCCCATATTGGTGATGGTTGTCATATCACTACTGATATGTGACCAGCTTGGATCATTGGCTGAATGTGATATTAAAATCACCGAAAAATAAACAACCAAAAACAAACCAATCAGTGTAAAAATACCTTTTTTGGCATACTGTACGAGTTGTGTAAATGTCACTGGACTGATTACCTCAAGAAATTGTGCGTACGCTATTAAACCCTTTATGATACCAAATATTTAGCCATAAGAGTAAAATCAGCATCCGATAATCCAAGATTTTTTACATTCAATAAGCGAATATCAATACAAGGGGTTAATTAAATTAAGCAATTTTTAAATTTGATTTTATTAACTTGATATTCACAGCAAACGCCTTTATCTTATTATAAGTAAATTGATATTGATTCAATTATCTACAAACTACGATTAACCCTTAACATTAGTCTGACTAATAAATAATTAAATAAGCAAAAAATTAAGGAAAAAAAATGACAACGACTGCCCCTCAACACCACAAACTTATTATTTTAGGTTCAGGACCTGCAGGTTACTCTGCAGCCGTTTATGCTGCTCGCGCTAACCTAAATCCAGTAATGATTACAGGCTTAGAAGTTGGCGGTCAGCTAACCACTACCACCGAAGTTGATAACTGGCCAGGTGATGCCCACGGTTTAACAGGCCCTGACTTAATGGTACGCATGAAAGCCCATGCCGAGCGTTTTGGTACTCAAATGGTTAACGATTACATCCACACCACTAACTTAACCGAGCGACCATTTAAGCTTGAAGGCAGCAATGGCAGCTACACTTGCGATGCACTCATTATTTCTACAGGTGCCTCTGCCCAATATTTAGGACTTGAAAGCGAAGAGAAATTTAAAGGTTTGGGGGTTTCTGCCTGTGCAACTTGTGATGGCTTTTTTTATAAAGACCAAAAAGTTGCCGTGATTGGTGGTGGTAACACCGCCGTTGAAGAGGCACTTTATCTATCAAACATTGCCAGCGAGGTTGTGCTTGTTCATCGCCGTGATAGCCTACGCTCTGAAAAGATTTTGCAAGACAAACTGTTTGAAAAAGAAAAAAATGGCAATATCACCATTGAGTGGAATCACACAGTTAAAGAAGTACTGGGTGATGACATGGGCGTGAATGGCATGCTATTGCAAAACACGCAAGACGGCAGCGAGAAAAAAGTAGACGTAATGGGCTTTTTTGTTGCGATTGGACACAAACCAAATACAGAAATTTTTAAAGATCAGTTAGACATGGAACACGGCTTTTTAAAAGTACAAAGTGGTCGTGATGGTAATGCCACCCAAACCAGTATCGAAGGGGTATTTGCCGCAGGTGATGTCGCTGACCATGTATACCGACAAGCCATCACATCAGCAGGCACTGGCTGTATGGCAGCTTTGGATGCAGAAAAATATTTAGATAACAATATTTAAATCACCTAGTTTCTAACTAATCAAGCCACTCAGCATCACATGGTACAAATGACTTAATTTAATTTCCTATAGCCTGATTGACACATGTTGATCAGGCTATATTTTTTTATCCCTCATATCACCTAGACCCAATAATAATAAAAATGTATAATGAGAATTATTATTAATTAAGTTCCTTTATACCAAAGGGTCTTTGCTATGACTAAAACTAAAAAACCATCGCTCCTCAAACGTCTGTCACCTTATATGGGCGACAAAAAGTATTTATTCACGCTTTCATTGTTCTTTTCAGCCATATCGGCAATATTAAATTTATTACCTTTTGTCCTGATTTGGTGGATTGTCCGAGATTTATTTGCCACGCCTGATGCAGTGCGTATTAACAACATCAGCTTGTATGCTTGGCTAACTTTAGCAGCAGCCCTGCTGGCAATGTTTGTTTATTTTCTGGCATTGGTGACCTCACATTTGGCAGCGTTTCGAGTGGAAACAGGAATGCGACGTCAAGGAATGGCAAAAATTATGGCAATGCCGTTGGGATTTTTTGACCAATATTCCAGTGGTAAAATTCGTAAAGTAATTGATGATAATGCCAGCCAAACGCACACCTTTCTTGCCCATCAGATGCCAGACTTAGTAGGGAGTATTGTCGCTCCAATTGTATTGCTGGTATTACTGCTGGTGGTTAATTGGCGTTTGGGCATTGCTTCTTTGATTCCCATTGCCTTGGGGTTTTTCTCCATGCGTTTTATGATGACTGAAGAAGGTAAAAAGCGTCGTCAACTGTATATGGACCATCTGGAGCAGATGAGCAGTGAAGCAGTGGAATATGTGCGAGGCATACCCGTGGTAAAAACCTTTGGTCAGAGTGTCTTTTCCTTCAAACGTTTTGTAGATAGCATCATTGGTTATCGTGATATGGTCTATGCAATGACCTTATCTTGGAATCATCCAATGGCATTTTATATGGTGATTATGCAATGTGCCGCTTTCTTCTTAGTACCGTTGGCTGTAATAATGATTGGGCATAATCAAGCACCTGCACAGGTATTGACTGACTTTGTCTTTTATTTATTGATTGCACCTAACTTTACCTTGCTATTAATGCGAGTGATGTATATCCAAAATCACTCGGCAATGGCATTACAGGTGGTTGACCGCTTTGATGACATGCTTGATTATCCAATGATGACATTTCCTGAAGCATCAGAGACGCCCAAAGACCACTCTTTACAATTTCAATCAGTGAGTTTTGCCTATGCAGGTGCAGATAAAAATGCCTTAACTGGCATTAGCTTTGAAGTTGCCGAAGGAGAAACGGTAGCCTTAGTCGGTGCGTCAGGCAGTGGTAAAACAACCATTGCACGCTTAGCAGCACGTTTTTGGGATGTTAGTAGTGGAGAGATTCTTATCGGTGGTGTGCCAATCAAACAAATTAGCCAAGCCGACTTGATGCAAAACATTGCGTTTGTTTTTCAAAATACAAAACTATTCAAAACGACTTTGCGAGAAAACATTCTTTATGGCAAAGAAGACGCCAGTGAAGCACAGATTACTGATGCTTTGCATCGCTCACAAAGCCAAGAAATCATTGATAAATTGCCACAGGGATTAGATACCGTTATTGGTAAAGAAGGCACTTACCTGTCTGGTGGTGAACAGCAACGAATTGCACTGGCTCGTGCTTTATTAAAAGATGCGCCCATTGTGTTGCTCGATGAAGCCACTGCCTTTGCCGACCCTGAAAATGAGCACCTCATCCAACAAGCATTAAATACGCTACGTCAGGGCAAAACAACCTTAATGATTGCTCATCGATTGAGTACCGTGGTTGATGCGGATAAAATTTTGGTGATTGATAAAGGCACTATTGCCGAGCAAGGTACACATGAGGAACTATTGGCACTCGGTGGTGTGTATCAACAGATGTGGCAGGAATATCAGCAGAGTGTTGCTTGGCGTTTATAACGCTTAACGCTGGTTTATCGATGATTATGAATCATTGAATGATTGAAACAATAACATACCAAGAGCAAAACAAAAAAATACCATAAATTCGGTTGGTATGATAAGGAGAAAACATGATTGAATTTTTCCAACGACAATTTGCCTTAAGCCAACAAGGGGCGAAGGATTTAAAAGCAGCAATTATCAGTCATAGTCTGTTAAATATCTCGCTGTTACTGCCACCGATGGTTGCTTTTATCTTTCTTGATGATGCGGTGCGGTTACTGACAGAAGGCACACCCCTTAAGTATGATGTGGTGTTTTATACCCTACTTGGTATTTTGTGTTTTGTGTTCATGTATGCCATTTCGTATATTGATTATCAGCGTTGTTATACCAAGATGTATCGTGAAAGTGCTGACAGACGCATCAAACTGGCAGAGACCTTACGCCAACTACCTTTAGACTTTTTTGCTCAAAAAGACGTTGCCGATTTAAGTGCCACCATTATGGATGATGCCACTCAACTGGAGCAGACATTTTCTCATGCTGTACCACAGGTCTTTGCTGCCTTAGTGAGCCTAAGCTTAATCACTTTAATGTTGTTTGTGTACCAATGGCAGATGGCATTGGCAGTGTTTTGGGTCGTTCCATTGGGGTTTTTGGTGTTTTTCTTATCAAAAAAAATCATGACCCGTGACCATGTCAAAATTTATCATATCAAGCGTCAAATCAGTGATAGCATTCAAGACGGGCTAGACCATGTACAAGATATTAAGTCTTATCATCAAGAACCCCATTATCTTAGCCACCTTGGCGAGCAACTGGATAACTACGAAAGCAGTCTTATAAAAGGCGAGTTGATTGGTGGTGCGTTACTCAATTTATCGCATTTTATCCTAAAGCTTGGATTACCCAGTGTGGTGCTGGTTGGTGCGTATTTGTTGTTGAATGATAGCATCAGCTTGTTTACTTATTTGGTGTTTTTAATTTTGGTGGGTCGTGTGTATGACCCCTTTATCGATACGATGAATAACTTTGCTGTCTTGTTGTATCTTAATGTGCGTATCAAACGTATGCGTGAAATGGACAATATGCCACGCCAAACTGGACGTAATCAATTTGACCCACAAGGTTATGATATTGTGTTTGATGAGGTTGCTTTTAGTTATCAAGCAGGGCAAGAGATATTAAAAAACATCAGTTTTTGTGCCAAGCAAGGAGAAGTAACAGCATTGATTGGTGCGTCAGGCAGTGGAAAAAGTACCATTGCCAAGTTAGTTGCACGTTTTTGGGACATCAATCAAGGACGCATTACCATCGGAGGAGAAAACATTGCTGATATTGACCCAGAAACACTGTTAAAATCCATTTCTATCGTCTTCCAAGAAGTGGTTTTGTTTGATGCCAGTATCTTGGATAACATTCGTTTGGGTAACAAAGATGCCACAGATGATGAGGTCAAAGCAGCAGCCAAATTGGCTCAGTGTGATGATTTTATTAAGCAATTACCACAAGGTTATGACACTCTTATTGGTGAAAATGGCGAGCGTCTATCAGGTGGCGAAAGACAGCGAATATCCATTGCCCGAGCCTTGCTGAAGGATGCTCCTATTATTTTGCTTGATGAAGCCACTGCCAGCCTAGATGCCAACAATGAAAGTAAAATTCAGCAGGCGATTAGTGAGCTGATTAAAAACAAAACTGTTATCATCATCGCCCACCGTATGCGTACGGTGATGGGTGCAGATAATATCATTGCCATTGGTGATGGTAATATTGCGGAACAAGGCAAGCCAGAAATGCTACAACAACAGGGCGGAATATTTGCACGCATGTTAGCACGGCAAGGTGGACATTTGGTATAAACTTTGATTGGTTGATAGCAAACAAAAATCTTAGTTATACACATATTAGATAGCAAACCACATCAAATATGCTAGAATTTTGTAAACTCATTTTTTTAATTTATATCAATGAACTTGCAACAACTCATCAATGCCTGCCCTTACCAGTTCCCTACCCCTGCCGATGTCGACCCACAGGGGACAGGGATGGTAGCCATGGGAGCTGATTTAAGCCCTACTACCTTGCTAGCGGCTTACGCTCAAGGACTCTTCCCTTGGTTTAATGATGACGAAGAACCAATTACTTGGTGGTCACCAGAGCCACGTTGCGTGCTAAAACCAAGTGACTATTATCCCAGTAAATCTCTACGTAAAGATGCCAAAAAATCCAACTGGATAACCACAGTCAATGCCGACTTTGAGCAGGTGATTTTTAATTGTTCTCTTCCAAGAAATTATAGTGATGAAACATGGATTACAGAAGATATGCAAAAAGCTTATCTTGAGTTACATGATTTAGGGTTTGCACACAGTATTGAGGTTTGGCGTGATGATACGCAAACTGAGCTGATTGGTGGGCTATATGGATTAAAACTTGGCAACCTTTTTTGTGGTGAATCCATGTTCCACAAAGCAACCAATGCCTCTAAAATGGCTTTTTGGCGGCTTTGCCAACTTTGTGAACAAACGGGTGTGCAATTGATTGATTGCCAATTACCCAATGATCATTTACTAAGCTTGGGGGCAAGTATTGTAAAAAGAGAACCTTTTTTAAAACAGTTAAGCCAGTTAGTAAAACACCCACATAGCCGTTGGCAAAGTATAGCGGATACGCCAGTCAATCAATTGTTACAATAAGCACCTAAAACTACAGCATGAGTTGCATTATTAAAGCATCAACATGATGACCATGGTCACTTTTATAATAGCCTTTTCGGCAATCAATTTGCATAAAACCCAACTTATTATATAAGCTAATTGCTGGCGTATTATCCGCCCTAACTTCTAATAACAAGCGTTCTACGTTATCTGCTTTTAGTATAGCAATTAATTGTTGTAGTAAACGTAAAGCAATACCCTGTCTCTGCCAGTTTGGGTGCGTACCGATACGTAATACTTCACCTATTTCAAACAGTTGATGATACAAACAATAACCAATGATGGTTTCATCTGTATGGGTCCACTCTTTTACCACTAATAAATGGTTATATTTTGATTCAATTAATGCGTCAATACTGGTTGCTGACCAAGCGTTAGCCTGATGTAATAAGTGCTCAATGCTTGCTACTTGCACAGTATCTTGCACCACATCATTATTAGCAGATGATTGTTTGTTAGAATTCACTATTTGTATCATACTGGCAATTTTATCAAACCCGATAACTAAAAATAAGAAAAAAATCACAAAAAAACCGCCCCAATACAAAATATGGAGCGGTTTTTTATGGTTAGGTGTTAACTAACGGTTTAGGAATTAACCCTTAACATTTGCAACAACACCAGCACCTACAGTACGGCCACCTTCACGGATAGCGAAACGTAGACCTTTGTCCATTGCGATTGGGTGAATTAGCTCAACGCTCATTTCAACGTTGTCACCAGGCATACACATTTCTGTACCTTCTTGTAATTGGATTGCACCAGTTACGTCAGTTGTACGGAAGTAGAACTGTGGACGGTAACCATTTAGGAATGGTGTGTGACGACCACCTTCTTCTTTTGATAGTACGTATACTTCTGCGTCGAAGTTGGTGTGTGGTGTGATTGAACCTGGCTTAGCTAGTACTTGACCACGTTGTACTTCTTCACGTTTGGTACCACGTAGTAGTACGCCACAGTTCTCGCCTGCACGACCTTCGTCTAGTAGTTTGCGGAACATTTCAACACCGGTACAGGTTGTTGTTTGTGTGTCTTTGATACCAACGATTTCGATTTCGTCACCTACGGTGATGATACCTGATTCTACACGACCGGTAACAACTGTACCACGACCTGAAATTGAGAATACGTCTTCAATCGGCATTAGGAAGTCTAGGTCGATTGCACGTTCTGGTTCTGGGATGTAGCTGTCTAGGGTGTTTAGTAGTTCTACTACTGCTGGTTCGCCGTATTTGTCTTCGCTACCGTTTAGTGCTTCTAAGGCTGAACCTGCGATGATTGGTGTGTCGTCGCCTGGGAAGTCGTAGTCGCTTAGTAGTTCACGGATTTCCATTTCTACTAGTTCTAGTAGTTCTTCGTCGTCTACCATGTCACATTTGTTCATGAATACCATGATGTATGGTACGCCTACCTGACGTGATAGTAGGATGTGCTCACGTGTTTGTGGCATAGGACCATCAGTTGCTGATACAACTAGAATCGCGCCGTCCATCTGTGCTGCACCTGTGATCATGTTTTTAACATAGTCAGCGTGTCCTGGGCAGTCTACGTGTGCGTAGTGACGGTCTGTGGTGTCATATTCAATGTGTGAGGTGTTGATAGTAATACCACGTGCTTTTTCTTCTGGTGCATTGTCAATTGCTGCGTAGTCTTTTGCTTCGCCACCAAAGTGCTTAGCTGCTACTGTTGCGATTGCCGCTGTTAGTGTGGTTTTACCGTGGTCAACGTGTCCAATTGTACCTACGTTTACGTGCGGTTTCGTGCGTTCAAACTTCTCTTTTGCCATGGGTGGCTCCTCGTTTATTTATAAAACTAAAATTAAATCAACTTAAATTTGGTAGTCCAAAAAATTGGTGAACATATTTTACACTATTTTTTGTACTTTCTCGATAGTTAGACAGATATTTTAACAAGTTAACACTTATAAAACCAAGGATTATTTTATACAAAATGGTTTTTATAAAGCCAGCCGCATAATATCAAGGCATCTCTTTTTTTGTATATGTTTTATAAGCAATCATTTGCAAGATATAAAAGGCGACGACTTTTGTCATCGCTTGATACCTATAAAAAATACTTAAATTTGAGTTACCCAACCAAATTTATCTTCTGTTTTACCACATTGAATGTCATTTAATGTTTGGCGGATTTTCATAGTATTTGGCGATTCAGCACCACCTGCTACCATATAAATATCTTCATCAAATACCACCTCGGTTACTGGTGCTAAAACAGCAGCGGTACCCGACAAAGCAATCTCTCCAGAGTTTGTCCATTGCATGAGTTCTTCAGCTTTGATATCTCTTTCAGTCACTTTATAACCTAACGACTCTGCAACTCTTAATACAGAATCACGAGTGATGCCTGGTAAAAACTCACTCGTTAACCCTTTTGTTAGTACTTCTTCATCATTAATTAATAAACAGTTGGCCGCTGCGGTTTCTTGCACATCGCCATTTGGCGCAAAAATAACCTGATGCGTGCCGTATTTTTCTTTTGCTTGCATCACCAGCCCTAGTGCAGATGCATAGTTACCACCTGACTTAACTGCACCAAAATGTGGGGCACAACGCAGGTCTGTTGTATTTAATAATACGCGCATTTCTGCCCCTGGTGTAAAGTAATCACCCACAGGTGAAATCAGTACAAATAACATCGCCGTTTCGCTAGGTGATGCCGCACGCCCAATAGAAGGGTCCGTGCCCATAAGTGTTGGGCGGATATATGCCGCGCCAGGGAAAGCTGGCACTTGTTCACGATATTTTGACAGTAAGTCGATAATCATGCTTTTTAACTGCTCGGTATCCGGTACGGGTAAATACAGGGCACGTGCCGAGTTTTGCATGCGTGCGACGTGATCATCAATACGAAAAACATTAATTTCACCATCAGCAGTTTTAAAGGCTTTCATACCTTCAAAGCAAGTGCTAGCATAATGCAAAACATGTGTTGCTGGATGCAATGGTAAGCTATCAGAAGGAACAAAAGTTGTATCTGACCATGCTTGACCATCAAAAGTTGCTAAAGTGATTTCATCAAAAAATACGGTACCAAATTCTGCATTTGCCACGTTTGTTCTCCATTATATAAATATTTTAATCACAAAATTATATGCTTAATCCACTTAGATTCTAGCACAATTAAAAACAAATAAGGTGCAAAATAACGCTTACTTAAAGTAACTTATTTTTTAAAACTTTTGAATCTTAATCAAACAATTTGCGTCTTTTTTACCTAATACCTTGATATTAAACTGACTCATAAATAACGCCTTATAGTCTTCAAATGTACATGTGTATGGTGGATATAGGTAACTTTCTTGATCCGAAGCGCTTTCTTCAATAACAAATATCCCAAATAGTACACCTTTGTGCTTAAGTAAGTGATACATAGTATTTACATATTTTTTCCTTAAATCAGGCGTAATAGCACAAAAGAAGGCTTTTTCAATTATATAATCAAATTTATGTTTAAAGTCTGGGGTAATGTCTGCAAGCTCAAAAAAATCTACTTTCATAACTCTCTCATAGGGGAAGCTAGCTACCCGATGTCGAAAGTTTGCAATAGGGGTTGGCGCAAAATCTACCACATACACATTTTTATAGCCCTGCTGATGCAAAAACTCTGCCTCATAAGCATTGCCTGCACCAGGTATTAAAATATTGACAGATTTATCAATATCAGGTTGGCTAAAGTAACGCTTAACTGCGGGGAGTACTTGACCATGGTCGAACCTAGGCTTAGCTTTAGAATATGCTAAATCCCAGAATTCTGGTGAATTAATTTTTTCACCTTCAGACTTTTTTTCTGTATCCATATCAATGATTTCTTCTAAAAGCATACTTAAAACTCAAATTTATCATATCAATACTCACGCAAAAACCAAGGTCACCGTCAAGCCTTTAGCCTGCTCAGCTATATCATTGCTCTTGGTTGAAGATAGGGTTGGTGATAGATAAATATCCACACCTGCCTGCTGGCAAATTTGATAAACAATTGCCAACCCAAGCCCAGTTCCATTAATGCCTGCACTCTGCTGAGTAGAAGTATCACTGCGTTTAGAGTTTTCACCATCGCTAATCCGTACAAAAGGGGTAAATACTTCTTTATAAGATTTTGGCGCAATACCAACCCCTGTATCACAAATTTGCACCACAAGCCGAGCTGCCTGATTTACTAAATTTTCAATAGGCACATCATGAGTAATGCCAACCAGTTTATCCCCTTTATCTTTAGGTTGATTGTGGATAAGGGCATGACTATCTGTGATAGAAACCGTGACTTGCCCACTTGCTGGTGTATATAAAATGGCATTTTGTAATAAGTTTTTAAGCACCATCATTAATGAGGTTTCATCAATATTTACTTGCTGATAAAGCAAGTTATGTTTTGTGCCCTCAAGTTGGTTATTTACCTCTAGTTCAATTTGTTTATTATCTCCAATGGGTAATAACAACAATACCGCTTGGGTTAATACCGCCATTAAATCCGTTTTGCTGGATTCTAGTTGCTGGGCATCAATACGGGCTAGTGTCAATAATTGTTCTACAAGATGCTGGTTGTGGCTAACTCTGACTGCTAGCTTATCAATACCTTCTCTTATATTTTTTGCCTGAGCTACTGTCAAATCATTGGGTTTTGCCAAACGTTGCAAGCGCTGTACTTGCAATGATATTGCCGTTAAAGGAGAACGTAGCTCATGTGCTGAATCTGCCACAAAGCGTTGCTGTTGTTTAATATGTTGATTTACTTTGCCTAACAGTTGGTTGGTTTCTGTAACCAAGGGCTGTAGCTCTACAGGTACGACAACTTGCTTACCATCTTTGCCAATATCGATGGCACTTAGATCTTGCTCATCACGATTTGCTACCTGTTTAGACAACTGGCGCACTGGTTTAAACATGCGGTTTAGCAACCAAGGCAATAAAACTAACAATAATAAAATGCCTACCAGTACCGGCATGAAAGCCTGTATTGCCCCTGCTTTTGCCAGTTTTTCTTGTAAGCTTTGTTTTTGACGCACAATAATAATGCGATCTGGCATATTTAGCCTAAAACTACGCCAGTCTTCACCTTTTACATCCATTTTGCCAAAACCTTCTGGTAAATTTAGCAGATGTAAACTTTGGATACGCTTTAAATGATTAGGATTTAAATACTCAAGAGGTAAAGGGATGACATGCACCCTTATTTGCCCATCAGATTTACTATCAAATTGGCTAATAGCGGATACGTCATTACTTTCGATTGTCTCTTGTGTTGTATCAATAGGCAGATGGTTGTTTAAACCAATCGATGGTTTGTTATAGTCCCTTCTTTCTTCTTGTGTTTTTCTAAGATGTTCAATACGGTCAACCCTTCTTGCCAACCTGTTTTTTTTATCTTGCGATGGGTTTAAAGTACGGTTAATTGGACGCCTTGGGGGTGGCGCAGACGCAAACAACATGGCAATGTTTTTTAAATTATCATGCTGGAATTTGTTTAAATCATGATAAGTCTTAAAAAATGCAAAACTCCCTGCCAGCACAGCAACACATAACAAGCTTGTCGTTATCCAAGTCAGTAGTTGTTTTTGTAAAGACATGACTTCTCTCATTTTACCGGATTATAAATTATTTCAAACCCATCATTTACTGCAATTGGGCTTCACTAATATACCAGCCCATACCTCGCACATTTTTAATGCGTTTTTGCCCAACTTTTTTACGCAAGGCATGGATTAAAAACTCAATGGCATTACTCTCAACACCTGATGACCAGTCATAAATTGAATCCTCTAATGACGATTTAGAAAACACTTTTTCGGGCGCTGCCATAAAAGTAGAAAGTAGCATATACTCTTTTGCGGTTAACTCTATGCTCTCACCTGCTCGCTTTAAACGTTTATTTGCTATGTCTAGCTCTAAATCTGCCACTTTTAGCATGTTTTGAGTATGACCCTGCGCTCGACGAGCCAACACACGCATACGAGCCAAAAGCTCACCAAGTTCAAATGGTTTGGTAACATAATCGTCTGCCCCAGCATCCAACCCTTTAATACGGTCGGTTAGTTGGTCACGTGCCGTTAATATTAATACGGGCGTATCAATATTGGCTGAACGAATGGTTTGCAGCACATTCATACCATCAATTTCTGGCAAGCCCAAATCTAACAAAATTAGGTTATATTCTTGCACCTTTAGCGTTAAAATGGCATCTCGACCATCTTTAACCCAATCCACGGTATATGCCTCATCTTGCAGGCTCTCTTGCAAGCTTTCGCCAATTAATAAGTCGTCTTCAACCAATAAAACTCGCATTTTTGTCCTTTTTTTAGTAATGACTCGTGTATAAAACAGGCTAATAAGACTTAAAAACTACTATTAAAAAATGTTTCCAATTCATCTGTCATGGGTTTAAATTTAAAATGTTTTGGAACAAGCTGATCTAAAAGTGCTGTGTTATCTTGCCAATCCCCAACACATTGATGGTAATTAATTTGCTTACCATTGATTGCATTGTTAATCACAAGCGTCATATTATCGTCTTCTTGTTCAGAAAATCGGTACCAAAATTTATGATCTCGCATCGTTAACTCATAAACATCATTTGCATAAATAGCATAATAAGCCTCTTGAGTATACTGTTTTGCCTGTAGTTTTAATGTATTTTTATTTGGTTGATAGTTACCAAACCAAAACAGTAACTGATAGCCAATATCGGTTTTTTGCACTTGTAACCGAATCATTTCATCAACTTTTGAATCGGTAAAACACTCAAAAATAGTAAAAGGTTCATGCAAGGTTTTACCATCTTTAGTATCCGTTATCTGCTCGACAGTTTCCCAATCCATGCCGATAATTGGTGCATCTAGCACCACACTACCATACTCATTTAAATAATAGCCTTCTGGAATATTATTTAAGTCTTCAGTAGCAACAAAATCACTTTGTTTTGCCTCACTTAGGTCTACATAGGCTTCTGTTTCAACGACAGGCTCACCTTTACGATTTATAAAATGGGTTGAAACCTCCGCAACTGAAATATTGCTAACCGAAACACTTGCCATCATCAACATAGTGCAAATAGCCTTGTTGATGCCTGTTTTTTTTGTTTGTTTTATCATGCATTCACCTAATCCAATCTGACCTGACCTGACCTGACCTGACCTAAAAAATTAAATCAAAACCATCATGCGTAAAGACCGCCATAACTAAAGTATGACGGTTTTTTGGCTATTTAATCAAGATAAATGTGATACCTTAATGGGTTTTTAACGCATTTCACCTCGCTTACCCTGCTTACCGTGCTGCTGCATCATTTTTTGCATTTCCTGCATGCTTTTGGTATCGGTAACAGCCCCAGTTTGTGCGTCAACATTAACAAAGGTCACTTTACCATCATTAACAACTTTTACATGGTAGCTTGGCGTTGGGCGTTTAGTCGTATCCATTTGCTGCTTACCACGAGCCATGTGCTTACCATGATGACCTCGATGACCAGGTTTACCCTGCATACCAAACTTAGCACTCACAGCCTCACCACCTACTTTGCTTTGTGCTGTTTGCATTGCTTGCGTTAAACTCACCGCGGGTACTTGCATTAATGGACGATTTTTATCATTTGCATGACTACGGCGGTTATCAGGTTTTTTCATTTCCTCATTTGCCAATATTTTGCCAGAGCTTGCATCAACGTTAACATGGTAACCAATGCTTTTATCATTAATAAGCATCACATGGTAGCTTGGCGTTGTGGCATTGGCTGTTTGTGTTTGTTCAGCCTTATCACTGCGTTTGCCTTTGCCTGCGCTTCTATCCATTCTACTACCATAATGGATACCCACAGCTTTGGCATTAGCCACCTGTGACTGGGCAATAAGCACTGCTTGATTTGCATTAATTTTTGCATTTGCCGCTTCTATACTTTGCGTTACCATCATGTTGGTTCGGGTATCTGCTGAGTTTGATGCCGCTACCGCAGTTGTACCCACCCCACCTAACACGGCAAAACTCATTGCCGCTGCTAATATTTTTGTTTTTAAAGATAATGATTTCATGTCGAATCTCCAGTTTAAGGTTATTAAGTCATTTATTGCCAAGCAACCAAACAGCCAGTTGTTTGCACTCATTGCTTTTCGCAAGCTTGACGTTATCGTGTTTAAGTTTTTACAAACGATAGCGTTAAACTGCTTGGTATGTGTACGCTTGGTATATGTATATAGTACCGCCCTAAACATAGGAGAAACTTAGCAACAATTAAGATTAAGCATAGCGCACCTTTAAAATCGCTCATTTTTGTTATCACAATGTATACGATGTATAGTTAGCTTTCTTAATGCTCATCACTGCCTTTTTTACATAAAAAAAGATGAAGTCTGGCTTCATCTTTTAAATTGCGTAGTACTCGTTATTTAAAAAAAATCATAGGTTATTCACCTAAAAATTTTTCCTGCAAAAACTGGTTCATAAATACTCTATTTGGATCAAACTGTTCACGAATCGCCAAAAACTTGTCCATATTTGGATACAATGCTTTTAGTTCATCATGGGTTAATTTGTTAACTTTACCCCAATGTGGTCGACCTTCCCAAGCTTTCATTTCATTTTTTACCCAATCAAATAGAGGGTCAAAAGGGATGCCCTTATAAACATGAAACGACATAACCAATTTGTCTTTACCTTGTGTTGGGCTTAAAAATCCTGCCTCGCCTTTGTGCGTACGAACCTCAATTGGAAAATGAGACAAGCGAGTATCTTGCATTAATGCCTCATTAAAATAGCTTAAGCATGCTTGATATTTATCTATGTCTACAAAGTATTCTGATTCATTAAAAAACACACCGCGCGGTTTAGGGAAAACCTCATAGCTATAGCCTTGCCTTACCGTATTTGGGATATTGTCGGCAGATATTTTACTAACGGTTTTAATATACTTATGGTTTTTGCGTGCAAATTCTGACATCAAATAAAATGCCCCATTGAGCACCACCTTCCCCTCCATTTTGTCTTTAAAGTGCTGTATTTTGCTCATTGGCTTTGGTTCACAAACTTTAAGCACCTTTTGCTGTACTTTGTTTGTACCAGGGAACAAAAACCACTCCATATGACGCACATCTTGAGTAACCGCCATAAATTTTGCTAACGCATCATCAAACGCTAATGCTTCACTGCTTTCATGCAATCCATAAATTGGCACAACCTTCATGGTATATTCAACCATAATGCCAAGCATGCCAAGCGACAAATGCAGTGCGTTAGACAAATCATCATTCGTATTTGCATCAATACGGCTATGCGTATGCAGTTCACCACGCCCATCGACCCACTTCCAGCCCACAACTGGTTCTGCAACCGATCCAAGATTTATGCCTGTGCCATGTGTCGCGGTTGATACCGCACCAGCCACACTTTGGTTTTGTACGTCACCCATGTTAATCAGTGCTAAGCCGTGTTCCAAAAGTGCAGGACCAACCTCATGTAAATAAGTGCCTGCCTTGATGGTCACTTCCATTTTTTGCTTATCAACACTCACCAAACCACGCATATGGTGCAAACTAATGGCAATTTCTTCAGGTTTCGCAACAGGCGAAAACGAGTGCCCCGCACCTGTTACCCTAACTCTTTTACCATTAGCAGCTGCTTGACGCACGATTTCTTGCAACTGCTCGACCGAGTTTGGAGTTAGTTTTTGTTCTGGCGTTGCCTGCTCGTACCCTACCCAATTTTGCCAGGTTGAGCGACTATGCCAATCGGTTAATGAAAACATTTCCCTTGTCCTCTATACGTTTTAAATGTATCAACTTGTTTGCCATCTTTAAATACTAACAGCTCATTAAAATGCTCACAAAGCTCCCCTGCTTTTGCATGCCTTAGCCATATATTTTGCCCTATGTCTAACGGTTGTGAACGTTTTATTTTTATGGGCGTTTGCACCTCACCAAAGCCTTCATCTGCTAAGTACTCAAGTCCTTGAGGATATATAATGACAGGTTGTTTGTCTTTACCCATAGCGCCAGAAGCAATAAACCCACCACTTTGGCAAGTGATGGTATTTTTGTAGGGTTTACGCGTAACTGGCAATACAAAACCAGCGGCTGGCGTAAAACTTTGCATACTATCCATGTCAGAAAAATATCCAGGCATATAGTAGGCAGAACCAACGGCAATTTCGGTAATCTCTGGCTGGTTACATGTCCATTGTATGCTACCGCTACCGCCACCATTGACAATCTCCACCATCTGCTTAGTGGCTTGTAAAACTTTAACGCAGTCTTGCCTAAGTTTTGCAACATGACCTTTTGAACGAGCTTTTAACAAACGAATGATTGGCGCAAGCGCTTCTTTACCTTTTGCTGATTCTGCCAACCCTGCAATTTGCGCTTCATATCCCATCACACCAACAACCTGTGTGTTTACCACGTTACGATGCTTTTTAAGCAGACGTTTTAGTTTTTTGGCAGAAGTAATGGGCGATCGCTTAGTGCCAAAATATAGGGCAGGAAATTGAGTCGACAGGTTAACATCAATGCAAACACGCAAAGTAGTATTTAATGATTGCCCAATATCCTCCAACAGTTGCCATTGTTCTGAGCTATCAACCATCCATGTCATTTTTATTGTGTTATCTTGGTCATGGCTTTGCTTTTGGTGTTCTAAGACAGTTTGCTCACAAGCTAATATGGCTTGTGGATTCATTTGCGGATAAGCACACAATATATCACTAAATCCGTTTTTTATTAAAAACTGGCTCTCTAACGCATCATAACTCATTACCCCAACAAAATTTGGTGATTGCTTGGCAATATATTGAAGTACATCAATGTTCCGAATCGACTTTGAAGCAATCCTCAACTTTTTATTTTTTGTATGTTGGTTAACCAATGCGATGTTTGCATCTAATGCATCTAAGTCTAACCAGGCAGCAGGCGATAAAATTGAAGGGACTTGAGCAAAATTCACAACAACTTCCTTTTGTTAATAAACAGCTTATTTATAATTTATTAGTGGGATAATCCTTTATTAAAGCATAGTACCTGTTTTTTATAGCCGTAAGCAAACTTTTATCTAAACGCACCATTTTATAATGCCATATTGATAATAATCGCGCAGATACTAAACCTGATAGAATTAACATGAACCATAACAAACTATTAAAAAAACCCAACCAGCTATTATGCTGATTGAGTTTTTATTAACTAACGATGTACTTATAACCAATCATTAGCGTTTAAAACCGAATACTGTCTTGTAAAAATCGGTTGTGTTACTGATTTACGCTACATCAATTTTGGTTAATACATAGTCAATATCTTTATCACCACGTCCAGATAAATTCACTAATATTTTTTCATCTGGTGACATGGTTTTGGCAATCTTCATCGCATAGGCAACCGCATGCGAAGACTCTAATGCAGGGATGATACCTTCTAGACGAGATAGCGCCATAAATGCCTCTAAACATTCTTTGTCTGTTGCGGTTTCATAACTTACCAGACCTTCATCTTTTAAGTGTGAATGTTGTGGACCTACACCTGGATAGTCAAGTCCCGACGCGATTGAATGAACAGGTGCTGGTTCGCCATTTTCATCAAGCAAAACATAGCATTTGAAACCTTGAATTTCTCCCTTAACACCTTTGGTCATTGTGGCAGCATGATGATCGGTGTCTAAACCTTCACCAGCTGGCTCTACGCCCACTTTTTGCACACTGGCATCTTCAAAAAAGCCACTAAACAAACCGAGTGCATTAGAACCACCGCCAACACAAGCAATTACTTTGTCTGGTAATCCACCTGTGGTAGCAGTAAACTGCTCACGTGCTTCATGCCCAATCACTGACTGAAAGTAGCCAACCATTTCTGGATACGGTGCAGGACCAACAACCGAACCAATGGCAAACATGCTATTTTCTAAATCGCCTAAATACGCTTCAAAAGCACTGTCAACAGCTTCTTTTAATGTGCCTGCACCACGTGACACGGGCACAATTTTAGCACCCAAAATTTTCATACGGCTGACGTTTGGATGCTCTTTTTTAATATCGACCACACCCATGTGGATTTCGCACTCTAAGCCCATCAATGCAGCAGCAGTGGCCAGTGCAACACCATGTTGCCCTGCGCCCGTTTCGGCAATTACTTTTTTCTTACCCAGTTTTTTTGCCAATAAAACCTCGCCCAAACAATGGTTGATTTTATGCGCACCTGTGTGGTTTAAATCTTCACGCTTAAAATAAATTTGTGCACCACCACAGTTTTCGCTTAAGCGTTGTGCATGGTAAATAGGACTGGGGCGACCAATATAAGTGCTACGCAAACGCTTCATTTCTTTAATAAAGTCTTCATCGGCAATGATTTCATGAAATCCCTTTTCAATTTCATCCATTGCAATCGCCAATTGAGGATGCTCAATTTTGCCACCAAACTCACCAAATAAACCATTTTTATCAGGTAGTGTTGAATCATGTAAGCCGTAGTCTGCATCAAAAGCCATAATAAAACCTTAAAATTATTAAAAACGATAACATTCAAATAAGTTATATCTGAACCAAAATTTATTTCACTGTTCTAGTGTATTGATACAATCATTCTAATCAAACAAACATAATATATCAACCCCTTAAATGACTTTTTTAGCAACTTGACTAATTATGACAATTTATCTATGATTTCAATATACTAGAACATAAAACCACACCACCAATAAAACATTCATATAAGCAGAAATTATGACAAACAAAAACTCAAATTCTAAAGATGCATTAACGCCCGTTGGACTTGACTCTACCGACAATGCCTACCAGTATTTACTGATGCTATTGGCAAAAAATAACGATACAAAAAAACTATCACAAATACTTGAAGCCTTGTTAACAGACAAAGAGCAACGCGAGCTTGCTAATCGATTGCGTATTTTTGCTTTACTGCAAGAAGGGAGACCACAAAGAGAAATCAGTGAAAAACTGGGAGTTGGCATTGCTACGGTTTCTCGTGGTGCAAAGGCTTACCAACAACTGCAGGTTGATGAGTTATTGCCATCTTTGGCTAAAGATCTAACAAGATAAATTTTGCAAACCAAACTTAGCTCATCACCTATTTTAAGATACCATAATGCCAATTAATGACCACGCTGCTTTAACCAACACAAAACTTTTGCCACAACCCACAAAACCTGCCATTGTTTGTGCAAAATACAAATCCACCCCTCAAGACTTTATTGTAAATGAGATGCTAGTACTTGATTTTAGCAATCAAGGCGAGCACCTTTGGTTACTAATAAAAAAAATAGGACTTAACACAACCTATGTGGCAAATGCACTAGCAAAGTGGGCAAAAATACCAAGCAGAGATGTAGGCTACTCTGGTTTAAAAGACCGCCATGCCGTCACGACCCAATGGTTTAGTTTACGCATCCCAAAAGGTCAGCTGCCTGCAGATCCTTTTGTAATCAATGATATAGAACAAGGCGAGTTTGCAGAAGTTTTACAACAGCATTGGCACAGCAAAAAATTAAACCGTGGTAGCCATAAATTTAATCAATTTATCATTACTTTACGGAACGTTGAGGGTGATAAAGCTCAAATTGAGCAAGCATTATCTACAATAAAAAAACAAGGTGTGCCTAACTACTTTGGAGAACAACGATTTGGGCGTTATGGCAACAATATTACCAACGTTTTAGAGTGGTTTGAACAAGGCAGCATAGATGGCAAGCCTATCGAAACGACTGTAAAAAAAGGACGATTGAGTAAAAAAGAAAAACAAGCTGAACGTAAAAATCGCGAGCTAAAATCTATTTTGTTATCGGCAGCGCGTAGTGCTATTTTTAACCAAATATTGGCACAGCGCATACTAAATGAAAGCTGGCAAACTGGTTTAGATGGCGAGGTATTTAATCTATCAGGTTCTGGTTCGGTATTTGCTAGCATGCAAATGGATGATGAATTGCATGACCGAGTTGCAAAACAGGATATTCACCCAACGGGTTCAATGTGGGGAGTTTCAGATGACAATAGCGCCAAACCAACTGGAGTGGCAGCTAAACTAGAAGCTGAGGTTATCGCAAATTGTGCCACCTTACAGAAGTTGGCACAAGGCTTAGAAAGCAAAGAGTTAAAATCTGCACGCAGACCATTACGGCTTTTAGTACACAATTTAACTTGGCAATGGCTTGATGACCAAACATTAGTTTTAGACTTTAAACTGCCTGCAGGTAGTTTCGCTACCAGTGTTTTGGCAGGGTTGATACAGTAATCTATCTCTTCACTAATTTTATGGTTAATTGATTTAAAACTAAACAGTAAAAAGGGTATAAATTAACTGATTTAAAAATCAACTGCATAATGATAGTACATATACGTCATCAAATGTTTGAGACTTTTAATAGCTTTAATCAAGAACAAAAAAACCATCCTTAAATGGATGGTTTTTAGTTATAAACGCTTAACTAATCAACTGACTTTTTCTACCACAAAGCCCATTTTTTCTAGCTCATCTGCTTTATCAAATGGTGCAATACTTGCTTTGCAGTGTGGCTTATCAGTTAAATATGTTTTTGCCACACGTTGTAAATCGGCAAGGGTGACATCTAATATATTGGCACGCATTTGATTTTGCCATGCCTCACCTCGCCCATGCAAATCAGCAAAACATGCTTTTACTGCCTCCCCAGCTGGTGAGCCTGGTTTGTCCATGCCAGATACCACACCCAAAATGGCTTCTTCTAATTGAGCAGGTGTTTGTGGTGCTTCTAACAGCCAATCAACACTTACTTTAAAGTGCGCAAAGGTTTCTGCACAATGTGGATCACGGTAACTATAAAACTTAAAGGCGCTGGCATTTGAGTCGTAACTTGCGCCACCACCATAAGCACCACCTTTTTCACGAATCGCACTGTGTAGATAGCCATTTCGTAAATAAGGTCCTAACACCAACAAGGCAGCAGCATCTTCATGCCCTGCTGGCACAGCCTCATAACTGGCTGCATTGTGATAAACATTGGTTGCAACAAGCCATGCAATGTCATCGCTTTCTGCACGTGTTAAATTGACAGGGTCAATCAAGGGCTGCTCAGCAAATTCGGTCGGCACATTATTAGCCAAATTATTTAACTCACCATCATCTTTTAACTTAGCATCTAAAGGTTGCGCCCAACTTTGCTCAATTAACTGAGTAATGCGTGGTGCTTCTTCTGCTTCACACACAACAACGGCTTGCTTAGGTAAGCTAATAATGGCTTGATGCAATGCCATTAATGCTGTGGCAAGTTGTTCATACTGCTGTGCATCGTCTTCTGCTTTATCTAAAAATTGTTTTAATGAATGCAACGCAGGCAAACCACTACGCACATATTCAAGGTGCGATTGTCTGCTCATATTACGTGTTGCTGTTTGCATGGCATAAGCATGCCCAGCACGTGCAATGCGAGATTGCCAGCCAGTTTGTTTTTGTTTTAGCAACTCTTTAATGCGGTCATGCTCACTAAACACACTGTGGTTCATCACTTCTTTTAATAGCTCAATTGCCTCTGGCTTGCGTTTTAAAGCACGTGTTGCCACCACAAAATAACTATGGATGTTATCACTATCATCAATGCCAGTACGTTGGCTAATGCGGGCAGTAACCCCTGATGACATCGCTGCTTGTTTTGCCTGCATTTCTCTAGAGTCTAGGCTATCTGTACCCAATTCACTAATTAAACCAAGGTACAGTGGCAATAATGGGTGGTTAACAATATCATTTTGCTGAGGCTCACCTGCTTGCCCAATTAAAGGCACAATCACTTGGTAATAATACAAGCCATTGGTACCCGCTGTGTATTGATACAGCTTACTGGCTTGACCAGACAGTGCCACATTTATGACATCGCCTTTTTCAAACCGAATATTGGCAGGCACATCTTCTAAACCAACTTTGGGTAATAATGATAAATCATCTGGCGCCGCCTGACGCTCTGCTAATTCAGTTGCTTGCTGACGCAACGTGGTTTTATCTTCTTGGGTTAGACTTTGCTCTATTGCATCAAGGCGGGCTTGTTCTGCCTGCGCTTCTTGCTTGCCTTGGTTACTGTCTGGCACCAAACTCAAACGCACACGGTGTGGGTTATCAATTAAGTGTTCTTTTAGTAAACTTGGTAACCAAGTTGGATCTTTGACTTGCTCACGCAACCAATCAAGGTGCTCATTAATTTGCCACACATCAACAGGGTTGCCATCATGAATGGCGGTGCTAAAGGCTTCCATCATTAGGTTTAAGCCATAAGGCATAGAGTCACCACCAATGTGACGTTGGTCAATTTCAATTTGGTGTAAGATGGTTTCTATGGTTTCGTTGTCAATTTCTTCAGCTGCAAGTTGAATAAACAAGTCCATAATACCTTGCTCAACCGCTTCGGCATGTTCTGGCTCGCTGCCACGCACACCGGCATAAAAAACCATTTCATAATGGCTATCATCTAGCCCTAACATTGGCGTGGGCGCAACCGCATACGGATTGCTTTCTAAATAAGCCCGCAGCGGAGAGCCTGCATGCTCTACCAACACACCTTCAAGTAACCTGAGTGCCAAACGCTGGCGAGGGTCGGTAATGGTGGGTAGCAACCAAGCTAATACATGATGTGTTTGCTCTTTTGTTACTTCATCCACATGGTAGGTTTCAGTCACTTTAATTGGTGCATTTAGGCGTTCTTCTTTAACCGATGTATGTTTAACGCCCTTACCAAACTCGCTAAGCGCATCTTCATGTAATTTTGTCTGTACTTCAAGTGCAGGGATGTCGCCAAAACTCATAATCACCGCATTACTTGGATGATAATGGCTTTTATGAAATTGGAGTAATTCTTCATGCGTTAAGTCAGGGATGTCAGCAGGATCACCGCCCGAGTTATAATGATACGTTGTTGTTGGATATAGATGATGAGCAAGCGCATGGTAAAGTTGGTCAATCTCCCCACTCATAGCGCCTTTCATTTCATTAAACACAATGCCTTTAAATTGGGGCTTGTCATTGTCATCCAGCTCCACCCTAATGCCTTCTTGCGCAAAATCTAGGGGATGAATATTAGGGAAGAAAGACGCATCTAAGTAAACCGATAGTAAATTAAAAAAGTCTTTTTTATTTTGAGTTGCAAATGGGTATGCCGTCCAGTCAGAAGCCGTCATGGCATTCATAAAGGTGTTTAATGAGCGCTTAATCATCGAAAAAAACGGGTCACGTACTGGATATTTTGCCGAACCACATAAGGCGGTATGCTCTAAAACATGCGCCTCGCCTTTTGAATCCATTGGTTGGGTACGAAAGCCAACCAAGAATGCATTTTCATCACTTGGGTGGGCTAAATGATAGTGCATTGCCCCTGTTGTTTTATGTTCACAAATTAATACATCAATCGATAACGATTCGATTTTATGATGTTCAATCAGTTTAAAATCTGGGTGTAACGTTAAATTTGGTTGAAAGTTTGACATGTACTTCCTAATAAAATGAATGGTTTAACTAAAAATTTTTGGCTTTACTCTTGAACAAGAGCTTTGGCTGGACAACAGCACAACTTAAGTTGTGCTGTTTTTAACAATAAGCAGCTAAGTATATCCAATTTATGCTTAAAGTGCTATAGGTGTTATTGTAAATAACGCCATGTACTAATAATTTATCGATATGATTGACGATCTTTTAAATTCATTCTCTAGTTAACACATAGTGAAAGGACATCTCTAAACATTAAAAAGCTTACTAGGGTATTAATTCTTATTGTTTTTTATTGCAGTATTGTTTCTATTGGTGATAAAATGATAATGGTTATTATTTTCATTAATTATTTTATAGGTAGGAGCTTTTTATGAAAAAAACCATGTTGTCTAAATCTATTGCACTCTCTATTTTGTGTTTGGCAAGCCATGCAAATGCAACTAGCGAAGCAGAAACTTTCTGTAAAAATAGCAAAGATAAAACTCAATGTATTAAAAACTATAAATACATGCCAGAAACAACCCTAGATAAAATTACAATTACAGCAAACCGTACAAAAACAGATATGGTTGATTATTCTGGTCAAGTAAGTATTTTAGGAGAAAAGAAACTCTCTAAAGATACTAATATTGTTCAAAACTTAACACAAGTACCCGGTGTAGAATTTGGATTTGATTCAGGTCGCCAAATTGGTGAGCAATACCAAATTCGTGGTTACGGTTACCAATCTAATAATCGTGTAATTATTAAGCAGGATGGTGTAGAGCGAGATACCTCTTTATATTCTAACCATATTTCATCCTTTCGTACCGATCCCAACCTATTAAAACGTGTTGAAGTGGTAAAAGGTGGTTCGTCCGTATTACATGGCAGTGGTGCCATTGGCGGTATTGTTAGTATGGAAACTAAAGAAGCACGTGACTTTATTTCTGATGATGAAGAGACGGGAGTTACTCTAGGTGGTCGTTATGATTCAAACAACGCTCACAGCATGTATGTTGCTTTAGCTGCAGACCCTAATGATATACCTCTTGACTTTCTAGCTTATCACCGCAAACAAGATATTGGCGATACCACACTTGCCGGTAGGGGATATGCAAGTTATAAAACAATCGACAACGATGAAAACGTGAAAACAACTTATGCTAAAATCGGTTGGGACATTAATGATGAGAACCGAGTTGCCTTATCTTATTATGACTTTGATGAAAAGTTAGATACATCGTGGCAAACTCTTTACCACTGGGATGTAGATGAAGATGACCCAGTAAAAGGACATTTAGAACAAAAAGATTTAGTATTAACTTACAACTATGTGCCAAAAGATAATGAGCTCATTGACCTTGAGACCAAGGCCTACAGTAGTGAAGCATCATACTTTCGTTCATTTGATAAAAACAACCCAGAAGGTAACTATTATGTAAATAATGACGACCGTTGGGGTATCAACATCAAAAACTTATCCTTATTTGATACAGGCATTATTGATCATAGCCTAATTGTTGGGGCTGATTATCAAGACAGAGAAAATAGCTCAACTTTTTATTATAATAATAGTTTACGTGATTCTGGACCTACCAACCCTAATTATTTAAAAGACTTAGGCATTTATGTGCAAGACAAAATGGATATAGGGAAATTTACAACAACCATTGGAGCCCGATACGATAATTTTAAACGAAGTGGTACCGAAGGAGATGAATTTAAAGAAAACAACCTATCACCAAAAATTAGCATTGGTTATGAAATATTAGATGGCGTTCATCTAATTGGTGGTTATTCCGAGACTTTCCGTGCGCCAGTCCCTACCGAGACATCATCAAAAGGTCCCGTCAATCCACATTATTGGTATTTAACAAATGCCGACTTAAAGCCTGAAACTTTAAAAGAATATGAAATTGGCTTTGCAATTGATAAGCAAGGGATGATTAGCGATGATGATGAATTATTTTTTAAGGCCACCTATTTTGATGGCACAATCGAAGATATGATTTCAGTTCAGACAATGCCAGAACTTGGCAAACCACCCATAGTTGATAGGTATGGAGATTATCGCCAGTATGCTCAATATCAAAACGTTAGCTCTGTAAATCGTGAAGGCGTAGAAGTTGAAGGTAAATACATTAAGGGGCCTTGGAGTGTTGCAACTGGATTTGATCATCTAAGAATGACAAATGATGAAACAGATAAACGATTAAGAGCATCAACTAAAAAAACATACCTCAATTTTGGCTACTCAGATGATGAGTCTGGTGTAAGTACAGGCTTAAAGGTCACTCATTGGTTCCGACCACATCGCGACTTCTATAAATTTACAAGCCGAGGCAGGGAGTACGAATATGTTAATGAAGATTTTACCATCGCTGATGTATATGCAGGTTGGGATCCTGTAAACACAGGCAATGAATTTTTAGATGATGGGTTGAAACTAAACCTTGGTATTAATAATTTGTTTAACGACCAGCGTTTAAACCCCAATGTTCGTAGACCATCACTTATGTTAGGTAAAGCTCGTAATATATACGCAAGTGTAGAAAAACGATTCTAAACCACTGATAATCAATTGATAAAAGAGAAAGGTAAACGCTTTCTCTTTTTTAGTTCTCTTATAGTATTATCTTAAAATAGGTCGAAATTAAGCCCTACTACTGTTAAAACTAACCACATCATCAATCGAATTTGCACCAGTTGCTACCATCAACAACCTATCTACACCCACCGCAATGCCACTACAGGCTGGTAAGTCGTCACATGCAGCTAACAAGTTTTCATCAATTGGCATAATCGGCTTACCCAGTTTGGCACGCATTGCATTGTCTGCTTCAAACCGCTGCCTTAACGCTTGTCCATTGGCAAGCTCATCATACGCATTCGCAATTTCTATCCCGTTAATGTATAACTCAAAACGGCGAGCGACTTGATTACCTTCACCATCCGTTGCCATATTTGCTAAAGCTGCCGTAGCTGGTGGATAATCGATAATAATGGTTGGATTATCATAACCTAAATTTGGTTCAACAAAGTGGCTAAATAAAACATCTAACCAACCTTGGTGATCATCACCCAAGTTAATATTCAAACCTTTTTGTTTAGCAACCTCTTCAAGTTGCTTGGCTGTGGCTGTTAATGGATGTATCCCCACATGGTCAATAAAAGCATCCACATAGCGGTATTGTTTTAATGTTTGTGGTTTACCAAAAACAACCGCTAGCAATTCGCACAGCTCACCTGCTAAGTCATCTAGGCTAAAATTAGGACGATACCACTCTAGCATAGTAAATTCTATATTATGTTGCTTCCCAGTCTCATTATCTCTAAACACGGGGCAAATCTGATAAATTGGTACTTGCCAACTGGCAAGTAGCCGCTTCATCGCAAACTCTGGAGAAGTATGCAAATAGTAAGTCGTCGGCTTATCTAAATAGTTAACGTTTGCTGATACTGATTGTAAAAAGGTATCCGTGTTACCTGCTTGGCTAAGTAGCGGCGTTTGTACTTCTAACACATCACGCTGGGCAAAAAATTGACGTATGTTAGCGTACATCTCTGCCCTTTGTTTTGCCATGGCTAGGGTTAAACTCGGGTGGTAAGTTTTAGGAGTTTGCATCATATTAAAAAAACATCATTAGTAGCCGATAAAAAAGGCGAGCTTTTGCCCGCCTTTCAGTTAAACATTAGGTATTAGCTTAAATTGGTTTTGGCGCAGAAGCTAACAACTCATCATCTGCTTGGTCTGCATAATGGGCATCAAAGTTTTCAACATAACTTTGTGCCAATTTGTTTGCAACTTTAGCAAATGCTTCTTTATCTTTCCAACTATTTTCTGGCAATAAAATTTCTGCTGGTACGTCTGGGCATGCTGTTACAACTTCAAAGCCAAAACGTGGATCAGTTTGAGTTGGTGCATCAGCCAGTTGTTCATTATTAATAGCATCAACAATGGCACGTGAATATTTAAGTTTGATACGGTCACCAACACCATAGCCGCCACCAGCCCAACCCGTGTTAACCAACCAAACGTTTACGTTGTTTTCACGGATTTTTTCTGCCAATAATTCGGCATATTTAGTTGGGTGCCAAACCATAAACGGTGCACCAAAACAAGCTGAGAAGGTTGCTTCTGGCTCTGTTACGCCAACTTCTGTACCGGCAACTTTTGCAGTATAACCAGAGATAAAGTGATACATTGCTTGTGCTGGCGTTAATTTTGCTACTGGTGGCAATACACCAAAAGCATCACAAGTTAAAAAGATAACGTTTTTAGGCTGACCTGCCACACATGGCAAACGTGCATTATCGATATGCTCAATTGGATAGCACGCACGCGTGTTTTCGGTAATTGATACATCACTAAAATCAACAATATGTTCATTATTGATAACCACGTTTTCTAACACACTACCAAAACGGATGGCACGGTAAATATCAGGTTCTTTTTCTTCGGTTAAATCAATGGCTTTAGCGTAACAACCGCCTTCGATGTTAAACACACCTTGTTTTGTCCAAACATGCTCATCATCACCAACCAGCTCACGTGCTGGATCAGCTGATAAGGTTGTTTTACCTGTGCCAGACAAACCAAATAAGATGGTAGAGGTTTCTCCCCCTTTTTCTACAGTTGCCGAGCAATGCATTGGTAGCTCGCCTTGCAGTGGCATTAGGTAGTTCATAATAGTAAATACGCCTTTTTTCATTTCGCCTGCGTATTCTGTACCTAAAATAACCATTTCGCCAAGTTCAAATGACAATGCAACACTCGTTTCACTCGATACGCCTTCAACTGAGGTATCTGCGGCTTGTTCACCTGCATTGTAAATTACATAATCTGGTTCACCAAACGCTGCCAACTCTTCTGCTGTTGGGCGGATTAGCATGTTGTGCATGAATAATGCGTGATATGGGCGCGAAGTAATAACACGAATTTTTTTGCGGTAGCGGGTATCCCAACCTGCAAAACCGTCAACAACATAAACATTAGGGGCATCACTTAAAAAGTTTTTCGCAATTTCACGGTTTTTTGCAAAAGAATCCTCTGACAATGCAATATTGATATCACCCCACCAAATGTTATCTTTTGATTCAGCATTTTCTACTAGGCGTTTATCCGCAGGAGAGCGTCCTGTTTTTTCACCCGAAAAAGCAATCAAAGCACCTGAGTGTGCAAGGCATGCTTGCCTATCATTGCGAAAGGCTAATTGATATAAAACAGCTGGAGTAACATTGTGATAAGCGTCAACAAAAATACCATGGTTTGATAAATCTAGGGTTTTAATTGCATGTACTTCCATTAGGTTTCCTTAAGTGTTTACCATAAAATTTATGGCTGCTAATTATAACAATAATTTTGTGATATTTAAATAGAAAATGTACTAATAAATTAAAAAAATGTAGAGTTTTGTAAGGGTTTACCACTTCACTGTAACAGGCGTATTTTTAATCAATATTCTAAAATAACCATTCTCTTCTGAGATCATATTTTTTACGAAGTTCATCAAAGTCCTTGCCATCAATTTGGTTGCTCATTTGGTTTAAAACGCTTCGCAAATTTGCATCGTCTTGCATAATATTATAGTAATGACTCAATTTATCAGGTGCTTTTTTAAGGTCTGCCCAATGGTATGGATTAGCAGGCAATAAGTTTTGTATTTTTTGGCAAATAGGTAGATTAAAATGTTGGCAAAATGCCTCATAAATCATCTGTGTACCTCTTAACTTGCCTTCCACGCTATATCCTGCAATATGCGGTGTTGCAACAGCAAGTTTAGCAAGCAAGTCACCACTCACAATTGGTTCATGCTCAAAAACATCCAATACAATCTCACGCTGAGTATTAGCCTGATCAACAATTAAGGCATCTTCACTTACTACCCTTCCCCTTGATGAGTTAACAAGCAATGCATCTGTTTTCATACGTGCAAATGCATTTTCATCAATTAAATGGTGGGTCGGATATTTAGACTGCTTATTAGTTGTTAACGGCACATGCAGGCTAATTACATCACTTTGCTGTAACAGTTGTTGAAAACTGGCATTATTATAAAGTTGATTTGGCTGCAAAAAAGGGTCGTATCCGAGCACTTGCCAGCCTAAGTCATTGGCATAATTAGCAAGCGTACTGCCAATGTTGCCAAGCCCGATAACGCCAAGCGTGATTGGTTTTTGCCAGTATTGTGGTTTTAACGCTAGGATAGAAGTCAGCACATATTGCGCAACCGAATGTTTACTACAACCACTGGCATTCGCAAACGCAATGTTTTTTTGATTTAAATAGGCTTGGTCAATATGATCTGTGCCTATGGTTGCAGACCCCACATACTGCACAGTGTCTTGCTCGGCTAATAAAGATTCATTAACCAAAGTTACCGAACGGACAAGCAGCGCTTGAGGTTTAAGGGAGGTAAGCAACTCAGACGTAATTTCACGACCTGCCACGCTAACAATATTGACATCCACCCCCAAAATTTGTGGGTTAAAATAATCATCAAGATGTGAAATATTAGCATCGGCAACAATGGTTAAGGTTTTTGGCATTTGAATACTTTGAGCTGGAATACTTTGCATATTAATTATGGGTCTAAATAATGTTTAAAGTTATTGTGTTTTATCAACAGGTTTAAACTCTAGTGTTAATTGTTCAGAATGCTGCTTATAAAATACATCCGATTTATGATGGCTAATCCACTCACGCCACACTGCCAAAGCAATAGCAAGTACCACAGGTCCAATAAACAACCCAACAAATCCAAATGCAGTTAGCCCACCAAGCACACCAATAAAAATAATAATAAATGGAATGCTGGTTGCACCACTAATCACCATGGGTCTAATTAAATTATCTACCCAGCTAATGGCTAAAACACCCCAAACTGCCAAGCCAATCCCTTCAGTCGTATGCCCTTGGCTCATTAACCATAACGACACGCCACCCCAAGCAAACGGGGTACCAAAAGGGATAAGCGCCAACACAAAAGTGAGTAATACCAAAAACAGTGGATTTGGCGCATTGGCAAACAAATAGCCAATACCAGCCAATAAGGCTTGTGCAAGGGCAGTTAAACCAATGCCATAAACCACTGCCTGTGTTGTTTCGCCTACTGAATCAATATAGTCATCAATACGGTTACCAATAATATTACGTAACGCTTGGCGCACTTGCTTAACTAAGCTAATCCCGTCACGGTAAAAAAAGAACAAGGTCATAATTACCATGCCCATTTTTGCAAAATTGCGTAACACCGCATCCACAGCTACTTTGCCATAATACAAATGCTCCTGCACCCAAACCTTGATGATTTCCATAGTGCCTTCTGGGTCTTTATTGATTTCCCACAACGCATCTTTAATTTGCTGCCCTACGACGGGGATTTCTTTAATTTGTGACGGTAAATCTACATACCCAGCTTGGATACGGTGCAAAATCATGCCATACAAATCTACCGCTTCTTGCTGCAAAATAAAAATACCTACAAGCAATGGGATACCAATCATTAACGACACAAAAAATGTCATAATAAATGCGCTAAGATTACGACTTAATTTAACTTTAGTATAAAAAAAGTTATATAGTGGGAACGTCACATAAGCAATAATCGCTGCCCACAAAGCTGGGACAATAAAAAACTTAACCACACTAAAGCACAATATAAACAAAATTATTAACAAACTAATTGCTAACAATCTTTGAATAATAAGCTGTTTTGACCAGTTTTCTATCATTTTTTATGCCCAACTTTAAGTCTAGTCAAGTCATTTAAAGCTTGTCATGACTATGTTATTTTTTTATTTTAAAGGAATAGACATCATAACAAATTAAATAATGTTTTTTGTAATTTTTGCTTACAATTATGTCTGGATTATAAAAGAATCATTGATTTAGCAAAATTTATGTAATTATTTTGCTGTATCTGTTTGCCTTAAATAGCAAAGTGTTATAATCAAAGGCAATATTTACAATAACCAATTACAAGAACCCAGTAAAAACTATGCGTCTATTGTCTCTTATCGACCAACTTTTCATCCAATTAGAGTCTCGTACTCAGCCCATGCACGTTGGGGGGCTATTTTTATTTGAACCACCAGAAAATGCAGGCGATTGTTTTGCCTCTGAGCTTATGCAAAAAATGCAAACCACCAACACGCCACCAAACTTTCCTTTTAACCAAGTATTAGACAAATTGCTTTTTTGGCAAGATGACGAAAGCTTTGAGATATACCAGCATTTTAGGCATATTGCCTTGCCAAAACCAGCAAGGGTGAGAGAACTTTTACAATATGTATCATTAGAACATGGCAAGCTGCTCAATAAAGACAACCCAATGTGGGAGTGCCATATTATTGAAGGCATAGAGCCCGAGGTAAAAGGCAGACCCCATCGTTTTGCTTTATATTTTAAAATTCATCACTCATTGGTTGATGGTATTGCCGCCATGCGTTTAATGCAAAAGTCGTTATCGCATTCAAAAACAGAAGAAATGACCTTACCTCTATGGTCACTATTGACGCGCCATCGTAACCAAATTGATGCCATCTTGCCCATCAACAAACCCACAAAACAAATCATTAAAGAACAAATTAGCACCATACGCCCCGTATTTAAAGAGCTGAAAAACTCAGCCATACAGTTAACTGGCAAACACCCGCATTTTGTAAGCACGTTTGATGCTCCAGCCAGTATGCTCAACCAACGCATTACCGCATCACGCCGTCTTGCCACTCAGTCATACAACTTAGAGCGCTTTAAAAACTTATCAACACAATTAAAAGTTACCGTTAACGATGTGGTACTTGCTGTTTGTGCCGGTGCCCTACGCAACTACTTAATAGAAAATGATGACTTACCCAAAAAACCATTAATTGCATTTGTGCCCATCTCATTACGTAAAGATAAAAGTGCAAGTGGTAACCAGCTTTCTTTTATTTTGGCAAACTTAGGCACACATTTGCATAACCCATTAGACAGGCTGCAAACCATCCACAAAAGTATGAATGATGGCAAACGTCGTTTTAGCCGTATGACGCAAGCTGAAGTCATTAACTACAGCTTAGTTGCCTACAGTTGGGCTATGCTAAATTTAATGACCAGTGTCTACCCTAAAAAACAAGCCTTTAATCTGATTATCTCTAACGTGCCTGGATCAAATAAGCCCCTTTATTGGAATGGTGCAAAACTACAAGCACTCTACCCTGCTTCTATTTTAATGAACGGACAAGCCCTAAACATTACCCTTGCCACTTATGTCGATAAAATCGAGTTTGGCATAACCGCTTGTGATGATGTGTTGCCGCATATACAAAATATGCTAAAACTAATTGAGCAAGAGATTTGTGCGCTTGAAGAATTAACGGCCAAAACACAACCAAAATTACGTATAACCAATAAAGCAGAAACATAGACAAGGACAAGTATGAAAAAATCATTACTATTGACATTATTTTTAGGTATTAGTTTTACAACACAAGCCAATGTTAATCGTTTAGATAGCACTCAGCACTACCCTGTTAAGTCTGTTATTAAACAACTTAATAAAAAAGGGTGGGATAAATCCATTGTAACATTACAGAATCCAGATGATTTTGGTTTTGAAAATGTCAGCATTATCTATACCCTGCCTCCAATCAATTCACAAACTTTATTCACACGGTTTAATGGACAAAAATTACTGGTAAGAGATAACTCAACAACCATTAAAGTGGATGGCAAAACCGTACAACATAAAGAATCAAAAGTATATTCAGAACCAGGCAGTTATGATTGGGTTGGATACTACAACAGCAATAACGACTACAAAATAATCATCACAAATAGAACACCAATTCCTCAAACAGCCACAGTTGGTAGTTCTCAATCAATGTATCAAAGTAAAGGCACTAAGCATGGTGAGCCAAATGAAACTAGTACAGGTAGATGGGAATTAAAACCAAGCACTAAAAACTCTGGCAATAACACGCCCACTGCACAACTTTGCTTATATCATGATACGGTTTCTATAACGACCTCTATTGAAGACACAACAGCTGAAAAGCAATCTCTCTGTTATACCATTGATACACAAGGTAATGTTTTAGATGAAACAATAGAAATCATTTCTTACTCTGAAAATAACGGTGAGCCACCTATGGTGTTTAAAACGCCAACCTCTAATCAATAGATGAAGAAATAGCATACACAACCAATACAATAAAGGGATGACAGCATGAAACAAACCTTAAACAAGCTTATGATCACAGCGGCTTTAGTTTCCACGCTAACCGCTTGTGTCAATATAGCTGACATCAATTTAAATCAAAATAAAATCACTTACCCCGTTGCTTCCGTGCTTAAACAAGCACGATTAAATGGCATTAACGAAACCTTAATCACCGACTTAAACGAGGTTATGGGTACTCAAGAAATTACTATTACCATGGATTACCAGCGTGATGCCATTGATATAAACAACCCTCAACTTACCACTTTTAACAACCAACAGGTCATTAAAACCAATAGCCTGTCAGAAATTAAAATCAATGGACAAACGCTATATGCCTTAAATGCCGAAGAGTATCTCTTTGCAGATAGCTTGATGTATGCTGGCACAAATACATCCAACTTTGACATAGACATAGTTACCCAAAACTTCACACCACCTGCCAGCGCTCAAATTGGTGCTCGCGGTAAACTATATGAAGGCATCAGCTCTGCACTCGAAGATAAAGAAGAAACCATGCCCATGGTTGCAACATGGGAGTTAAATGCCGCTAAAAATAATACCGCTGAGCTATGTAGAATAGAAAAACATGATAACCAAGGTGAAAGCGCCACTTGCTATACCATTAATCAAAAAGGTGATATTTTAGATACTCAGATTTCTGGCTCATTTATCATCACGCCTGGAGAACCCCCTGTTAATTTTGTGAGTGAATAAGCTGTAATACCAAATTGGTCTATTAACGATAAAAACGCAGTTTTAAGCTGCGTTTTTTATTTTAGTTCATCCCAAAAAGTTCATGCCTTTGTTTTTTTGATTACCAGCAAACAACGATTTAAATGGCATTTTGCGACCTTCACGTGTTGCCCGCCTATGGTAGTATCTTTTGTTACCTTACCAGCTAACATATCTTTTACCAACACACCGCCATGTACACCCAACAGCTGGCGAGCCACACCATACATATTTTTAGCATGTTTAACACTACTAGTTCGCTCATTTTTGGTGTTTTGTGGCAACGCAAAATACCAATCAAATTCTATCAAATCATTGGAGGTTATTAAGTCGAGATAAGGTGCATCATCCTTCATATAACGATACAACTTAGCTGGGTTGCTTTGATAATCCAACATCTTTTTATCAGTTGATTTAACTGCCCCTAAAGCAGCTTTAATTGCGGCAACATCATCAATATCGATTGACTGCGTATCGCCTGTAGACCATAAGTGCGAGTTATAATGAATCCCTGTATTTTTGACAATATTATTTTCTAGTGCTTTAAGTGCCAGCTTTTTTTTGGCAGTTACGCTTTTGTCTGCGTCTGATTGTTGCGCTTTAATTTGCGTTTCATCCTTTTGGCTAGTGGCTTCTTTATTATCAGAAAAATGACACGCCGATAACATCAAACTGCTTATTAAAAAAGCAGCAGCAAACTTAGATTTTGTGACAACCTTCATTATCTATTTACCTTTATTTAACAAACTGGTGTTGATTATATTAATAACATTTTGTTTATGGCTGATTCAATAGTGTACTCAATCTGTTTATTTTTAACCAGTTTTCTTATATTCACTTATCGTTTTGATACAGATTTGTTATGCTAACAAAAATTTAAATACATTTAACACCCACTCACCTTAGTTAACCCTAAAACGACTTTTAGATAAAAAGGAAGTTTAATGTCAACACAACACTTCATTGTCATTGGCAATCCAATTGCACACAGTCAATCTCCACAAATACATCAAGGTTTTGCAGCCCAAGTTGGTTTATCAATCCGCTATGCCCGCCAGCTATGCCCTAACGACGTGCACAGTTTTACAGCAGTGGTTGAAGCTTTTTTTAATGGCGGTGGTGTTGGGGCAAACGTAACCGTACCTTTTAAACAAATGGCATATAAATTGTGTCACACTAATTTAACCCCGCATGCACAAGTAGCTGGCGCAGTGAATACCCTTTATATGCAAAATGGCAAACTTTGTGGACACAATACCGATGGACAAGGGCTGGTTAATCACATACAAAACTTGGGTTGGGAGTTAAAGGATAAAAACATTGCCATTATTGGTGCAGGTGGTGCCAGCCGTGGCATTATTTTGCCGCTGCTTGCTGCTGGCGTGAGCAGCATTCATGTTGCAAACCGTACTGTAACCAAAGCAGATGCATTGATTGAAGACTGCCAAAAACAGGCAAATAACCTACCAAACAACATAGCAGCTCTAATTAAACAGGCAAAACTGAGTGCCAGCAGTATTGAGGCGTTAACTGGCAGTTATGATGTGATTATTAACGCAACTTCAATAGGGTTATCTGGCGATAAATTGCCACTCGCCGATACACTAAGCTGTACCAAGGCCTACGACATGATGTATGGGCGTGACCTACCGTTTTTACAGCATTTTGAGGATAAAGGTGCCAACGTGAGCGATGGCAAGGGCATGCTGATTGGGCAAGCAGCGTTAAGTTTTGAGCAATGGACAGGCAAAAAAGTGGATGTAAATACGCTATAAATTGGTTATTCATAACCATAAGCCATGGATGACCACCTCGTATATGACTTTTAGTTATACATGGTGTTTTTCTTCTTAACTTTTAGATATACTTTGTCGCAAGTTTAGATATACCTTTCTATAAACGATAGCACAATCAAATTCCCTTATTTTTACAAGGAGCTACTATGCTTACCTATAAGGCCCCCCTTCGTGATATTAAATTTTTAATGAACGACGTTTTCCATTTTCAAGACCATTACGCTACTTTATCAAATGGCGAAAATGCTGATCCAGAAACTGTCGATATGATTTTACAAGGTATGGCAGACTTTGCTGAAGGCGTTATTTCTCCACTATATCAATCAGGTGATGCCGAAGGTTGTCATTTTGATAATGGCGTCGTTACCACACCAGAAGGTTTTAAAGACGCTTATAACCAGTTTGTTGAAGGTGGTTGGCAAGGTATTGCTTACCCAGAGCAATACGGCGGTATGAATTTACCTATGTCACTTAACTTGGTTAAATCAGAGATGATTGGTACGGCTAACTGGTCATGGTCAATGTATCCAGGATTATCAACTGGCTGTATTAACACCATTTTGCATTATGGTGATGATGCTCAAAAAGACTTATATCTGCCAAAATTGGTTGAAGGCACTTGGTCTGGCACCATGTGCTTAACCGAAGCCCAAGCAGGTACCGACTTAGGTCAAGTTAAAACAAAAGCAGAACCAAACGGTGATGGTACCTATAAGCTAAATGGCTCAAAAATCTTTATTTCTAGCGGTGAGCATGATTTAGCCGAAAATATCATCCACATCGTATTAGCTAGATTGCCAGATGCCCCAGCAGGCACAAAAGGTATTTCACTATTTATCGTGCCTAAATTTGTACCAAATGACGAAGGCGAAGTTGGCGAACGTAACACGGTGACCTGTGGTTCTATCGAACATAAAATGGGTATCAATGCCTCAGCAACTTGTGTATTAAACTTTGATGATGCCAAAGGCTACTTAATTGGTGAACCACATAAAGGCTTGCGTGCCATGTTCACATTTATGAACACTGCTCGCCTTGGTACCGGTATCCAAGCATTAGCACACTGTGAATTGTCATATCAAAACGCCCTACCTTACGCTAAAGAGCGTCGTTCTATGCGTGCGTTATCTGGCAAGAAAAATCCAGAACATGTTGCCGACACCATCATCAACCATGCTGATGTACGACGTTTATTGTTAACAATGAAAGCCATCACCGAAGGTGGTCGCTCGATGATTTATCATTCTGCCCGCTATGCCGACAAAATGTCAGAAGGCATTGCCATTGGCGATCAGAAAAAATTTGAAAAATGGGATGATAAAATTGGTTTTTATACCCCAATCTTGAAAGGCTTTTTGACTGAGCTATCAAATGAAGTTGCCAAGCATGGTATGCAAATATTTGGCGGTCATGGCTATATCAAAGAATGGGGCATGGAGCAAATCTTACGTGATGCTCGTATCTCAACACTTTATGAAGGTACCACTGGCGTTCAGGCTCTTGATTTATTGGGTCGTAAGATTATTCTTGGCTCTAAAGGCAAGGTGGTGCGTGACTATACCGCAAGTGTGATGAAATGGTGTGGTGAATATGCGCTAGACAAAGACATGCGTAAGTATGTTTGGGCATTAACCAAGCTGTGTGCTGAATGGAATACGTTAACCGTTCGTATCATGTTAATGGCTCGTAAAGATAGAGAGATAATCTCTGCGGCTTGCGATGACTACCTAATGTATGCAGGTTACGTTATGATGGGTTATCACTGGGCACGTATGGCCGCGATTGCTTATGATAAATTAGAAAATGGTGGCACCGAATCACCTGAGTTCTATAAAGCAAAAATTCAAACAGCTGAGTTTTATTTTGATAAGCTTTTACCACGTGCATCAGGGCATGCAGAAAGCATGGTGGCACCTAGCGAAAGCATGATGGCAATGGATGAAGACAATTTCTCATTCCTTGATTAAACGCATTTTTTAGCAAGTTTATTTAACTTATTATTTCTTTAAAAAGCACCTTAGGGTGCTTTTTTTATTGATAATAAATCCCATTTATATTAATATAGCCAATTATTGTTATGTTATAACATTTTTATGTCAAAAGAAGGATATATTATGCAAGTATTAAGCTCATTAAAAAGTGCAAAAAGTCGCCATCCAGACTGCCAAGTTGTACGCCGCCGTGGTCGTGTGTTTGTTATCAACAAAACTGAAGGGCGTTTTAAAGCCGTACAGGGCAAAAGCAAAAAACGTAAATAAAAAACCAATAAAAAAGCTAAACAAATATCTGTTTAGCTTTTTTATTATCTTTGTTTAGTTCTTTTAATCCATGACTATATCTGCAAATTTTGCCGATAACGTTGCCAAAAGTTGCGCTGGAGGCAGTTCTATTTCTAGCCCTCTTTTGCCAGCACTAACATACATTGTTTTTTGTTGTTGTGCTGATGTATCAATAACGGTAGTTAATCGCTTTTTTTGCCCTAAAGGACTAACTCCGCCCAACACATAACCTGTGGTTTTTTCTACCAGTATAGGGTCTGCCATATTAGCCTTTTTTGCACCGATGGCTTTAGCCATTTTTTTCAAATTCAGCTTTTGATCAACGGGTAAAATCGCAACTGCCAGCTTATCTTTATCATCAGCCACCACCAGTGTTTTAAACACTTGCATGCTTGGTATGCCCAATTTTTCTGCTGCCTCTAGCCCATAGGACTCAGCCGTTGCCTCATGCGTGTATTCATGAATTTTATAGTCTAATTTTTTTTGTTTGGCTAGGGTAATTGCAGGGGTCATACGCTTATCTTGTATTAAATGACTATTAACATCTGTTTACCTTAATCATACATCTGTTTAATAGTTTTGTCATTCATCTACATCATACTTGTAATGGTACTATATAAAATTTTTTGTTTAATGGTACGAATCTAATCAATTAATTTAACAATCTAAGGAAAGACTATGAGCGATAATATTATTAACCTAAATGATGAAAGTGGTAATACAACGGTTGCACTTAACGGGGGTAACGCTAATTTAGATATGGGTGGTCACGGTCACCAAGGTGACATCACACTTTATGGTCCAGAACGTGAAGAGACCATTCATTTAGATGGCGGTAACGGCAATCTTAAAATGGGCGGTAATGGTCATCAAGGCGATGTATCTTTGTTGCATACAGAGGGTGGCTGCACAGTACACATTGATGGCGGTAATGGCAACCTAACGATGGGTGGTGAAGGTGCACAAGGTGATGTGACATTAAAAGATGCTGAGGGTAACCAAACGGTTCATATTGATGGTGGTAATGGCAATCTATTACTTGGTGGTAACGGTCATCAAGGCGACATCACATTATTAGACGTAAACGGTAACGAAACGGTACACATTGATGGTGACAATGGTGCAATTAACATTAAAGAACAAGACATTGTTGCGTTAATCATGGACTTAAAAGCCCGTATTGAAGCGTTGGAAGCGAAGTAACAGGTAACTATTAGTATTAGAAAAGTTGGTATTAAAAAAGGACGCTAAGCGTCCTTTTTTTACATGTTAATCTTGTAGTTATAGTTTCATCAAGGCTTAACCGCAACCAATACTCGAATGCTATCAGGAATTAGCGATAGATTATCCAATGCCTGCTCACCTTGAGCCTTTAAGGTTTCTAGGCGTTCAATCTCACTGTCTCGAACATTTGGATTAATGGCTTGCAAGTGGCGAAGTCGGTCAGTCTCACGTTGCCATTGTTGGCTAAAGCGGTCTTTTGCTTGTTCGCTAATAGCAGCAAGTTTTGCTTTTGCCAATTGTTCACTGTCGTGATAACGGTCTTCAATCAATGCCGCACGCATTTTAACAACTTGTCTGGCACGATTTTTATCTAAATGCGTGATGTAGGGTGCAATCATCTCACTGCTAATGCGCTCAGACAAATCTTGACCTTGCTCACTAATAAATACCCGAATATTTTGCATTGGTAAAACAGCAGACAAATTAAGCATTTTAGGGGCAACCGCACATACTCGGTAGTTTGCTTCTACCATTACCATACCTTCTGGCATGGCATTACTTTTTAGCATAACCACAGCGGTATTACCAAATGTGCCACTGTTTGCCATTTCATAAACCGATTGCATTAACGGGTGCTCATGCGTGAGATAGGCAATATCTTCACGGCTTAACGCTTGGCGACGATCAAAGGTTAAAGTCATGCCCTCTTCGCTAATAGGCAAACTGTCAAAGTCGCTATGTTTATTTGACTCAGGTGGATGAATCACCCAAGTACCATCACGTTGCTCACTGTGGTCAATATTGGCAACATCTAAAAAACGCTCAAAAAAGGCTGGTAAAACATTGTGCTCATCAAAGTCTTGCATGGTACTAGCAATACGCCCTGCCACACGGGGTCGGCAAGAGTTATATTCTAACAAGCGGTCTCGCCCTTGTTGCAACTCTGCTTCTAATGCTAAACGAATGTTGGCCCCTTCATCTACCAACCCTGTTAGGGTGTGTTGGCTATTTGAGTCAGTTTCCAAACTATCGGCTTCTTCAGTGTTAGCACCTTCTAACAAAGGTTTTAACGCCATAATAAATTGCTCTTGTACCGTTTGAGCCGTTGGCGAGATTTGATTAAAAATGTTTAAAGCACCGTTATACCAGTGGAACAGTCTTTCTTGCGCTGTACCAGAAACATAAGGCACATGTAAGGTAATTTGTTGGCTTTGCCCAATGCGGTCAAGGCGACCAATGCGTTGTTCTAACGTATCTGGGTTGGCAGGCAAATCAAACAAAATTAAATGGCTAGCAAATTGAAAATTTCGCCCTTCTGAGCCAATTTCAGAACACAATAAGATTTGCGCACCTTCTTCATCAGCAAAATAAGCCGATGCTTGGTCTCTCTCTAACAAGGTCATTTGCTCGGTAAATACGGCAGTTTTAATACCTGCATGCAAACGAAGTACGGCCTCTAAACTTTCTACCGTTGCACCGCTGCGAGCAATCAGTAACACTTTATTTTGTTTTAAATCCGTTTTTAAAATATCTATTAACCAAGGCACACGAGGGTCATATTCAAGCCAACCGCCATCCGGTTGGTTCTCTTCTCCCCACAACTGCTCTTTTAACTTACCACAGGTTTGGTAGCTGCCTTTCCATTGTTCTGGCAATGGCAACGGATAAGCCTGGCAACAACGGCCATAAAATCCTTGCACACTCTCACGAGTATTACGGAACAATACACGCCCTGTGCCATGTCTGTCTAACAAGTCGTTTAATACATGCTGGCGCAGTTTTGCATCCGTATTAATGTTGTCCAGTTGTTGTTGCTCCATACCCAATAAACCGGCCAATGCCCCTATTTGGGCATCACTTAATGGTTTTTCATCCATTAACACCGTTGCCACCATTGCCGTTTGTGCAAACGCATCCGAGCTGGCAATAAAGTCTTCTAAATCATCAAAGCGGTCTGGGTCTAACAAACGTAGGCGAGCAAAATGGCTTTCTACGCCCAATTGCTCTGGGGTTGCGGTTAAAAGTAAAACACCTGCTGTTTCTTCGGCAAAGTCGGCAACTAAATCATATTTTTCATTACCGCCATGTTCTGCATCCCAATGTAAATGATGCGCCTCATCAACTACCAATAAGTCAAAGCCCGCTTCCATCGCTTGGTCATATAAATCATGGTGATCCAGCAACAAGTCTAAACTGGCAATAATACATTGCTCAGTTAAAAATACATTTTGTTCTGGATTATGCTCTTTAATTGCGGCTGTCCGAACCAAATCAAATAACGAAAACTCAAGATTAAAACGACGACGCATTTCAATCATCCATTGATATTGCAAGCTATCTGGCACCAAAACAAGCACTCGCTCAGCTTTGCCTGTCAGTAGTTGCTGATGGATAATCAAACCAGCTTCTATGGTTTTACCAAGCCCTACTTCATCCGCTAACAAAACACGAGGCGCAATACGCTTACCAACCTCATGGGCAATGTAGAGCTGATGCTCAATAATATCGACTCTTGCACCCATTAAGCCTTTTAAAGGGTGTCCAGCAATTGCCGCTTGCATGCGCAAAACATCTTGGCGTAAATCATACCAATCACTGCGCTCAACCTGCCCTGCCATCAGCCTTTCTAGCGGTTTGGCAAGCGTGATATTTGCTGCCAAACGTGTTTCCATAATAGACTTGGCATTACCCTCGCTATCTTCTACTTGGTACTTAAGCACCCCCATTAGCTCATCAGTCCCAGTAACTTTATAGGTATTGCCGTCTTGGTCGGTTACACAGTCACCTGCTTTAAAAACCACGCGAGATAATGGCGCCGAGTTTTGAGCATACGCTCTGGTTTCTTCACTTTGAGGAAACAAAACATGGACGCAACGCTCTTCTACATCTATCACCACTCCCAAACCAAGTTCGGCTTCGGTGTCTGATAAGTAGCGTTGTCCAACGGCAAAAGTGTTTGAAAAATTTTGAGATTGAGATGCTGTCATAATCGAGTTAATTAAGTTTTATTTTATTAAAGAATTGCTTAGGGCTAAGCTCAATACACAATCAAACTAACAGTTAATCAGCAAAGTATTTAATCTGGCTGTTATTGAATTTAGCTGTATCAATTGATTGAACTGCCTAAGCGCATATTATAGCTTAAATGGGGACAAGAAATAGTTATAAAAGTGTGATTAATGAGTATTTTACGCTTAAAAATCTTGCTACTATTTAAGTAAGCGATATCTTTTAACAATAAAACAACCCAACATTGATACAATGGTTGATTTATCCTAAATTAATAGCCATCTTTTTGGAGCATCTAATGAGCCATCATCCCAACTTATGTATATCTCGCTCATACTTATTTGTACCTGCAAATCGTATGGACAGAATCAATAAAGCACTTACCAGTGATGCCGATGCAGTCATAATTGATTTAGAAGACGCAGTTAGCCACGCAGACAAAACAACAGCAAGGCATAACTTGCAACAGTTTTTTGCAACCCAAACAATAAAAAGAGAAACGCCCATTTGGATAAGGATAAACAACATTGGCGGTAAACAAAATGATGATAAATCCGATTTTCAGCAAGACTTATTACTTTGCCAACAGTTAAAAAAACATCTTGTAGGTATTGTGTTGCCAAAAGTAGAAAATGGCGAAACCATTGAGCATGTGCACAACATGACAAAGCTGCCCATCATTGCACAATTAGAAACAGCCCATGCCATTTATATGCTAAAGGCCATTGTGAGTAAGGCTTATATCAAAGGTTTACATGCCATTAGTTATGGTACGTTAGATATTTGTAACGAGCTAAACTTAAGCTTAAATTCGCCCGCACAAAAAGACTTTATCAACCATTTGCGCTATCAACTGTTATTGGCAAGTAAAGCCAACGGTTTAAACCCACCTATTGAAAGCATTTATGCTGATTTTAAAGATGATGCAGGATTAACCAAAACCGCCGATTATGTTGCTGACTTAGGTTTTTCTGGCATGCTTGCCATTCATCCTAACCAGCTTGGCACTATAAACAAGGCGTTTGCTTCAAACAAAATAGACACTCATTTTGCCCAAAAGGTCATTGAACATTATGCAAAAACAAAAGAAGCAACCTTTGCTATTGATGGCGTAATGGTGGATTTACCATTAATTAACCAGTGTGATGCTGTTTTAAAAAGTTTAACCAAAAATTAAAGCTTTTAAACCGAGTACAGCCAATAACTTAAGCAGTACATCAGGTTTAAAAGCTTTTAATCATAGCTCTTAATTTTATATTAGGCTAACATACCGCCATCAACAATGACCGTTGTACCTGTGGTATAGCTAGACGCATCCGAAACCAAATAAAGTACCGTGCCTGCCATCTCGTCAGGGTGTGCAACACGACCCAGTGGAATGGCATGAAGCACTGATTTTAAAATATCTTCATTGCTAGTCAGGGTAGAAGCAAATTTGGTGTCTGTTAACCCTGGTAGTAACGCATTAACTCGAATATTTAAGTTGCCACATTCTTTAGCAAATGCTTTGGTCATACTAATAACCGCCGCTTTTGTTACCGAATAAATCCCTTGTTTATCGCCTGGGGTAATACCATTAACCGATGCCGTATTTAAAATAACACCACCTGTTTCTTGCTCGCGCATGAGCTTACCGGCTGCAACCGACATAAAGAAATAACCACGGATATTCACATCCACTGTTTTGCTAAAAGCAGCTTCATCGGTGTCAAGAATATGCCCAAAGTAAGGGTTGGCTGCCGCATTATTTACTAAGATGTCAATTTTGCCAAACTCATTTTTAATATGCGCAAAAATAGCGTCTATCTGTGACATCTCGCCAATATGGCACGCAAACGCACTGGCACTGCCACCCTCTGCAACAATACTGTCTGCCACTGCTTGGCAAGCGTCTATTTTTCGGCTAGAAACAATCACGTGTGCGCCTTTGGTTGCCAATAATCGTGCAATGGACTCACCGATACCACGGCTAGCACCTGTAACTAATGCAACTTTTCCTGTTAAATCAAATAAGTCTTTCATAAGGATGTCCTTTTATTCATTCTGTTATTGCTATGCATTCATGGCTCAACTGTTTTATAAACTGATGCTCACCACACATCAATTTTAAGCCTTTAACAAAAGTTTTTTGTACTCACTGATGTCACATACTAACCGTAATTTTTACTTAAAAACCAACAACTCTTGGCTTTCACATGGTGTTTACTGTAATTGTAGGTAAAAAAGCTTAAGCGTTCGGTTAGTATAGGGTTTAGCACCTTCAGGTTACGCTTTCCCTTTGCAAAAATAGCATTGCTAAAAAAAGCGCATTGCCTTTTTAAATTCTACATCTTTTAAAAAGATGACGCCATTTCTGATGCGTCACATTATTTGTAACATCATTTGAAGTTAACAAATAAAAAGCTGATACAGCTTTTGTGCAAAAACGCTTTAGATAGTTATCTTTACAAGTATGCGCCATATCAGTTTTTTATTTTATTAACGATAGCAAGGTGATATTAAGCCAGCATGCCACCATCTAGGGTAAAGGCATGTCCATTCACAAAGCTACTTTCATCACTGGCTAGCCAAGCTATCGCAGCAGATACCTCTTCTACTGTACCTAAACGACGCAGAGGACTGGCATGAGTCAGTTTTTTCTGGCTTGCCTCGTCCATTGTTTCCATGGTGTTGCGTACCATAGGCGTGTCAATAAAGCTTGGGCAAACCGCATTAAAACGGATATTGGCCTTTGCATACTCAAGGGCAGCGGTTTTGGTTAAGCCCATCACCCCATGCTTAGAGGCACAATAGGCAGACAACCCTGGAGACGAGCGGAGTCCTGCCACTGATGCGAGGTTAATCACATGACCACCGCCACTTGGTGCCATGCAAGCAATTGCTGCACGCATGCAGTGCCATACGCCTTTTAGGTTAATATTAATGGTTCTATCAAAATCATCATCACTAAGCTCATGCAATGCCTTTGGCAAATGGTCTACGCCAGCATTGTTAACCACAACGTCTAATCCGCCAAGCTCTTGCATCGCATAAGCAAATAAAGCACGGACTTCATCACCACTGGTCACGTCTACTTTTTTAAACAAAATTGGGTTACCTGCCTGCTCAGCTTGGCTTACCACTTGTTGCCCATGCTCGTCAGACAAGTCGGCAATAATAACCTTTGCGCCACGGCTTGCAAGTAGTAATGCACTGGCAGCACCAATACCCGATGCACCACCAGTAATAAGGACTTTTTTTCCTGTCACATTTGCTGCAACTTCTGTTACTGCTGACATTATTAGTCTCCTACTTTAATAATTAATTTACCAAAGTTTTGACCCTTAAATAGCATCATTAAGGTATCTGGGAAGGTATCTATGCCTTCCACAATATGGTCTTTCACTTTTACTTTACCTTCTTGTATCCAACCGGCAATTTCTTTGGCTGCCACTGAGTATTCTTTGGCATTATCAAATACCACAATACCTTCCATACGTGCACGATTCACCAATAAAGACAAATAGTTTGAAGGTCCTTTAACTGGTGTGGTGTTATTGTATTGGCTAATGGCACCACAAATCACAATACGAGCTTTTAGGTTAATTTGGGTAAGTACGTCGTCTAAAATATCACCACCAACGTTATCAAAATAAACATCTACCCCATCAGGGCATGCTTTTTGAAGCCCAGCCTTCACATTTTCATTTTTGTAGTCAATAACGGCATCAAAACCAAGCTCATCAATCAAAAATTGGCACTTTTCAGGTCCACCGGCAATACCCACCACTCGGCAACCTTTAATTTTAGCAATTTGCCCTACCAAACCACCGACTGCACCAGCTGCACCTGATACCACAACCGTTTCACCTTCTTTTGGTTCCCCTGTGTTTAACAAACCAAAATAGCCTGTCATCCCTGGCATACCAAGCACACCCAAGTAGTATGGTAATGGTGCTAAATTAGGGTCAATTTTATAAAGCCCTGTGCCATCGCTCACATCATATGCCTGTACGCCACTGTAGCCACCAACATAATCGCCTGCTTCAAAGCCTTCTAGCTTACTTTCGAGGATTTTACCCACTGTGCCTGCACGCATCACATCACCCACAGCAACTGGCGCAATGTAAGACTTAGCATCGTTTAACCAACCACGCATGGCAGGGTCAACCGAGATATATTCAATCTTAATAAGTACCTGACCATCTTTAATGCTAGGGACTTCTGCTTGGGTAAATTCCCAAGTTTCTGCACTTGGCTCGCCAACGGGTCTTTGCTTTAATCGCCATTGCTTATTGGTTAATGTTTCAGTTGTCATTTTTTGCTCCTTTTGGGTTTTTTAAATCCCTATTTAATTAATTGTTGCCAAACAACCAATACCATGATGTTTAGGTAAATGCTGTTTGCATTGGTTAAAATCATTGTTAACTTATATTAGCTTGCTATCGTGTAAAACTATTTAATTAAAACCATTCAACTTGCATATCAGTGCAAACTGAGTTGGTGTTGGTTAATAAATCAATATCACGGCTAACGCTGGGGAGTTCCCAATCAATAAAATACTTCGCCGCTTGTAACTTACCTTGATAGTAGTTTTGTTTGTCTTGTTCATTATCATCATTAGCAATGGCGTGCAGAAGCTGTTCTGCTTTACCTGCCTGACGTAGCCAAATCCAACTTACCACTACCGATGAGAAAATATTCATTAATGCTTGTGCATTCCCTGTTAAAGTAATGGCTTCTTGTGTTGGCAATAACTTGGTAATTTGTAATAAAACCGCTTGTAGTTTTGCCATATAGGGTTGTAGTTTCTGAGCAAGCAATGCCGTTTGTGGCGAGTGATTGTCAGGTTCAACAATGATTGCCATGTCTTTTTCGATTTCTTGTGTTAGCACTTGCAAGCCCAATCCGTTGTTTTGCCACAGTTTACGGAATGATAAATCCAATGCCTGAATACCGTTAGTGCCTTCATGAATCGGGTTCAAACGGTTGTCACGCCAAAATTGTTCGGCAAAATATTCACGGGTGTAGCCCGCACCGCCTAATATTTGAATGCCCAAATCATTTGCCTTTGGTCCATATTCTGAAGGCCATGCTTTAAGCACTGGGGTTAATAAATCCAACAGCTCTTTTAGCTCAGCTCTGCGTTTGTCGTCATCACAAGTGTTAATACGGTCAATTAAGTTTGAGCCATATAAACATAAGGAGATACCGCCTTCAGCATAAGCTTTTTGGGCAAGCAACATACGTTTGACATCACCATGATGAATGATGGGCGTCGCTGGGTCTTCAGGTTTGTTGTTGGGTGCAATTCTGCCTTGGGTACGGTCTTTGGCGTAGTCTAGCGAATATTGATAACCACGGTAGCCAATCATAGATGCCCCAAAGCCTACGCCAATGCGTGCCTCATTCATCATCATAAACATATAACGCAGACCAAAATGTTCTTCACCCACAAGATAACCGTGGCAATCGTCTGCATCGCCAAAGCTTAAAGCGGTTGAGGTTGTACCACGGTAGCCAAGCTTATGTAGCAAGCCTGCCAAATGCACATCATTACGTTGTCCAACCGATAAATCATCATTCAAGCGATATTTTGGTACAACAAATAATGAGATGCCTTTCACCCCTGCAGGACCACCTGGTACTTTTGCCAATACCAAATGGACAATATTGTCAGACAGTTCATGCTCACCACCTGAGATATAAATTTTACTGCCTTTAATGCGATAACTGCCATCCGCTTGTTTCACCGCAGTGGTTCTAATATCAGCAAGTGATGAGCCGGCATGTGGTTCAGTCAATGCCATCGTGCCTGTAAAGTCACCCGTTAGCATTCTTGGCACAAAGGCATTTTTAATGTCTTCGCTGGCACAGTGCATAATCACATTGGCAGCCGCTGAGGTCAAAAATGGGTAAGCCGTTGTGGATGGGTTGGCAGCCATAAAATAGCCTGATAAAGCAGTCAATACCGTTTCTGGCAGTTGCATGCCACCGTCTTCAAATGAATAACGACCTGCAATAAAGCCTGATTCTCGAAAGGCATCAAATGCAACCTTCACATCATCAATCATGCTCACTTTTTTACCATCAAACTGTGGTTCATCTTTATCAGCAAGATGGTTGTGTGGTAAAAACAGATTGGTTGCCATTTTTTTGGCAGTGTCTAACACCGCATCAAAGGTGGCTTTATTATGCTCGGCAAATTTAGGGTGCGTACAAAGGGTTTCTGTATCAAGTACATCATACAGCTGAAAAGGCAGTTCAAAATCATGGATAAGGGTATCGGCAGCCATTGCGTCCTCGCTATTGTGTTATCTTCCTGAAAAAGGGCGTATCAAATCTGCTCATGTAATTCTGAGATAATTGGTAGGATTTGATAAAGTCCAATGATAGTAGCTTATTTTTTTGCCATGCCCAATTGTCATTTATGACTTTATTATGGCTATAAGTGACATTTTAATAAATCCTTGATACACTGAGTTTGCTATTTTTTCTAAAAATTGTCTTATTTTCTACCGCTAAATTCATCTCAAAAAGGAATAAAAAGGAAGCACCAATGCCGTTATATCGTCGTTTAAAAGTGATTATTGTCGGATTTGATGGCGTGCTTGGCAGTGCGTTAACCGGTGCGTTGGATATATTTTCATTTACCGGTGTTAGCTGGCAACGGTTTTTAGGAAAGTCGGTAGAGCCAAGGTTTGATGTGCAAATTGCTAGCTTAAACGGTGCAAGCATCCGTTGTAGTAATCGCCTTATGCTACAACCGCATTGTGATATTGCAAGCATAGAAAATTGTGATTTGTTATTGATTCCGACCATTGGCGACTCGGTTGATAAAGTGCTGGCAAACAATAAAGTACTAATACCGCATTTACAGCGACTGGCGCAAACCAATGCAGACATTGCAAGCAACTGTAGTGGTGCGTTTTTTTTGGCAAAAGCAGGCGTATTAGATGGACGGGTAGCCACCACCCATTGGGGATATGCCAATAAATTTAAACAAGATTACCCCAAGGTTAATTTGCAAGAAAATCAGTTTGTCACACAAGCGGATAATATTTTTTGTGCAGCAGGCGGCAGTGCTTTTTATGACTTGTCTTTATTGTTAATAGAGCGTTATTGTGGGCGAGAAATTTCTACACAGGTGGCAAAAACCCAAGTAATTGATGGCAGACGCGGCAATCAAAACAGCTATAACAACATTAAGCTCTATAAACCACACTCAGATAGTTTGGTAAAAACCGTGCAAAACTACATCGAAGATAATTTTACACAGCCATTAAGTGTTGCTCAATTAGCAGATATGGTCAACGTCACTACGAGAACCTTAAACAGACGTTTTCAAGCATGTGTGGATATGAGACCAATTGAGTATATTCAAGCAATACGCATCGAACACGCCAAGCGATTGCTAGAATCAGGAGAAGTCACTATTAAATCCTTGGCACATCAAGTGGGCTATGATGATTTATCCTCATTTAGCCGTTTGTTTAAGCGAGCGACTGAGCTAACGCCAAAAGAGTATCAAAAGAAGTTTATTTACAAAAGATTATCAAAGTAGTAGATAAAGAAGCTAAAAAGATAATGAATAAACTGTTTAACTTTACAAAATAATTGAGTGTATTAGTCCGCCTAAAACTGCGGATAGCATTATAAGTTAAACAGTTTATTACTAAGCAAGCTAACCAACCATCTCATAACCATCACAATACATAGTGTTAACAAAGGCAGTAACAAGATTACTAAATCAAGCGAAATAATCCCTTGTGAAAAAGCCATATGTCCTGCTACTTTACTTTGCCATAAGGCAATCGCATTATTGATGCTATGGAACATAATAGGCGCAATAAGAGCGCCTGTCACCGCATACAACCAGCATGCTAAAACGCCCATGAGCATCAACATCATCATTTGAACATCTTGCCCACCACCACCATGTGCACTGGCAAATAAAAATACTGATACCAACATGGCAAGCACAAATGCAAACCATTTTTTTGTTTGGATGCTTGTGTTGTTTAGTATGCGTTTTTGTTTAAACAAACTATTAAAAAGGCTACGGAAGATTAACCCACGAAATAGCAATTCCTCATTTAAAGGGGCAAATATACCAATGGAAAGAAGCAGCATAAGATCTTTGCCATAATGTTTACCAAAGCCTAAACTTTGCATGACCATCTTACTGGCTTCTTCGGCATTTTTATCTTGCTGTTCAAACAGATACACCAGCCCAGTAAAAACGATAACAGCTAACAACGTATAGATGATGGTTTTAAAGGAGTTACCCCACGCCAAACCAACATCTTGCATAATAGTTTGGGTGTTTATTTTTTTATTTGGAGACTGACGAGTAAGTAACCATAACAAGAGTATTGGCAGTAGCAACATTAACCACATGCTAATATGGTGATTAATACCAAACAAAAGCAAGATGATAGAAAATATATAGGCTATCAGTGCAAACCACCAACGCCAGTTGCCAGCATATAAATCCAAACTAAAAAGGTGTGAGGTGTTTTTGTTCATAGTGTTGGTCCATGGTCGAGTTGCGCTCCTGTCTAGCTAACACCACCTGTTGTTAATTTACGCATTGATAACCGCAATTTTCCAAGCTCATGTATAAGATTTTCGATATAAATTTTATGAGAATTAATATGAAATTCATCAAATTGATTAAATTATTATTTCGAGATACAACTTCCATAATACTGAGATGGGATTAGCTTACCAAATATCACAGAGTTTCGCGAATGTACTGCTTCAAGTTTTGAAGTGATTGTAGTTGTCATCACATTACCAGTATCTGTTATTTCTATGAATGTTCTCGCTTCATCATTAAATATATAAGCCACTTCCTTACTCCCATTATTACCAATAATATATGCTTTTCCGGAGATATCATCTAACAAGAAAGTAAGTTTGAGATCCTCTTCATCTAAAGTTTTACCATTTGAAAATGAATCAAAATTACAATCATAATTTACTGTAGCAAAGACATGTGTACAGACAAAAAATAACATAATGGAAGTTAATAATTTCATTACTGACTCCTTAAGTAAACAAGTAAAAAGATTGATATCGAATTATAATTCAACACTTACAATACTACCATCTAATCTACAACAAACTCCAAACCAACCAATAAAAAACCGCCCCACTCAGTGAGCGGGGCGGTTTTGGAGTAACCGGTTGGGTTACGAATAAGGAGCTGACGATGACCTACTCTCACATGGGCGAACCACACTACCATTGGCGCGAAGACGTTTCACTTCTGAGTTCGGGAAGGGATCAGGTGGTTCCATCTTGCTATTATCGTCAGCGAAGGGGTTTTAACAACAGCAACCGACTAGGTTGCTAGTAGAAATGAGTTTTATATATGTCTTTCGACTTTCAAGATTATTATCTGATATCAAGCTTATGATGATATCGAAATTATATTAACTATATAAACCATTTTGGTATTGTATAGTCAAGCCAAACGAGCAATTAGTATCAGTTAGCTACACATATCGCTATGCTTCCACACCTGACCTATCAACGTCCTAGTCTTGAACGGCTCTTAAGGGAAATCTAATCTTGAGGTGGGCTTCCCGCTTAGATGCTTTCAGCGGTTATCCCATCCGAACGTAGCTACTCGGCAATGCGACTGGCGTCACAACCGAAACACCAGAGGTTCGTCCACTCTGGTCCTCTCGTACTAGGAGCAGATCCTCTCAAATTTCCAACGCCCACGGTAGATAGGGACCGAACTGTCTCACGACGTTCTAAACCCAGCTCGCGTACCTCTTTAAATGGCGAACAGCCATACCCTTGGGACCTGCTTCAGCCCCAGGATGAGATGAGCCGACATCGAGGTGCCAAACACCGCCGTCGATATGAACTCTTGGGCGGTATCAGCCTGTTATCCCCAGAGTACCTTTTATCCGTTGAGCGATGGCCCTTCCATACAGAACCACCGGATCACTAAGACCTACTTTCGTACCTGCTCGAGTTGTGACTCTCGCAGTTAAGCGCGCTTTTGCCTTTATACTCTTTGAACGATTTCCGACCGTTCTGAGCGCACCTTCGTACTCCTCCGTTACTCTTTAGGAGGAGACCGCCCCAGTCAAACTACCCACCATACATTGTCCTCAGCACTGTGAATGCCTAAGTTAGAACCTCAACATAACCAGGGTGGTATTTCAAGGATGGCTCCACGCAATCTGGCGATCACGCTTCATAGCCTCCCACCTATCCTGCACAGGTTAGGTCAAAGTTCAATGTAAAGCTGTAGTAAAGGTTCACGGGGTCTTTCCGTCTAGCCGCGGGTACACAGCATCTTCACTGCGATTTCGATTTCACTGAGCCTCTGCTGGAGACAGCGTGGCCATCATTATGCCATTCGTGCAGGTCGGAACTTACCCGACAAGGAATTTCGCTACCTTAGGACCGTTATAGTTACGGCCGCCGTTTACTGGGGCTTCGATCAAATGCTTCGCTTACGCTAACATCATCAATTAACCTTCCAGCACCGGGCAGGCATCACACCCTATACGTCCACTTTCGTGTTTGCAGAGTGCTGTGTTTTTAATAAACAGTTGCAGCCACCTGGTATCTGCGACTGCCAACAGCTCATGGAGCAAGTCCAATCACCGTCGGCAGCGTACCTTCTCCCGAAGTTACGGTACCATTTTGCCTAGTTCCTTCAGCAGAGTTCTCTCAAGCGCCTTGGTATTCTCTACCTGACCACCTGTGTCGGTTTCGGGTACGATTCGTTTGTGACTATCGCTTAGAAGCTTTTCCTGGAAGCATGGTATCTACCACTTCGCTAGTAAACTAGCTTGCTATCAGATCTCAGTATATAAGTGCCCGGATTTGCCTAAGCACTAAACCTACATCCTTTCACCTGGACAACCATCGCCAGGCTGATATAACCTTCTCCGTCCCTCCATCGCATCACAAACAAGTATAGGAATATTAACCTATTTCCCATCGACTACGCCTTTCGGCCTCGCCTTAGGGGTCGACTCACCCAGCCCCGATTAACGTTGGACTGGAACCCTTGGTCTTCCGGCGAACGGGCTTTTCACCCGTTTTATCGTTACTCACGTCAGCATTCGCTCTTGTGATACCTCCAGCATGCCTTACAACACACCTTCATCGGCTTACACAACGCTCCCCTACCACTTGAAACAAATTTCAAATCCGCAGCTTCGGCTCCTAGTTTGAGCCCCGTTACATCTTCCGCGCAGGCCGACTCGACTAGTGAGCTATTACGCTTTCTTTAAAGGGTGGCTGCTTCTAAGCCAACCTCCTAGCTGTCTATGCCTTCCCACATCGTTTCCCACTTAACTAGGAATTTGGGGCCTTAGCTGGCGGTCTGGGTTGTTTCCCTCTCCACTACGGACGTTAGCACCCGCAGTGTGTCTCCCGGATAGTACTCATAGGTATTCGGAGTTTGCATCGGTTTGGTAAGTCGGTATGACCCCCTAGCCGAAACAGTGCTCTACCCCCTATGGTATTCGTCCGAGGCGCTACCTAAATAGCTTTCGGGGAGAACCAGCTATCACCGAGTTTGATTAGCCTTTCACCCCTATCCACAAGTCATCCCCTGGCTTTTCAACGACAGTGGGTTCGGTCCTCCGATGCCTGTTACGGCACTTTCAACCTGCTCATGGATAGATCACTCGGTTTCGGGTCTATACCCTGCAACTATTCGCCCTATTAAGACTCGATTTCTCTACGGCTCCCCTAAATGGTTAACCTCGCTACAGAATATAAGTCGCTGACCCATTATACAAAAGGTACGCCGTCACGGAACAAGTCCGCTCCGACTGCTTGTATGCACACGGTTTCAGGTTCTATTTCACTCCCCTCACAGGGGTTCTTTTCGCCTTTCCCTCACGGTACTGGTTCACTATCGGTCAGTCAGGAGTATTTAGCCTTGGAGGATGGTCCCCCCATCTTCATACAGGATTTCTCGTGTCCCGCACTACTTAATATGCTTCCTAATAGATTTCGGATACGGGGCTATCACCCACTATGGCCAGCCTTCCCAAGCTGTTCTCCTATCTATAAGTCCGTCGGCTACTCCCCGTTCGCTCGCCGCTACTTGGGGAATCTCATTTGATGTCTTTTCCTCGGGGTACTGAGATGTTTCACTTCTCCCGGTTTGCCTCTCTTACGAGATAACTAGCTTATGCTAGTTGGGTTTCCCCATTCAGAAATCTCCGGATCGTAGGATATTGCCACCTCCCCGAAGCTTATCGCAGGCTATCACGTCTTTCATCGCCTCTGACTGCCAAGGCATCCACCATGTGCACTTAATTACTTGACTATACAATCCAAAATAGTTTGCAATGTATAGGTAATTTAATTAACGATATCACCATTTGTGTTGTTATCTATCTTCCAATAAATAACGCGCTTGATTCAGTTCTCTTTACTTTTCGATAGTTAACGGTGGGATAACATTACAATGTCATTCCGTTAACTATCAGGTTAAACACATTCTTGTTGGAACAGTGTGTTTAACCCAGACTCATTTCTATGTTGTTAAATAGTTTATGATGCTCTCTTCAAGTCATCATGTTCTTTCTGCTTTCACAGATATAAATAATCTTCCCAAATTACTTATATCTGTAAATTAATGGTGGAGCCAAGGAGAGTCGAACTCCTGACCTCCTGCGTGCAAGGCAGGCGCTCTACCAACTGAGCTATGGCCCCATGGTGGGTCTAATAAGACTTGAACTTATGACCCCCGCGTTATCAACACGGTGCTCTAACCAGCTGAGCTATAGACCCTTATAGCTTACTTCTTAAAAAACAACTTGTTGTGAATTCTTGCCAATTGAATGCTTTCGTTAAGGAGGTGATCCAGCCGCAGGTTCCCCTACGGCTACCTTGTTACGACTTCACCCCAGTCATCAACCCCACCGTGGTGAGCGCCCTCCTAAGTTAGGCTACCCACTTCTGGTGAGATCAACTCCCATGGTGTGACGGGCGGTGTGTACAAGGCCCGGGAACGTATTCACCGTGGCATTCTGATCCACGATTACTAGCGATTCCGACTTCATGGAGTCGAGTTGCAGACTCCAATCTGGACTGAGATAGGCGTTTTGAGATTGGCATCACATCGCTGTGTAGCTTCCCTTTGTACCTACCATTGTAGCACGTGTGTAGCCCTGGTCGTAAGGGCCATGATGACTTGACGTCGTCCCCGCCTTCCTCCAGTTTGTCACTGGCAGTCTCCTTAGAGTCCCCACCATTACGTGCTGGCAACTAAGGATAAGGGTTGCGCTCGTTGCGGGACTTAACCCAACATCTCACGACACGAGCTGACGACAGCCATGCAGCACCTGTATCACAATTCCCGAAGGCACTCTCGTATCTCTACAAGATTCTGTGTATGTCAAGACCAGGTAAGGTTCTTCGCGTTGCATCGAATTAAACCACATGCTCCACCGCTTGTGCGGGCCCCCGTCAATTCATTTGAGTTTTAACCTTGCGGCCGTACTCCCCAGGCGGTCTACTTATTGCGTTAGCTGCGTCACTAAGTCTTCATGAGACCCAACGACTAGTAGACATCGTTTACGGCGTGGACTACCAGGGTATCTAATCCTGTTTGCTACCCACGCTTTCGAACCTCAGTGTCAGTATGATGCCAGGAAGCTGCCTTCGCCATCGGTATTCCTCCAGATCTCTACGCATTTCACCGCTACACCTGGAATTCTACTTCCCTCTCACCTACTCTAGTTTAACAGTTTCAGATGCAGTTCCCAGGTTAAGCCCGGGGATTTCACATCTGACTTATTAGACCACCTACGCTCGCTTTACGCCCAGTAATTCCGATTAACGCTCGCACCCTCTGTATTACCGCGGCTGCTGGCACAGAGTTAGCCGGTGCTTATTCTGCAGTTAACGTCATGACTATAGGGTATTAACCTATAGCTGTTCCTCACTGCTTAAAGTGCTTTACAACCAAAAGGCCTTCTTCACACACGCGGCATGGCTGGATCAGGGTTGCCCCCATTGTCCAATATTCCCCACTGCTGCCTCCCGTAGGAGTCCGGACCGTGTCTCAGTTCCGGTGTGGCTGATCATCCTCTCAGACCAGCTACAGATCGTCGCCATGGTAGGCCTTTACCCCACCATCTAGCTAATCCGACTTAGGCTCATCTAATAGCAAGAGCACAAAGTGCCCCCTTTCTCCCGTAAGACGTATGCGGTATTAATCCGAGTTTCCCCGGGCTATCCCCCACTACTAGGTAGATTCCTAAGTATTACTCACCCGTCCGCCGCTAATCGGGTCTAGCAAGCTAGACCTTCATCGCTCGACTTGCATGTGTTAAGCCTGCCGCCAGCGTTCAATCTGAGCCATGATCAAACTCTTCAGTTTAATCTTTGTTGAGACCTTTTAAGATGGTCCCTAATCTTGGCTCATTCGTACTTTACTAGCATATTTACTTAAGTATGTTCGTATATGAATTAACTTTGGTATTTCTACTAATTTCGTCGAATGATTATCTTTTTAAAGTCATTCTAAATTAGCAAAAATCCACACAAGTTGTTTTTTAAGTTTGTTTTTAATGAGTTAGATTACCTTCGTCAGGTTAATCTTTACCCCCTTTGTCTTCAACGTATGCTGTGCGACTCAGGGAAGGCATATTATATAGTGTTTATCTCTCGTGTCAACACTTTTTTACGCCTTTTTAAAGTTTTTTCGCTTCGCTTTTCTTTGTTTTAAGCTTAACTCAATTTCACTTTAATTTACGCTACAAAACTTCGCTTTGTCAGCTCTGCCCCGTTTGCGTGAGGGCGTATTATACGCAGTTTTTTTAGGTTGGCAAGGGGTTTTTAAAGATTTGTGAAATTTGTTTGTAAGGGGCTGGTTTGAAAGGGGGTTTTGATGGAAGTTTGTTTGCTAGCCAATGGGTGGTTATTTGACTTTATATATGTGTCTTTAGTTTCCAACCTTTATTATTTATTTTTTCTTCCTACTATAAATGTTTTCGACTTCTAATGTAGAAATTTAACGCCCTCACTTACAGCTGGTTTATTGCGCAGCAGAATATCAGTCCTACAACATTCACTTGTTAGCTCTCACTCTCCGTTTCAATCATATTTTTCAAATCAGAGAAAGCCCTATTTTGCTGATTAAGATTGCTCTTAAAGTCTATTGCTTTAACGGAACGCTCATGTCCCTCACCATGATGCTCGTATATTTCCAAATAGCCCTCTTGCTCTAACTGATCGATGAGATCATAGCTTGACTTGAAATCATAACCCATGGGCCCTAGATAATTGACGACAAATGACTTAAGACCCATAAATTCGTATCCGTTTTCATCCGTAAATCTTTTGCTAGCCCTAAGTTTAGATAGCATCTCTGACTTTGAAATTGCTTTCAGAGAAGACTCACTTGCAATTACATCTCTTATTGCATCTCTGTCATCAGACGAAAATTGAACTGCAGCAATTTTCTCTTCAGCATCTTTAATTATTTTTTCAAGATCTTCTGTTAGCTCTTTTGCAGTAATTCGATCTTTTTCAACAAAAAGGCTGTTATGAGCTACCTTATGTCTAATTTTCTCTAACTGCTCCCATTTTTGCTGGAAGTTCTGATCTTTAAACGACTCTTTAAAAAATTTATTGTAGTTAGATTGAAGTTCAATTTTTAAGGCAGCGATTGCTTCTTGAGTTTCCTCCATTTCCATGACCTTGGTATAGATGTCATCTCTTGAAATAAAACCAGAAGATTGAGAGTAGACGATTTTACCTAACTCTCCAAAATCGATTAAGTAAGCCTTACTATCAGCTTTAGATGAAAAATTTGTCTCGTTATTCTTCCTGTTAATAACTTTCTTTTTCATTTCTGAATCAGCTGTCAAAGACCACCAGTTCGGACCAAGTTTTGTTACAAGAAACTTAATTAGATATCTGCGCAAGGAATTTTCAACTTTATTGATTTCAGGGTAAATATCATTCGCAATATTCGAAGACGCTTCATCCGTAAGCACATATATGTGCTCAAACTTTAGCTCCTTAAGATGCGATAAGATTTTTAATCTAAAGGGCTCTAGAAACTGTAATTGTGCAGATATTCTAACAATGAATCCTGTCCCTATTTGATCTTTAACTTCATCATCTGGATCGACCTTTGCTATTTGGATATTTAGACCTTGGTCTCGATCTTCAATTTGAGTATTATCATGCTTGAGTCTTGGATTCTCAAACAAAGAGGAATTCGACATTAAGGCGTAACAAAGCTCTTGTTCTGCTTTGACAACACACTTTCCTATATTATCTACGCAAAGTAGTTCATATTCCAATTTGCTCAATTTTATTTCCTATTTTTTGATTATTTCTTAATAGCACTAACAATTTATTATCTTGCTATCCTAGCATTGATGTCAATCACTGACAATATATAAACTCAGTAGGTTGGTATCGAGGAGTCGAGAACCAACACCCCAGTGTCAACACTTTTTTACGCCTTTTTTTATATAATATTCATTATAGATAGAATAATACTACCATCTAATCTACAACAAACTCCAAACCAACCAATAAAAAACCGCCCCACTCAGTGAGCGGGGCGGTTTTGGAGTAACCGGTTGGGTTACGAATAAGGAGCTGACGATGACCTACTCTCACATGGGCGAACCACACTACCATTGGCGCGAAGACGTTTCACTTCTGAGTTCGGGAAGGGATCAGGTGGTTCCATCTTGCTATTATCGTCAGCGAAGGGGTTTTAACAACAGCAACCGACTAGGTTGCTAGTAGAAATGAGTTTTATATATGTCTTTCGACTTTCAAGATTATTATCTGATATCAAGCTTATGATGATATCGAAATTATATTAACTATATAAACCATTTTGGTATTGTATAGTCAAGCCAAACGAGCAATTAGTATCAGTTAGCTACACATATCGCTATGCTTCCACACCTGACCTATCAACGTCCTAGTCTTGAACGGCTCTTAAGGGAAATCTAATCTTGAGGTGGGCTTCCCGCTTAGATGCTTTCAGCGGTTATCCCATCCGAACGTAGCTACTCGGCAATGCGACTGGCGTCACAACCGAAACACCAGAGGTTCGTCCACTCTGGTCCTCTCGTACTAGGAGCAGATCCTCTCAAATTTCCAACGCCCACGGTAGATAGGGACCGAACTGTCTCACGACGTTCTAAACCCAGCTCGCGTACCTCTTTAAATGGCGAACAGCCATACCCTTGGGACCTGCTTCAGCCCCAGGATGAGATGAGCCGACATCGAGGTGCCAAACACCGCCGTCGATATGAACTCTTGGGCGGTATCAGCCTGTTATCCCCAGAGTACCTTTTATCCGTTGAGCGATGGCCCTTCCATACAGAACCACCGGATCACTAAGACCTACTTTCGTACCTGCTCGAGTTGTGACTCTCGCAGTTAAGCGCGCTTTTGCCTTTATACTCTTTGAACGATTTCCGACCGTTCTGAGCGCACCTTCGTACTCCTCCGTTACTCTTTAGGAGGAGACCGCCCCAGTCAAACTACCCACCATACATTGTCCTCAGCACTGTGAATGCCTAAGTTAGAACCTCAACATAACCAGGGTGGTATTTCAAGGATGGCTCCACGCAATCTGGCGATCACGCTTCATAGCCTCCCACCTATCCTGCACAGGTTAGGTCAAAGTTCAATGTAAAGCTGTAGTAAAGGTTCACGGGGTCTTTCCGTCTAGCCGCGGGTACACAGCATCTTCACTGCGATTTCGATTTCACTGAGCCTCTGCTGGAGACAGCGTGGCCATCATTATGCCATTCGTGCAGGTCGGAACTTACCCGACAAGGAATTTCGCTACCTTAGGACCGTTATAGTTACGGCCGCCGTTTACTGGGGCTTCGATCAAATGCTTCGCTTACGCTAACATCATCAATTAACCTTCCAGCACCGGGCAGGCATCACACCCTATACGTCCACTTTCGTGTTTGCAGAGTGCTGTGTTTTTAATAAACAGTTGCAGCCACCTGGTATCTGCGACTGCCAACAGCTCATGGAGCAAGTCCAATCACCGTCGGCAGCGTACCTTCTCCCGAAGTTACGGTACCATTTTGCCTAGTTCCTTCAGCAGAGTTCTCTCAAGCGCCTTGGTATTCTCTACCTGACCACCTGTGTCGGTTTCGGGTACGATTCGTTTGTGACTATCGCTTAGAAGCTTTTCCTGGAAGCATGGTATCTACCACTTCGCTAGTAAACTAGCTTGCTATCAGATCTCAGTATATAAGTGCCCGGATTTGCCTAAGCACTAAACCTACATCCTTTCACCTGGACAACCATCGCCAGGCTGATATAACCTTCTCCGTCCCTCCATCGCATCACAAACAAGTATAGGAATATTAACCTATTTCCCATCGACTACGCCTTTCGGCCTCGCCTTAGGGGTCGACTCACCCAGCCCCGATTAACGTTGGACTGGAACCCTTGGTCTTCCGGCGAACGGGCTTTTCACCCGTTTTATCGTTACTCACGTCAGCATTCGCTCTTGTGATACCTCCAGCATGCCTTACAACACACCTTCATCGGCTTACACAACGCTCCCCTACCACTTGAAACAAATTTCAAATCCGCAGCTTCGGCTCCTAGTTTGAGCCCCGTTACATCTTCCGCGCAGGCCGACTCGACTAGTGAGCTATTACGCTTTCTTTAAAGGGTGGCTGCTTCTAAGCCAACCTCCTAGCTGTCTATGCCTTCCCACATCGTTTCCCACTTAACTAGGAATTTGGGGCCTTAGCTGGCGGTCTGGGTTGTTTCCCTCTCCACTACGGACGTTAGCACCCGCAGTGTGTCTCCCGGATAGTACTCATAGGTATTCGGAGTTTGCATCGGTTTGGTAAGTCGGTATGACCCCCTAGCCGAAACAGTGCTCTACCCCCTATGGTATTCGTCCGAGGCGCTACCTAAATAGCTTTCGGGGAGAACCAGCTATCACCGAGTTTGATTAGCCTTTCACCCCTATCCACAAGTCATCCCCTGGCTTTTCAACGACAGTGGGTTCGGTCCTCCGATGCCTGTTACGGCACTTTCAACCTGCTCATGGATAGATCACTCGGTTTCGGGTCTATACCCTGCAACTATTCGCCCTATTAAGACTCGATTTCTCTACGGCTCCCCTAAATGGTTAACCTCGCTACAGAATATAAGTCGCTGACCCATTATACAAAAGGTACGCCGTCACGGAACAAGTCCGCTCCGACTGCTTGTATGCACACGGTTTCAGGTTCTATTTCACTCCCCTCACAGGGGTTCTTTTCGCCTTTCCCTCACGGTACTGGTTCACTATCGGTCAGTCAGGAGTATTTAGCCTTGGAGGATGGTCCCCCCATCTTCATACAGGATTTCTCGTGTCCCGCACTACTTAATATGCTTCCTAATAGATTTCGGATACGGGGCTATCACCCACTATGGCCAGCCTTCCCAAGCTGTTCTCCTATCTATAAGTCCGTCGGCTACTCCCCGTTCGCTCGCCGCTACTTGGGGAATCTCATTTGATGTCTTTTCCTCGGGGTACTGAGATGTTTCACTTCTCCCGGTTTGCCTCTCTTACGAGATAACTAGCTTATGCTAGTTGGGTTTCCCCATTCAGAAATCTCCGGATCGTAGGATATTGCCACCTCCCCGAAGCTTATCGCAGGCTATCACGTCTTTCATCGCCTCTGACTGCCAAGGCATCCACCATGTGCACTTAATTACTTGACTATACAATCCAAAATAGTTTGCAATGTATAGGTAATTTAATTAACGATATCACCATTTGTGTTGTTATCTATCTTCCAATAAATAACGCGCTTGATTCAGTTCTCTTTACTTTTCGATAGTTAACGGTGGGATAACATTACAATGTCATTCCGTTAACTATCAGGTTAAACACATTCTTGTTGGAACAGTGTGTTTAACCCAGACTCATTTCTATGTTGTTAAATAGTTTATGATGCTCTCTTCAAGTCATCATGTTCTTCTGCTTTCACAGATATAAATAATCTTCCCAAATTACTTATATCTGTAAATTAATGGTGGAGCCAAGGAGAGTCGAACTCCTGACCTCCTGCGTGCAAGGCAGGCGCTCTACCAACTGAGCTATGGCCCCATGGTGGGTCTAATAAGACTTGAACTTATGACCCCCGCGTTATCAACACGGTGCTCTAACCAGCTGAGCTATAGACCCTTATAGCTTACTTCTTAAAAAACAACTTGTTGTGAATTCTTGCCAATTGAATGCTTTCGTTAAGGAGGTGATCCAGCCGCAGGTTCCCCTACGGCTACCTTGTTACGACTTCACCCCAGTCATCAACCCCACCGTGGTGAGCGCCCTCCTAAGTTAGGCTACCCACTTCTGGTGAGATCAACTCCCATGGTGTGACGGGCGGTGTGTACAAGGCCCGGGAACGTATTCACCGTGGCATTCTGATCCACGATTACTAGCGATTCCGACTTCATGGAGTCGAGTTGCAGACTCAATCTGGACTGAGATAGGCGTTTTGAGATTGGCATCACATCGCTGTGTAGCTTCCCTTTGTACCTACCATTGTAGCACGTGTGTAGCCCTGGTCGTAAGGGCCATGATGACTTGACGTCGTCCCCGCCTTCCTCCAGTTTGTCACTGGCAGTCTCCTTAGAGTCCCCACCATTACGTGCTGGCAACTAAGGATAAGGGTTGCGCTCGTTGCGGGACTTAACCCAACATCTCACGACACGAGCTGACGACAGCCATGCAGCACCTGTATCACAATTCCCGAAGGCACTCTCGTATCTCTACAAGATTCTGTGTATGTCAAGACCAGGTAAGGTTCTTCGCGTTGCATCGAATTAAACCACATGCTCCACCGCTTGTGCGGGCCCCCGTCAATTCATTTGAGTTTTAACCTTGCGGCCGTACTCCCCAGGCGGTCTACTTATTGCGTTAGCTGCGTCACTAAGTCTTCATGAGACCCAACGACTAGTAGACATCGTTTACGGCTGGACTACCAGGGTATCTAATCCTGTTTGCTACCCACGCTTTCGAACCTCAGTGTCAGTATGATGCCAGGAAGCTGCCTTCGCCATCGGTATTCCTCCAGATCTCTACGCATTTCACCGCTACACCTGGAATTCTACTTCCCTCTCACCTACTCTAGTTTAACAGTTTCAGATGCAGTTCCCAGGTTAAGCCCGGGGATTTCACATCTGACTTATTAGACCACCTACGCTCGCTTTACGCCCAGTAATTCCGATTAACGCTCGCACCCTCTGTATTACCGCGGCTGCTGGCACAGAGTTAGCCGGTGCTTATTCTGCAGTTAACGTCATGACTATAGGGTATTAACCTATAGCTGTTCCTCACTGCTTAAAGTGCTTTACAACCAAAAGGCCTTCTTCACACACGCGGCATGGCTGGATCAGGGTTGCCCCCATTGTCCAATATTCCCCACTGCTGCCTCCCGTAGGAGTCCGGACCGTGTCTCAGTTCCGGTGTGGCTGATCATCCTCTCAGACCAGCTACAGATCGTCGCCATGGTAGGCCTTTACCCCACCATCTAGCTAATCCGACTTAGGCTCATCTAATAGCAAGAGCACAAAGTGCCCCCTTTCTCCCGTAAGACGTATGCGGTATTAATCCGAGTTTCCCCGGGCTATCCCCCACTACTAGGTAGATTCCTAAGTATTACTCACCCGTCCGCCGCTAATCGGGTCTAGCAAGCTAGACCTTCATCGCTCGACTTGCATGTGTTAAGCCTGCCGCCAGCGTTCAATCTGAGCCATGATCAAACTCTTCAGTTTAATCTTTGTTGAGACCTTTTAAGATGGTCCCTAATCTTGGCTCATTCGTACTTTACTAGCATATTTACTTAAGTATGTTCGTATATGAATTAACTTTGAGTATTTCTACTAATTTCGTCGAATGATTATCTTTTTAAAGTCATTCTAAATTAGCAAAAATCCACACAAGTTGTTTTTTAAGTTTGTTTTTAATGAGTTAGATTACCTTCGTCAGGTTAATCTTTACCCCCTTTGTCTTCAACGTATGCTGTGCGACTCAGGGAAGGCATATTATATAGTGTTTATCTCTCGTGTCAACACTTTTTTACGCCTTTTTAAAGTTTTTTCGCTTCGCTTTTCTTTGTTTTAAGCTTAACTCAATTTCACTTTAATTTACGCTACAAAACTTCGCTTTGTCAGCTCTGCCCCGTTTGCGTGAGGGCGTATTATACGCAGTTTTTTTAGGTTGGCAAGGGGTTTTTTAAAGATTTGTGAAATTTGCTTGTAAGGGGCTGGTTTGAAAGGGGTTTTAGAATACTCTTAAGTAGTCTCTTTAAGCAACCTCCCTCTGTAATGCTTTGCATTCGATTTTGGTATCTGTCTATATATAAACATGCACATTATCTTATAATGTTTATGTATGGTATTTTATACCAACCGACTATCTCCATAAGTAGATAGTACATAATATAGCAAAATATAAACATAGCTAGGAGATTAATATGTTTTTTGTTGAAATTGATGATGACGGATTAACCGTTGACGATATTAAAAGAATTGCCAATCATTTAATTGATGATCATAACGATTTATTACAGCAATTGAGTCAAAAGCAGCTAGATGACTTATCATTAATAACAAAACCAACACTGGAGAGTGATTATAGTGAAGTCGAAATCAAAAAACATTGGGATGAGTTTATTAAAGATTTTGTTGTAAAAGATGTTAATGGTAATTCAATGCGTTTTTATAAAGGCTCAGATGGTTGTTTTTATTTTGGTGATGAACGTGGAATGGAAATGGCTTTAAATCTTAGTAAAAATAGCCCTTATCCTAATAAAAACTATAGAAGTGACGATTAGTCTATTACTTTATATCAGCAATAGCCCAACAACAAATAGTAAATTAACAGCCAAGGTACTCATAACCACAGTTTTTAATTGTGTACCTAGTTGTTGTGGGTTATTGCGGTTGTTATACACAAAAATAAGATGCTTTAAGATAAAGGGCAATACTAATAGCCACAATAAACTGCCTAAACTATTAAATCTTGCATACGCAAAATAACACATCATGGCTAGCAATATAATCACATAATAACCCAAAGCCATGGTTTGCTTGCCTAGCAATACAGCAATGGTTGTTTTTTTAGCCAATTTATCGCTGTCAATATCTCGCATATTGTTAACATAAAGCACACCTGCCGACAGTAAGCCACATCCTGTTGCCGGTAAAATCATGCCGCCTTCAAGATAATGTAATTGTAGATAGCAGCTACCTAGCACACCTAGCCAGCCAAAAAACATTAACACCGATGCCTCACCCAATGCTCTATAACCATAAGGTCGCTTACCCATGGTATACGCACAAGCGGCAATAATCGCCAAAATACCCAATGATAAAAACACCAAAAACTCATTTAATGTTTCAAGTCCTAAATAAATGAGCAATACGCCACAAAAAAAGGTAAAAGCGCCCCAATAATAAATTACTTTTTTTAAATCATTGGCATTAATCTGCCCCGTAACGGTAATTCTTTCAGGACTTTGTGCATCTCTTAAATTATCCGCCCCACTCACACCATCTCCATAGTCATTTGCAAGATTAGAAAGTATCTGCAAACAAAGTGCGACCCACAAAGTTAACAAAAAAATACACCAATGCGTAAGATCAAAACCATTCAATGCATGATATGCGAGCCCATTACCACAAATAATACTGGCAGCAGCAAGTGGAAACGTTCTTGGTCTTGTGGCTTTCCAAAGTACCGCTAATAAAGCATTTTTATGCTGATTTTTACCGATTAAATTCATTACTAATTTCAACTCACTTTATTAACAGACTTAAAAAACGCACGATAAGCAGCAACTTTTTTGGCAAATGATAATGGATATGCACGAGAGGTAGAAGGCAAGCGCACCAAATCAAACGTTTTGTTTAGGTGCTTCCCTTCAAATATATACTCAATGCTTTGATTTGTTTTTGGCATCTTACGTTGGTTTTTTTCATTCAACAGGCTGAGTAACACTTCTGTTGCTTTGCCGCCTGTTGTAAAAATAGTCGTTACCTTAGGTACTTGCTGAAGTACTTTGTCTAAATCAACTGGGCTAACAACCGTTAAATGTTTATCAGAGGCATTGCCCTCTTCTCTAATCGCCTGACGAACTGTGGGACAAGAAGCAATGCCTTTGTAATGTAAAAAGTCAATAATCGCCTCATAATCAAAGCGTTTTTCTAAACCAACTCTAAAATGATCTTGGTTTTGAAAAAAAACTTGCCCATATACACGCCACATATCATTATAAAAATTTGGATAATGAAATGGCATTGCCCATTTATCTTGCGTAGGTGGAAAGCTACCCATCATCATAATTGTTGCATTTTGAGGCAATACAGGCTCAAAAGGATGATTCTCGACTTTTTGGGTAGATAAAATTGACATAAAAGAGATATTTATCGTGATTTTGTAAAAAAAGAACCTGTTTTTTTTGTTATTATACACAATAATTCAAAGTTCACTCCCATTCAATTTTACAAACTATATAATCAGGATAAAGATATGAACGTTACCGTCATCGATCACCCTTTAGTGCGCCATAAAATCAGCCTAATGAGACAGGCAGACTGTAGTACATACAAGTTTCGCACCTTAACAGACGAACTGGGTCGTTTAATGGCCTATGAAGCCACTCGTGATTTTGAAGTAGAAACTTACCCAATGCAAAGTTGGGACAATCAACCAATACAAGCTGAACGCATTGCTGGTAAAACAGTAACTGTTGTTCCTATTTTGCGTGCTGGGCTTGGTATGCTAAATGGTGTTTTAGATTTGATACCAACTGCCAAAATATCAGTCGTTGGTCTACAAAGAGATGAAGAGACCTTAGAACCTCTACCATTTTTTGAAAAATTTGTACGAGATATTGATATCCGCCCTGCATTGGTAATTGACCCAATGCTGGCAACTGGTGGCTCAATGAATGCTACTATAGACATGTTAAAAAAACATGGCTGTAAAAAAATCACAGCCATTGTACTAGTGGCAGCACCAGAAGGCGTGAAAGCTGTAAATGATGCGCACCCAGATGTACAAATCTACACAGCCGCATTAGACAGCCATTTAAATGAAAACGGCTATATTATCCCGGGCTTGGGTGATGCAGGTGATAAAATATTTGGTACTAAACAAGCCTAATAAAACTTTACCCATCATATGATTAAAAAGTTCGCATATTAAGTTATTAACATGCGAACTTTTTTTGTTTTATAACAGCTTGATATCAATAGAGAAATGTAAAAAAACAAATTTTAAAAAAATAATTAATTACTAAAAACTATTTTTTTATTGGACTTTTGTTAAGAATTAGTTTAAAAATATAGGTGTGTGACTTGTCAGGAAGACAAGGGCAAAATTTGACCGAGTTAGTCACTTTTTATGAAAAGATTAACATAGGCAATATTTTTTAGGATTATTTGTAAAAGGAGTTACCGTTATGGATAACAACCCAAATACCCCAGACTCATCAGGCTACTGGAAAGCAAACGTACGCCTGATTTTATTATGCTTGGTTGTATGGGCAATTTGCTCATTCGGATTTGGCATCATCTTACGCCCGCTTGTTGCTGGCATTCAATTTGGCGGTACAGACCTAGGTTTCTGGTTTGCTCAACAAGGCGCCATCATTTCTTTCATTATTGTCATCTTTTTCTATGCTTTTCGTATGAACAAGCTAGATAAAGACTTTGGCCTAGACGAGGAGTAACACTATGAGTCAATTTATGATTAACGTTATCTTCGTTGGTTTGTCATTTGCATTATATTTTGGTATTGCAATTTGGGCACGTGCCGGTTCTACCAGTGAATTTTATGTTGCTGGCGGTGGTGTTCACCCAGTAATGAACGGTATGGCAACGGGTGCAGACTGGATGAGTGCTGCATCATTTATTTCTATGGCTGGTTTGTTGGCAATGGGTGGCTATGGTGCTTCATCATTTTTAATGGGCTGGACAGGTGGCTACGTATTGCTAGCCATGCTACTAGCACCTTACTTACGTAAATTTGGTAAGTTTACAGTACCAGATTTTATTGGCGACCGTTTTTATTCTAAAACAGCTGCATTGGTTGCCGTCGTTTGTTTGATTGTGGCTTCAACTACTTACGTAATTGGGCAGATGTCTGGCGCAGGTGTTGCTTTCTCTCGCTTCTTAGAAGTTGATAAAAACACTGGTTTGATTATTGCTGCTTGTGTGGTTTTCTTCTACGCTGTACTTGGTGGTATGAAAGGTATTACTTATACACAGGTTGCTCAGTACGTTGTATTAATTATTGCGTATACAGTACCTGCGGTATTCATTTCATTAGAACTAACTGGCAACCCAATTCCTGGTTTAGGCTTGTTCTCTAACGAAGTTGAATCTGGCATGCCTTTACTTTCTAAATTAGATCAAGTAGTACAAGACTTAGGCTTTGCATCTTACACAGCAGATGTACCAAACAAACTGAACATGGTGTTATTTACTTTAACACTGATGATTGGTACAGCAGGTTTACCACACGTTATTATCCGTTTCTTCACGGTACCAAAAGTTGCTGATGCACGTTGGTCAGCTGGTTGGGCGCTTGTTTTTATTGCCCTACTATACTTTACTGCACCAGCAGTTGGTGCGATGGCTCGTTTAAACCTAATTGACACGATTTACCCTCAAGGTGTAGAACAACCAGCGTTAGAATATGAACAACGCCCTGATTGGATGAAAACTTGGGAAAAAACAGGTCTGTTAAAATATAACGACTTAAACGGCGATGGTCGCATCCAGCTTTATAGCGATGGTGGACTTGGTAAAGCACAAATCGCCCTTGATTCTGCAGAAGCTGATGGCGGTGACGTTGCTGCGGCAACTGAAGCTGTAACTGCGGCTCAAGCAAAACAAGATGCTAAGTTTACTGACCAAGGTTGGAAAGGTAACGAACTTGATGTAAACAAAGACATCTTGGTACTTGCTAACCCAGAAATTGCTCAGCTTCCACCTTGGGTTATTGGCTTGATTGCAGCGGGTGGTTTGGCTGCGGCGCTATCTACTGCTGCTGGCTTATTACTAGCAATCTCATCAGCAGTTAGTCATGACTTAATTAAAGGTCATATCAATCCAAATATTAGTGATAAAGGTGAGCTAACAGCTGCACGTGTTGCTATGGCAGTTGCTATCTGTGTGGCAACATACTTAGGCATGAACCCACCAGGATTCGCCGCTCAGGTTGTTGCATTAGCCTTTGGTATTGCTGCTGCATCATTGTTCCCAGCATTGATGATGGGTATTTTCTCAAAACGTGTTAACAATCTTGGTGCAATTGCAGGTATGTTATCTGGTCTAATTATCACCCTTGTTTACATCTTTATGTTTAAAGGTTGGTTCTTTGTAGCTGGTACAGCTAACTTCCCAGATACCGCTGAGTATTGGTTCATGGGCATTTCACCACTATCATTTGGTGCAATTGGCGCAATTATTAACTTTACTGTTGCATTTATTGTGTCAGCCATTACTAAAGCACCGCCACAAGAGATTCAAGATCTTGTAGAGAGTGTACGCTACCCTCGTGGTGCAGGTGGTGCGGTTGACCATTAATCACTAAATTGTAAACACAGCACAAAACGCACTGATAAAAATCGGTGCGTTTTTTTGTAAAGATTATTAATCCCTATACAACTAAATCAACCAATAAGCTGTTATACTTAATTGGTTTTAGCTTAATAAAATATAAAGAAGTAAGTATTATGATTTATGAGTTTATTGCAACTCTATCGGCAGGATTTGCACTTGCAGGCATTGCGTTAGTGATACGCCATTTAGCCAAACTTGTGTTTAAAAAAAATCTACCAAAATGGATAATTCCTTTATTTGCGGCCATTGGCATTTTTGGTTTTCAGATTCATCAAGAATATAATTGGTACAAACAAACAGCTCAACAGCTACCCAAAGGCACTGAAGTAATTAAGTCGATAGAAACATCCACTTGGTATCGCCCTTGGACATATTTAAAACCTTATACTGTCCGTTTTATGGCACTAGATACAGCAAACGTTGCCACAAATAGTAAACATCCAAACATTAAACTTGCCAACCTATACTTGTTTGAACGTAGATTAAGCACAAAACAAATACCACAAATTATTGATTGCAAAAATAATAAGAGAGCTGACTATACCCAAACGATGGATTTGACCAGTTTAGAAGTAAATAAACTGAGTTGGCAACCCTTAAGTAAGGACGATAAGCTATTAACACTGGTATGTGATTAAAGTGGTAAGTAATTAATAAAAAATAGAGGGGAAGTAAGACCACAAATATAATTAAAACGGTACTTCGCTTCCCCACTCCATCCATGTATTTAAGGTTGGGTGTTTTAACCTTAGTTTATGGGCATGTAAGTTAAGCCTTGGTGCAATATCATACGCAATTCCATCTGCATAAATTGGATCCCCAATCATCACATGCCCAATATGTACCATATGCACCCTCAACTGATGGCTACGCCCAGTAACTGGTAATAGTTTGACTCTCGTTACTGGCACACTTTGGTTTGCATGCCCACGTAACTCATGGTGCAACACTTCATACTTTGTAAGCGCGTGTTTTTTCCAGCTCATATCAACAATATGTCTTGGTTTGGTTGTTGGCTCATAGCGCACTGGCACATCAACAATGCCTTTTTTGCCAACCACTTCAAGCGTGCCCATCACTACGGCTTGATATTCTTTTTGTGGCAGCCTATCAATAAATTGCTTACTAATATGACTTTGTGCTTCTTTATTTTTTGCAAAAATCATAACACCCGAAGTATCCATATCTAACCGATGAATCAACTTAATGTTAGGATTAACACGCTCCAGCCGATTTAATAAACTAACCTTTAAAACCTTACCATCAACACTCAATAAACCAGCCGGTTTATCCACAACCAAAATGTCTTCATCTTCATACAATGTGATAGACTTTGCAAAGTCTTCAAAAAAAGTGTGAGCATGAGCAAGCTCTTGCTTGTTCATTTGTAAAATGTCTTGTTCAGAAATACGCATAATTAACCAGCTAACTTATTATTGACGGCTTAATTTTAAACAAGTAAGTATATACAAAAAACCTTTTTTTTGCGCACTTAACATTGCAAATAACTAATTTTTGCAAGCAATAAGGTATAATTAAACTAATTAATACCTGTTATTTATCAAATTCACTATAAATTTTTAAAAACATCCCTATTATATATAATATAGAATCATGCATAATGTATTTATTTTTAATGATTGATTAATACCAAAACTCGCAATCGCATTTTGTATAGACTAAAAAGTAAGACTTAAATGAAACTTAAAACAAGGAGACGATTATGTCAGCAACTATTTTAACAACTACCGATGCAAGCTTTAAAAGCGATGTATTAGAATCAACCGTACCTGTATTGGTTGACTTTTGGGCACCTTGGTGTGGTCCTTGTAAGGCAATTGCCCCTGTACTTGAAGAGCTAGCAACCGACTACGAAGGCAAAGTACAAATTGCTAAAATAAACGTAGATGAAAATAACCAAATCGCTGCACAATTTGGTATCCGCAGTATCCCTACTTTATTTGTATTTAAAGGTGGTGAGCGTGTAGAAGCACTTGTGGGCTTGCAGTCAAAAGAGCAGCTAGCACAAGCGTTAGATAAGCATATCTAAATTTAGAGTTATTATCTTAACCGCATCAAAAAACCCTCGTTTGAGGGTTTTTTATTAAAACTATTTATAAATCTCATCAATAAAATTTTGAATCATATTTCTCATTTTCATACCTTCATATTGAAAAATAGGTATGACTCTTTGACAGTGTTGATTCAGCACCTCTTTTAAATCAAGAGCCTCTCCGGTTCCGTCTTTCTTAAATAACATGTTATTTTTCATAGAAAAATCTACTAAAGTAAGAATATAATCCTCTTCACTATTCCATACAACTGATTTATGGACAAGTATATTCCTTATAGAAATCATTTCTTCATGAGCCTTATAAAAACGGTTTTTTAACAAACTCACTTGCTCCTTTTTTAAATGTTCTTGTGATTTAAAACCATGCAAAGTTTGATTGAAAATATCTCTTGTTCTAGAGAACTCATAGAAGTAAGTTCGCTTTAATAGATATAATCTCTTTCGAGGAGAGCCTATCAATAAATTTAATCTGTCAGGAAGAAAATACAAATCATCTAATACAATATTTAAGTTTTCGATTACTTCATCAATCTCTTTATACAATAAAAAAATAGTAAACCCAGTCAGTTCTTCTTCCGTAAGTTCAGTATTCTTCAAAATGGCGATTTTATCTAAACTAGAATCAGGTAAAATATTAATTTTTTTAGCAACATCACTTAAAACTTTAATCAACTTACTTGGCAAAACTAAATGCTCAATTTTACGCTTATTTAAACTTTCTTTAGACTCCATACACCGACCAAATTTTTATAAAATACTTGAACATAAGAAAACACGATCCCATCTATATTTAAGAAATTTAATTATTCTTAACACCAAATGGGATATGAACTGATGGCACAACCGAACTGGTTGAGGTTAGATGTTTAGATTGATCATCAAAGAAAATATGTGGTTTTAGCACACCCAAAACCAACTGTTTATCTATCCCACCCAAGAAAAAGGCATCATTGGTCATCACGCCCCACTCTTTTAACGTATTTAACGCACGCTCGTGCGATGGTGCATTACGAGCCGTCACGATAGACACCCTTAACCTATTTTCATAATCAGGATGTTTTTGCTTTTTTTGTTCCTCAATTTTTTGAATGGCAGATATTTTAACCAAAAACTCTTTTAATGGACCTGGATTATGCGGTTGCGTTACTTTTTTGCTTTCATGCTCATGAAACTTGTTCAAATCGTTTGTTGTATGCATTACGGTTTCTGACTCATCATCTGCCAGCACACCATCAAAGTCAAAAGCAATCCTTAAATCCTTATCTTCTTCATCAATTATGGCAGATTTCATAACATGCCCAGCGGGAAAACCTAGGCTAATTGCCTCTTTAACATCGGTAGAATTACCTGATAAAAACAAAGAAATATTTAACGCTGGGATATAATCATAAGGAGATTTGCCTTGCATAAAAATAGCACGGGAAATTGGTAAATTATGATACTCAATAGACTTCATCACTCTAAGCCCTGTATCAGGGTCGTTACGAGATAAAAGCATCACTTCAACCAGTGGGTCTGCTATTGGATTGTCACTTAAATCATTAAGCGATAACAAACGTTTAACAAATGAAAATGATACCCCCTTTTTAAGCGGTACATCCACATTTTTAGCTTGGTATTTGCGGTAGGCTTCTTCGCCTTTGGTACGAAAAACACGGTCAGATTCTGATAAATCAAACATGGCACTTGATGCAACACCAATAACCAACCTATTACCCAGCTCGTAAGACATAAAAACTCACCAATTTTTTATTGCTTGTTTATTTATAGCAAATATAGCACACAAACCAATATGGAATACGACCAACACAATCAAAAGTAACACTCAATGGATAATCATGAGCCTAATTTTAGATAAAAAACACAAAATTGGTTAAAAACCCAATAAAACCATTGACAAGCCTGCCCCCTCGCTATATATTTAGCTACTAGAAAAACACACCTTTTTTATGGTCTTTATTTACTATAAATCATTATCTCTTCTGTGTTTTCTTCATTAAGCATTCATTGAGTTAATATTTTCTTTTAATTTTCAATTCATTTAATTGAAGTAACTCATGTTTGTAAATCAATATTTTTATTTTTTCTAACACTGCAATGGGCACCAACTGCATATTTAAAATATTCTATTTTAGTATCTAACACCTATTACCTATTTTCTACAAACGACATATCTATGAATTTAACCGAACTTAAGAAAAAATCAATCGCCGAGCTATTATCAATTGCTTCTGAAATGGGCATGGACAACATGGCTCGTAACCGTAAGCAAGACATTATTTTTGCCATCTTAAAAACGCATGCACACAATGGTGAAGCCATTTTTGGCAATGGCGTTTTAGAAATATTACCAGATGGGTTTGGATTTTTACGTTCTTCTGAAGGCTCATATTTAGCGGGTCCTGATGATATTTATGTCAGCCCAAGCCAAATCCGTCGTTTTGGGTTAAAAACTGGTGACAGCATTGCCGGCACGATCCGACCACCAAAAGATTCAGAAAGATACTTTGCTTTATTAAAAGTACGTGAAATTAACTTTGATACGCCAGATCGCTCTCGTCATAAGCTAATTTTTGAAAATTTAACGCCTTTGTTTCCAACAAAACAGCTTAAACTTGAGCTGGGTAATGGTTCTACAGAGGATTTAACAGGACGTGCAATTGATTTAATTGCTCCAATCGGTAAAGGACAACGCTCCATTATTGTCGCACCGCCAAAAGCAGGTAAAACCGTATTATTGCAAAACGTTGCTCAGTCCATTACTCGCAACAACCCAGAATGTTACTTAATTGTACTTTTGATTGATGAACGCCCTGAAGAAGTAACAGAAATGCAGCGTACCGTACGTGGTGAAGTGGTTGCCTCAACATTTGATGAGCCACCACAGCGTCATGTGCAAGTTGCAGAGATGGTAATTGAAAAAGCCAAAAGATTGGTTGAGCATAAACAAGATGTGGTTATTTTACTCGACTCTATCACTCGTTTGGCACGTGCCTATAATACCGTTATTCCATCTTCGGGTAAGGTATTAACTGGTGGTGTCGATGCCCATGCATTAGAACGCCCTAAACGTTTTTTTGGTGCTGCCCGTAATGTAGAAGAAGGTGGTAGCCTTACTATTATTTCAACCGCCTTGATTGACACTGGTAGTAAAATGGACAGTGTGATTTTTGAAGAATTTAAAGGCACAGGTAACAACGAAATAACGCTAGAACGTAACTTGGCAGAAAAACGTGTTTTCCCAGCGATTAATATTAAAAAATCAGGCACACGCCGTGAAGAGCGTTTACTTGATGAAGATATGCTACGTAAAGTATGGATTTTGCGTAAGCTATTACAGCCGATGGATGAAGTACAGGCAACTGAGTTTTTACTTGATAAGTTAAAAGATGCCAAAACAAACGATGAGTTTTTTGAACAAATGAAGCGTAAATCGCAAAATTAATTGGTTCGATTACAACATAAAAGGGCTATGTTAATCATAGTCCTTTTTTTTATAACAAATCATAACAATTTGATTACAGATATCCTCTCGTCTACTTTAACAATGACAGTTAAAATAAAAGTATATTTATTGGGGTTCAGCTTAGCTGATTTAACGTTAACTTAGCTTTAAATTTAAACGGCAAGAATCGCAATAATGACCAAGATTTAATTTTAGGTAATTTATTATGAAAACTTCAAAAATTTTAGCTGTAACGGCTTTGTTAACATCAATTATCGCAACGGGTTGTGCTTCTACCACACCGACAAACAGTGCCTATGAGGCAACTGCCGCTAATGTCACAAACTCTGCTTTATCTGGTGCTATTAACTCTGCAATAAAAACAGGGGCGACATCTGCTGATATCAAACAAGCAGCAATTAGTGGTGCCGTAAATGGGCTGATTAATGGAGCAGCAACACCGCAAAAAACAAACACAACCAATAACCCAAGTACAACAACCGCTACCGCTCAATAAGTATAGTGACCATTGGTGTCTCGATAGGATATTTAATATGAAAGCCTCAACAAAATTACTCGCAACAGCCGTCATTTCATCAACGATGCTGACAAGCTGTGCATCGCTATCAGACAATCACTCAACAAAAGCATATAGTGGAGTTGCAAAAAATGTACTGCTTGGTGCTACCTCAGGCGCAGTTACCCAAATTAATGGCAACAGTAAAGATGTGCGTGAGGCTGCAACGGTTGGTGCCTTACTTGGTTTATTAGGTAGTCTGTATTAAAAAGCTTTATCGTACCAACTATAAAAAGAAAAGCCGCAAAAGCGGCTTTTTTTATAGATTACTAATAGATTTAGGCTCAGTATTTAGATAGCAGGCTTTAAATAGCACCACTAAAAGTATCACAAACATTCACATCACCCGTTTGCAGTCCTTTTTTAAACCAGCGCATTCTCTGTTGACTGGTACCATGAGTAAAGTTATCTGGCATCGCCACCTGACCATGATTATGTGCGATACGATCATCACCAATTTGGCTAGCTGCATGCATGGCTTCTTCAATGTCACCAGGGTCTAAAAAATTCGTCAATTTTTGATTACGGTTTGCCCAAACCCCTGCAAAACAATCCGCTTGTAGCTCCTGACGCACTGACCACTCGTTTGCCTGTGCTTCTGTACGTGCTTGTTTTTGTGCTTGGCGAACCTGCTTTGATATGCCCAATAGGTATTGCACGTGGTGTCCTACCTCATGTGCAATCACATAAGCTTGCGCAAAGTCACCCGCCTTACCACGGTTTTCGGCATCGCCAGCCCCTTGTTGATCGCCTGTTACCCCAAGCTCTCGACGCATATCAGCAAAAAAAGAGGTATCTAAATATACTTTTTGGTCTGCTGGGCAATAAAATGGTCCTGTTGCTGCGGATGCCATACCACATGCGGAGTTGACTCGACCATTAAACAAAATCAGTTGTGGTTCTTGGTAAGTTCGACCATTTTCTTGAAAAATTTGGTTCCAAATGGTTTCTGTATCTTTTAAAACAACCGATACAAATTGCGCATCTCGCCCATCATCAGACCTCACCTCAGTCATTGATGCATTGCCAGAGCCACCACCTGTTACAGACTGCCCAGTCTGGAAAGCTGACATTGGGTTCATACCAAATACCAGCCATAGTACCAAACCAATTAAAATACCACCAATCCCTAGTCCGCCTGCTTTACCACCACGGCTAACACGCACATTGGAGCTGCCGCTACGATTTTTCCATTTCATCGTATTACCTTTATAAAATACCAAAATTGAGTATGTTCAAACTAACAAATTTAGCTCATTTAATTCTATACATTCTACAACATTATATAGCAATCTTCATGAAATAATATTTATGGAGTTTCTCTATGCCTTGTTAATTTGTAGTCAAATGTAAAACACTTTGGCAAATGATTAAACTTGTACTAATATGATTGTATTGTCAAACATAAATGGTATCACTGCTATGAATAAAAAATCAGCTCAATTTAAACTGTTGGCACTATCAACGCTTATTGCGTCTTCTATGGCAATCTCTGCTTGCGGCGCAAAAGATGATGCAGAAACGTCTGCTAAAACTAGCAAAGAAGAAGCCGTACAAACTACCGAACCTATGCTAGATACTGAAAAACCTGAGGTAATGCAAGCTGAAGAAGTTCCGACTGATGAACAAATCGCAGCCGAGCAGCAGGCTGAACAAGCAGCGCTTGCTGAGTCAGATAAGACAACTGAAGGTGATACTCCAGAACAAGCTGGCAATGAGGTGACTCAAGCTGAAGCTGAAGCAGCGGCTGAAGCACTTGCTGCTGCCGATGAGGTTCAATAACAGCATCAATAAGCAAATAGATAATTGGTTATCACCAGTTACTTACTTAAAACTAAAACAAAAAAAAGAGGGACTCATCGAGTTCCTCTTTTTTTAATGTTTATAATGATGCGCTTACATCATATAAAGGCAACCTATCCAGCATCTAGATTTTCATCAACCATCTGGCGTAACTTTTGCCCAGCCTTAAAAGTTACCACACGACGTGCTGATATGGTGACTTCCTCGCCTGTTTTAGGGTTACGCCCAGGGCGTGGACGCTTATCTTTTAATTCAAAATTACCAAATCCAGAAAGCTTTACCTCATTACCTTCAATTAAACTTTGTGACAACTCTTCAAAAAAGTTATCAACCAGTAAACGCCCCTCTTGATGCGTTAGGTTTAATGAATGAACAATATGCTCAACCATGTCTGCTTTTGTTAACGTAGCCATTCTTTTCTCCTACTAGCTATCGCGTAATACAGCTTGATGCTGACTTTCTAACGCCTGAACTACTTTATCAGTTATATTATTTACCACTTCATCAGATAAGGTTTGGTTGGTATCTTGATACACCAAAGCAAAAGCTAATGAACGTTGACCTTGTGGCACATGCTCACCTTGATACACATCAAACAACCATGTATTGGCAAGCAAGTTACCAGCTGATTCACGAATCGTGGTTTGCAAGGTTTGCCATTCGATGTCTGCATCTACCAAAATAGCTAAGTCACGGCGCACTTGTGGGAACTTACTTGGTGTTGCAACTGGGTTCTTTTCACGTGCCACTTCGGCAAGTGGGTTAGTTGCCAACTGTGCTACCCAAACGGTTTGTGCTTTTTGTAAAGGCAAATCAAGCGTTTTAGCAACACTTGGATGTAACTGCCCCAACCAGCCTATCACTTTACCATCAAGTAATAGGTTTGCACTTTGCCCTGGATGTAAAAATGCCAAGTCAGCACGTTGGTAGCTAATGCGATTAGGTGATAACTCGGTAGGTAATAACTGCTCTACATCATGCTTTAAGTCATAAAAGTCCATTGCACGATTTTGATAGCTGCTATCTGCTTGCTCTGGCTCAACATCACCCACGGCGACAATCGCTATACTTGGTGTTTGCACCAACTCACTTACACTGGCACCAACAAAGGTTAAGCCAGTTTCAAAAAAGCGTACACGGCTTTGCTGACGATTTAAATTATATTGCACACAAGGCAATAAGCTAGACAGCATCGTACGGCGCATGACTGCCAAATCACTAGAAATTGGGTTAGCCAAAGGCAATACTGCACCCAATTTTTCATCATTTAAAATATTTTCTAGTTTTTCATCACTAAAACTAAAACTAACCGCTTCCATGTAACCTGCATCAACTAAATTGAGTTTCATGCCATGCAATAAATCGGCACTGTCATCATAGTTCATGTCCGCTTCTAGTTTTGGTAGCTGGTTTTCGATATTATCATAACCATAAATACGAGCCACTTCTTCTACCAAATCTTCTGGTAAGCTCATATCAAAACGCCATGTTGGCGGCGTGCATTCAAACGCATCGCCTGTTTGCTTAACTTCGATACCAAGTTGAGTTAAGATACGGGCAATTTCATCACTGCTAATATCGGTACCCAAAACGGTATTTACTTTATCAGTAGTGATGCTTATTTGGCTAGGCTGTGGTAGTTTGTTAATATCTTCTACCGTGGTAATTTGCCCAACTTGGGCGCCAGCAACTTCTACCAATAGCCGGGTAGCACGCTCAAGCGCAAGTTTAGGTAAGTCATAATCTACCCCACGCTCAAAACGCTGTGAAGCGTCTGTATGTAAACCAAAACGACGGGCTTTACCCGCAATGGTGATTTGATCAAAATGGGCACTCTCTAGCACGATGTTTGTGGTAGCGTCTATTACCGCTGTGCGTGCGCCACCCATAATACCAGCTAGGGCAATCACACCCTCATCATCGGTAATAACAAGCTCATCGCCTTTTAGGGTAATCTCGTCATCATTTAGCAAGGTTAACTTTTCACCTTCTTTTGCTAAGCGAACGCTGATATCGCCCACCAACTTATCTGCATCAAAGGCGTGCATTGGCTGACCAAGCTCCATCAATACATAGTTGGTAATATCTACTAAAAAGTTATGAGTGCGGATACCTGACTGTACCAATACATCGCTCATCCATTTTGGCGTCGCAACACTGCGGTCAATATTTAATACTGGCTGTGCTAAATAACGAGGGCAAGCATCGGCTGACTCAACTTTTACACCTTGGTTTGCATCGCTAGTGATTGCAGGTGCTTGTATGTTTGGCGCATTCACTGGCATGTCGTTAATAACTGATATTTCACGGGTTATGCCACGCACGCTAAAGCAGTCACCACGGTTTGGCGTGATAGAAATATCCATGATTTGATTATCTAACCCTAAATATTCACGGATGTCTGTCCCTACTGGCGCATCTTCTGGTAACTCTAACAAGCCGTCAATGTCGTCTTCTAAATCAATTTCTGATGCACCGCAAAGCATGCCAAAAGACTCGATGCCACGTAGTTTGCCTTTTTTAATTTTAAAAGGCTTTAGCACACCATCTTTGTCAGCAATAGGAGGTAGTACCGCACCAATGGTTGCCAATGGCGCTTTTAAACCCACACGCACGTTTGGCGCACCGCAAACAATTTGTACTGGTTCTGCTTGCCCAATGTTTACTTTGGTTACACGCAGTTTGTCCGCATCTGGGTGTTGCTCTACTTCTACAACCTCACCAACCACAACGCCTGTAAAAGGCTTGGCTACGCTAAATTTGTCGTCTAACTCTAGCCCTGCCATGGTTAGCTGCTCTGCCAACCCATCGCTGTCCACGCTTGGGTTAACCCACTCACGTAACCAATTTTCACTTATTTTCATAATTTACTCTATTGTTTTGTTTAACTTTTAATTTGTTTAACTCTTCAAAAAATCCACTTAAAAAATAACTTCTTTAATCTGTTCTTAACCAACCTTGTTCTACCGCATAATTAATACTATTTATAAACCATGCATAAACCTCTAAGTTCTCATGCTCTATAAATGCATGCATTTTTAATACTTGGTCTTTATGGATATTCATATCCTTCCAAGCTTGACCTTCACTTGTCATGTTATGCAAAAAGGGCAAAAGTCTGTCCACTACCTTTAATAGTTTGGTTTCTTTACTTGTCCCAAATTCTTGCTCGTCCCATAAACTTAGTAAATTACTAATATTGTTGCCTTTATGGTTAGCTAAATTTTCAATACTTTCTCTTTCGGCAATGTGAGCATTGCTACGATTTTCACTATATAAAAACGTATCCCCTGCTTCCATTTCGCCAAGGTCGTGCACCAATGCTAATTGGATTATTTTGCCAATGTCATAATCCTGACCATCTTGTTTATTAAACATTTCTGCAAACGCCCAACACGCCATTGCCAAATGCCAAGAATGCTCAGCCGAATTTTCTACTCGCTTTCCACCATTAATGTAAGTTTTACGATTAACCGACTTTAACTCATCAAGTTTAAATAAGAACTCATTTATCTCGGTTAAGCGTTGCGAATTTTTTAACATAAACTTTACGATTTTTGCTCTTTAATTGATATTTGTAATATCTTTTACCGATACAATTATCAAAATTTATCTTTAATAAAAACAAAAATCGACAACCCTGCCAAAATAATACCCCAATGTTCCATTGGTATAAAAAATAACGAGTGTTTATCTTTCATGATAACTTCTTGACCAGTTTCTTTATCAATAAAAACCTTTGCTTTACGAGTATTTAGCCAATTTCCTAAAAAGCCTGATATTAAGCCTGCAAGTAATAAAGCAATTGCTAATGGTGCTGAATTTTCTTGGTAATAGGTTTCACTACCCATCATTTTCTCACTGAACCACTCTAAAAGAAAAGAACACCCAAAAGTAATAACAGCGACTAAAAAGCCCCAACCGTTCCAAATAATCATAAATTTTCTCTACTGTAATGTTATCAAAAATCCAGTCAATCCTATCATCTATAAAAAATTCAAACAAAAACACGAAGCTGATATAGCCTTGGTAGTAGCAAATTGTCGCTGCTCTAATCAACAGTTTATTTTCTTACCCAAACTGCTTCAAGAAACGAACATCATTTTGGAAGAACAAACGCAAATCATCAATGCCGTAATACAACATGGCAAAACGCTCAATACCCATACCAAAAGCAAAACCTGTGTATTCGTTAGGGTCGATACCACAGTTGCTAAGCACATTTGGGTGTACCATACCGCAGCCCATCACCTCTAACCACTTGCCGTTATCTGCCAAAATATCTACCTCGGCAGATGGCTCAGTAAACGGGAAGAAAGACGGACGGAAACGTACTGTTAATTCTTTTTCAAAAAATGCCTGTAAAAACTCGTTAATCAAACCTTTAAGTTCTGCAAAGTTGCTCGACTTACTTACCATTAAACCTTCCATTTGGTGGAACATTGGCGAGTGAGTTTGGTCAGAATCACAACGATAAACACGACCAGGGCAAATAATACGGATTGGTGGCTCGCCATCTTTCATGGTACGAATTTGCACAGGGCTGGTATGCGTACGCAATAAATAGTGCGCATCAAAATAAAAAGTATCATGCATGGCACGTGCTGGGTGGTGCGATGGAATATTGAGTGCCTCAAAGTTGTAGTAGTCATGCTCTACTTCAGGACCCGTTGCCACGTTAAAGCCAGCTTGCACAAAAAACTGCTGCATACGTCGGGTTGTCATCGTCACAGGGTGTAATTGACCACGGTCGCGACCGCGAGAAGGTAGTGTGATGTCAATGCTTTCGCTCTCTAGCTTAGCTTGCAAAGCTTGTGCTTCTAACTGCGCTTGCTTAGCAGTTAACGCATCTTGCACGCCTGTACGTGCCTGATGTAACCAACCACCGTATAATTTTTTATCTTCGGCAGATAGCTTGCCCATTTGTTTTGACAAAGCGGTAATTGGACTTTTTTTGCCAGAAAGAGCAATACGTAAATCGTTAAGTGCCCCACTATCTGCTGCTTGATTAATTAAATCAGTCGCAACGACAGTAAATTGTTGTAAATCTGACTCACTGATTTGGTTTAAATCATCAGCAAGTGTTGGTAAATTATGCATATTGTTTTCGCTATTATTGCTTAAAAAGATGGATAAATTTAAAAGAACTCTTATAAATTATGTCTATTTATAAAACTCTTTAATTTTAATGATTTAGCTAAAATTTGCAATCAATTTAATACTTTTTTTAATAAAACTTATTTATAGAACAAATAAAAAAACTACCGTCTTAAAATAAGAGCGGTAGCTTTAACGCTTGCTTAATAAAAAGCAAGCTAACTGATGTTTATACAGCTATAGCAAATTAAGCCAAAGCTTCTTTTGCTTTATCAGTTAATGCTGTAAATGCGTTTGCATCATGCATAGCAATATCAGCAAGTACACGACGGTCGATGTCGATATTTGCTTTTTTCAAACCATTAATAAAACGGCTATAGCTTAAACCATTTTGACGAGCGCCAGCATTGATACGAGCAATCCATAAACGACGGAATGAACGTTTTTTGTTGCGGCGGTCACGGTAAGCATATTGACCAGCTTTAGTTACAGCTTGTACTGCAACACGATAAACACGTGAACGGGCACCGTAGTAGCCTTTTGCACGAGCTAAGATTTTTTTGTGACGGCGGTTAGCCTGTACACCACGTTTTACACGAGCCATAATAGTCTCCTAAAATATATAGTTGTTTAAGTCAAAAGTTGATTAGATGTATGGGCACATACGACGAATTGATGCTTCGTCTGATTTATGAACCATCTTCAAACCACGTAATTGACGGATACGCTTAGGAGATTTTTTAGTCAAGATGTGGCTCTTGAACGCTTGCTTACGCTTAAAACCGTTAGCTGTTTTCTTAAAGCGTTTTGCAGCACCACGTTTGGTCTTCATTTTCACTTTCATGATAGATAGCCTCTTTCTCTTTTAACCCCATTATGCAAGCATAAAGGGCACACTTTTTTAAGAACCTGTTTGTCGGTATAAGATGTATTCTTATCCGCCTTGAGGTGGGAGGCAGTATTTTAGCAAAAACACATCTGCAATGCCAATATTTTTTCTTGTTTTTTAATAAGCTAAAGCAATTAAGCAAAAAAAATCTATTGCCCAATAGATAAAGTGCTGTTAACCTTAACCAAATATTTTATTTGTAGCTTATCCTGCTATCCGCGTTATTTAATCCAGCTGTTATTACCGTGCTTTATGGCTAGTTTCGTGCCTCTTCTGCAATATCGTCTCTCGCTGTTCACGTTATACAATTATTGGTTTTATATGAGCTATTATCAGGGTTATGTACAACCACATCTCACATTTTTTAATTAAGCTTATGCTAGGCTAAAAAACCAAGCGTTTGAAACTTAACTAACACAAACATACCAAAACGAACAAAACTATGACTACCCCAAATTGGATAAACGAAATTAATTTTAATGAAGATGGCTTAGTGCCAGTTATTGCACAAGACAATATAACTGGACGCAACTTAATGATGGCATGGATGAATGCCGAAAGCCTAGAGTTAACTGCAAAAACTAAAACGGCTGTGTATTTTTCTCGCTCTCGCCAAAAGTTATGGCATAAAGGTGAGACCTCTGGACATACTCAACAAGTACATAATATACGCCTAGATTGCGATGCCGATGTGATTGTATTATCAGTGACACAAATTGGTGGTATTGCTTGCCACACTGGGCGTGAGTCTTGCTTTTATAGAGAGCTGGACTTAGCTACCGACACAAACGGTGAGCCAACATGGCAAGTTACCGACCCAGTACTCAAAAATCCAGATGATATTTATGGCGAAGGTAATGGTCATAGTCATGAACACGAAAATCCAGCACAAGCAACCAACGTAACAGCAATAACAGATGCTAACTTGGTACTATCTGCCCTAGATGACATATTGGCAGAACGTAAAACAGCTAGCCCAGATAGCTCATATGTTGCCAGCCTATACCACAAAGGCATAAACAAAGTTTTAGAAAAAGTAGGTGAAGAATCGGTTGAGTCCATTATTGCTGCAAAAGACTACCAAACAGCCATTGATAGCAATGCAAATGAAACACAGTTGGCTGACACACGCCATGAGCTGATTTATGAAGTTGCCGATGTTTGGTTTCATACAATGGTGACATTGGCTTGGTTTGACATTAAATCTGATGTGATTTTAACAGAGCTGGCACGCCGTTTTGGGTTATCTGGCATTGAAGAAAAAGCCAATAGAAGCAAATAAAAATCAACCTGTTAGATATGGCTAAGTATAATGTTTTTAAAAAGATTTATGCTATAATATACAAAATTGCATAATTTACAAAAGGAGCCTAAGATGGGCGGACTATCTATTACACACTGGTTAATACTTTTAGTAGTTGTCGCACTTGTATTTGGCACATCAAAACTAAAGAACATAGGCAAAGACGTAGGCGGCGCAGTCAAAGACTTTAAAGATGCCGTTAACGACGAAGAACAAGAACACGCCAACCGTGTCATTGACCATCAAAACACCACAAACAATGACACCCTAAAAAACAAAAACGAACAAAATGTTTAGCCCCAAGCTATAACAAACCGTAACGAGCCAGCATGTTTGATATTGGATTCTCAGAAATTTTAGTTTTTGGGGCCATCGCCTTAATTGTCCTTGGTCCAGAAAAACTCCCACAAGCAGCCCGAACGGCTGGCAAATGGTATAGCAAAGCCAGACGCACCATGGCAAACCTACAAGCCGAACTAGAAAACGAACTCGACCTTGCAGAAACCCGTAAACAAATGCAAGCCGAACTCACCAAAATACGTGAAGCCGAAGCCAATATGCAAAAAGAACTGCGTGAAATGCGTGGCAACATGCAAAAACTACAAGAAGAACAAAACCAAGAACTGGCTCAAACCAAACAAGCTGACACCCATCATGACTAACACACCACAAGATACGCCCCCCATCTTATCTAAAGATGAAATAGAAGCAGATGACAGCTTAGCAAACTCACCAATTATTGACCACTTAGTAGAACTGCGTCGTCGTTTGGTAAAAGTATTTGCTGGCGTATTGGTTATCTTTTTAGCACTGATTGGCTTTTCTCGCCAATTATACGACTTTTTCTCTGACCCTTTGGTGGCTCAGTTACCTGCCAATGCCTCAATGATAGCAACCGATGTGACCACCCCATTTATGGCACCACTTCGGTTAACCTTGTTTGTTGCTGCCTTTATTGCCATGCCTTATATTTTGTATCAGGTATGGGCATTTGTGGCACCAGGGCTGTATAAAAAAGAGAAAAAAATCGCCATTCCTATTTTGTTGGCTTCGGTTGTTTTATTTTATGCGGGGGTGGCATTTGCTTATTTTATTGTACTACAAGGTGTCTTAAAGTTTTTTATTGTGTTTTCGCCAGAAAATGTGTTGCCGATGACGGATATTAATAGTTATCTTAGTTTTGCGATGAAGTTGTTTTTGGTGTTTGGGGCAACGTTTGAGATTCCTGTGGTGACGTTATTGTTGGTGTTGGCAGGGGTGGTATCTACTGAGGCTTTAGAAGATAAACGCCGTTATATTATTGTGGGCTGTTTTGCGGTTGCTGCGATTGTGACGCCACCTGATGGGGTGTCTATGTTGATGCTTGCTATCCCTATGTGGTTATTGTTTGAACTCGGGCTGGTTTTGGCTAAGGTTTTGGTTAAAGAGAAACAAACAAATGCGGTTGTTGGGTAAGACTTTATAAGTTTAAGCCTTCAACTTTTTTACCGCAACTCTCAGGGAACTCTGTTAAGTCATCATCATCCACATCATAGCCATGATAGAAAAATACTTTTTCTTTTGGTGTAAAAATATCATTAATATTATAGCTGTCACATAGCTTCAAAAATACATAAAATACTTCTGATGCGCCAGTATCAATTTTTAGTCTTGCAGATAAATTATTGTGTATAAAACTTAAGGTACACCAAAATCGAACACAACACCTTAAAATGAAATCTTTCTCTTTTTCTGACATGAATAAAAAATTTTTTTCACGCAATTTAGAGAGCTTCTCGATTCGCCAATCCAACCCATAGAATTGATAGTCTGGATAATTTTTATTTAATTCGAAATCTTTCAGTGCAATTAGTACCGCCAAAGGGGAAGAAGAATCTTCATAAGAAAAAAAATTTACAAACTCTAAAATTGTTTTTATGAAATCAGTTTCGATCTCAAAGTATTTATCTAAATTTTCTTTGCCAAACTTTTTGACGAATTCTTCTATATCTAACCAATCATCATCACTGGTCAAAGGATCATCATAAACAGTAATCAAATAGTTTTGCATAATTAAAACTTCTCATTATTATGTCATTAATCAAAATAATAGCATAAATAACAAAAATTCAATTTAAAAACCATATACAATAGTAACCTTTATTTAATTATCATCATCTCCCAAAAAAAGCGTGAGCCAAAAATGACCCAGCTGCAAGCCTATGAAGCCAACCCAACCGAAGAGCAAATTAACGCTCTGCAAATGGCGTTGGACGGCAAGTCTTTTAAAGTAGTGGCATACGCAGGTGCTGGTAAAACCACTACACTTAAATTAATTGGCGAACGGCTGGGCGGCCGCGGGCTTTACCTGGCCTTTAACAAAGCCATTGCAAACGAAGCACAACAAAAATTTCCTAATCACGTTGAATGCCGTACCTTTCATTCACTTGCTTATCGTCACGTACCCAGAGAAGTTACTGCCAAACTATCACTCCCTAGATTTTCACCTGCCCGCATTGGTAGTGATTTAGGATTACAAAAAATACAAATCCGAAGAAAAATTGAAGGCAAAAGCACGCCTGTAACCTTTACGCCAGCCAGGCTGGCTAGGTTTGTTAGTGATGCCGTCAGTAATTTTTGTGCCACCCATGCTAGCTACCCTGCGCCACGTCATTTACAGTTTCCTAAATGGGTTAGTGACGAGGATGCAGAAAGTTTAAGAGAACTGCTATATCCAGCAGTAGAACAGCGTTGGTTACAGTCGATTGATGCCCGCCACCCCGCTGGCATTGGGCATGATATTTACCTAAAACTTTGGGCACTATCAAAGCCCATCATCCCTGCCGACTTTATTTTGTTTGATGAAGCACAAGATGCCGACCCACTCATGATGGGCATATTAACCCAACAGCAAAGCCAAGTTATTTATGTGGGCGACGCTCACCAGCAAATTTATGAATGGCGAGGGGCAGTAAATGCAATGAAGCGTTTGCCACTACCGCAAACTTTGCTCACGCAATCTTTTAGATTTGGTGAAGGTATTGCCGATGTTGCTAATGTGTTTTTAAAAGCATTACAAGAAGAAGTGCCTTTGCGTGGTAATCCAGATAAAAAATCAACCACAGCAAAAAGTTTGGTTAATGGTTCAAAAGATGCCATACTTTGCCGTACCAATGCCTCTGCCATGTTACAGTTACTAAATGGCTTAAAACGTGGTCATAAAATTGCCTTACAAGCAGATACCGACAGAATGCTTAAATTTTGCCAATCTGCCGAAAACTTAAAAAATGGTAAACCAGCATTTGGCGTGCCAGAGCTTGCCTATTTTTATAACTGGTCAGAAGTGCAAGAATATGCTGAAAGCAACGAGGGTAATGATATAAAAACCCTTGTTAAACTTGTTGATGAACACGGCTCAAATACCATTAAACAAGCCGTAAGCAGCCTATCAGATATGGATAGTGCTGATTATGTGATTTCTACCGCTCATAAGGCAAAAGGGCTTGAATGGTCCCGCGTACAACTTGATGATGATTTTTATTATGATGTAAGCAAGCATGGCGTAAAAATTAGCCCAGAAGAATTGCGACTTTTGTATGTTGCTTGCACTCGTGCCCAACAAAATTTGGACATTCATCATATCTCAGATTTAATCAGTGGTTTAAAAAGTGGTAAAAAGCTGATTCAAAATTAAAAAAATGCCAAATTATAAAACATGGCATTGTTTGTTTTTGTCTTTAACAATGGTAAATAACCAAACGCTTATTTGTTTTCCATTTGTTTAAATTGCGGTAATATGTCGTCCAACCACTGCATAACCCGCCCTTCTGTTAGCTCACTTTGGCAATCTTCATCCAAAGCTAATCCAACAAATTTACCATCGTCTCTTAATGCGGTTGAGCTCGTAAAATCATAACCTTTATTTGCCCACTGCCCAATTATTTTTGCACCCATTTTTTCAAAAAGGTCAGCAAAAAATCCCATCGAGTCTAAAAACCACTCGGCATAACCCTCTTGGTCGCCAAGCCCATAAAACGCAATGGTTTGATGAGATAAATCGGTCGTTTTATCCATATAGTCAAGAAAGTCTTGCCAATCATCTTGGTGGTCACCAAAACACCAAGTGGGGATACCTATTATCAAACGCTCATAGGTAAACATTTCAGTTGAATCATCTAAATAATGAATGTCTTGTACATCTATGTCGATACCACGTTTGGTGGTTTCTGCTTGTATCATCTCGGCAACTTCTTCTGTGTTACCGCTGGTGCTTCCGTAAAATAAACCAATGTTTTTCATATAGCAACTCTTATAATTAGGGTTTTTTATAATGACTTTTTGTTTTTATTATGCAACCTGTACAGACTATCGCAATATTGAGGTTTTGCCAACAAATTTTGCAAATATTGTGCTACAGCTTCTTGTTTATGATTACCAATGACTTCCAGTTTTGGTAAGGTATCTTTTACTTTTTGATCAGCATTTGCCATCACACAGCCTTTACCAACACTCTGCAGCATCTCAATATCATTCATGCCATCACCAAAGGCGATGCAATCACTTAGTGCATACCCACGCATAGCGGTTAGTTCGCTTAGTGTTTTACCTTTATTGACACCTTTTGCCATTAGCTCAAAACAAGTGGGCATTGAATGCGTAATTTGCACAACATCAGCAAAATGCTGAGTTACATACGCCTCAACTGGTGCTAGCCCTATTGGGTTGTCTACGTCTTTAGCAATAAAGAATATTTTTTCTACGGCTTGCGTGTGTTGCGTATTAAAATCAGTCAGTTTATAACTATAGCCAGACTCAGCAAAATATTGTTGCCATTCTGGCACAGGTTGGTTAATGAACCAATCATCCCCCTGATAACTGTTTAAATAAACCTTTGTCGTATCAAATGGCGTTTGAAATAGCCCCTTAGCAATGTTTGGCTCAATATAATGATGTAGTACTTTTTTGCCATTTAAAAAATCTGCCCTTGCACCATTTGACGTTACCAGCACCACATCATCAATTGCCAATTTTTTTACCATTTTGTATACATCTGGGTAATTACGCCCAGTCGCAATAAAAATATCTACCCCCAAATTAGTACATTGTTTTAATGTTTTAATTGTCAAATCGCCAAGTTTATGTTCTGCATTTAGCAAGGTGCCATCTAAGTCAAAAATAGCTGCTTTGTAAGGAAAGGAGGCGTTAGTCATAATTTTGCCTTTTATTGTTTTAGGATGTTTTTTATCATTCGTTTAAAAAACATAGATTGCAACCGCAATGAAATAATAGCAAATTTAGGCAAAAAAATAACCCAAACCTGATTATGTTTGAGTTATTTTTAATTGTTAGCGTATGAATTAACTTAACGATAAACTAGAATCAAATGATTTTAATCGTTGATATCTTTGCTCTAACATTTCATCAACCGTTAACCCTTTTAATTCATCAAGCTGTTTGGTAATCAAATCTTTTAACTTTGCCATAACAGGCTCGGCATTAATATGAGCCCCCTCGCCTTCATCAACCACGTCATTAATTAAACCCAGTTGATACAGGTTACTGGCATTAAGCTTTAATGCCTCACTCGCATCACTCGCTTTTTCTGCTGTCTTCCATAAAATGGAGGCACAGCCTTCTGGCGAGATAACCGAATAAATACTGTTTGAAAGCATATTAACACGATCGGCAACCCCAATGGCTAATGCACCACCAGAACCACCTTCACCAATGACTGTTGCAATAACAGGGACTTTTAAGGCACTAAAAACAGCAATGCTTTCGGCAATGGCTTGCGCTTGACCTCGTTCTTCTGCCCCTACACCAGGATAAGCTCCCTGAGTATCAATAAAGGTTAAAACAGGCAAATTAAAACGTTCTGCCATTTTCGCAAGGCGGATAGATTTACGATACCCTTCAGGGTTTGCCATACCAAAATTATGTTCAATACGCTCACGCGTACTGCGACCTCTGTGCTGACCTATTAGCATTACTGACTCGCCATTTAAACGTGCCAAACCACCAACAATGGCTTTATCATCACCATACAGTCTATCACCGTGCAAAATATCAAACTCACTAAATAACTGACTGGCATAATCCATAAACAATGGACGCTTTGCATGGCGTGCTAACTGGACGCTTTCCCAAACGCTACTCATTTTATAATCCTAATATGTTATTTTGTACAAGTGTACACTTAAATTTATGCCATGGTATCACAAATCGCTAAATGTTTCATCATGTTTCAAAAATGCTATTAAGTAACCAATAATATTGCTGAGCTAATCAACAAATGCGAACTAAATTAACATTACCGATATAAAGCACCTAGTTTTTAGCTCAACACTTAATTAATAAGCTATTTAAGCAATACTAAGCGTGACACCCCATTTAGAAAATTGAGTAACTTCTTCAGACAAATCTGAGGTTAACAATAAGACATCGTCCTCTGCCCCTATAATGTTAACTTGCCAATGGGTGGCATCAATAATAGAAAGCTCTATTGGTAATTGGTTTTGGTCAGCTCGACTATGATTAATAAGCACCGCCAAACGTAAAATGAGGCACAAGTTCACTAAGGTTTCACCACCGACCATTTTTACTAGCTCATAACCGTCTGACTTTAACTTACGGCGATGGTTTTGTACAATTTGTGCCATACGCAATTGATCAACCTGTGAAAAGCCAGGTACGTCTGAGTGCTCTAGCAAATAAGCACTGTGTTTATGGTAACCACTATGACTAATAGCCAAGCCAATTTCATGCAAAAATGCCGACCTTCTTAGCAAATCTGCATCTTCTGTTTTTAAGCCTAAACGGTTTTGCACTTGTTTAAACAGCTGGTTGCTTGATTTAACCACACGTTCACCTTGTGCTTTGTCTACCGAATAGCGTTTAATTAATGCTTGCACACTTCTATCACGCACATCTTCGCTTGCAAAGCGCCCCAGCATGTCATACATCACACCTTCACGCAATGCGCCATCAGAATAGGTAATGACTTCTATGCCAAACACTTTCATAATGGAACGCACAATGGCAACACCGGCAGGGAACACGGCTTTACGATGCTCTTTTACCCCTTCTAGCTGGATGTCATTCACATCCCCTATTTTAAGTAAAAGTTTTTCTAGCTTTTTAACCCCTTCATAAGTAATACGTTCTTGATCATCAGACCAACCTTGGGCAACTAATACATTTCTTACTGCTTTCATTGTGCCACTAGAGCCAACAACGCTAGACCAACCCGAGTTTTGATAACTACCGCTGATTGCTAAAATTTGCTTGCGGGCAGCCGATACGGTTTTTTCAAACGCTTTTTCAGTAATTTTGCCATCTTCAAAATAAGATTTGGTATAAGACACACAGCCCATTTGTAAGCTTTCTGTTAAAATTGGCTCAAACTCTTGCCCAATAATAAACTCGGTCGAACCACCACCAATATCAACTACCAAACGTTTGTCTGTACTGGCATTGGTATGCGATACACCCAAATAAATTAAACGGGCTTCTTCTCGCCCGGCAATTACTTCTATAGGTTTGGGTAAAATGGCATTTGCCGCTTTAATAAAATCGTTGGCATTGGCCGCTTGGCGCAAAGCATTGGTCGCAACAATACGTAAGCGGTCTGGTAATACAGATTCTAATCGCCCCATAAAGCGTGATAAGCAGTCGATTCCACGTTGTTGTGCTTCTTGACTCAGCATATCATTCTCATCAAGCCCAGCACCAAGCTGAACTTTTTCTGACATAGAAGCAACTTTGCGAACTTCTCCGTGGTCAAGCCGTGCAATGGCTAAATGAAAACTGTTAGAACCAATATCAATGGCTGCCATTAGTTCATTATCTGATAGGATATGATTATCAAAAGAGTCATCAAAATTGGTCGGGAGCGGTTTATCTTTCATGCACTTATCTGCTTGTGTGTTACTAAGAAATGGATTACAAAATACACCGACCATTAAAACACTTATCAGAGTGACTGACAAGCATATAAAGGAGAAAAAGGTCGGTTGTGTAACCGACCTTTAAAACCTGTTTCTTATTGTTTTAATAAATTGTTTATTGCAATCTAATTTGCTTAAATGTTTGCTTTTGCCTGTGCATATTCTGCTTTTAGCTCATCAACCAATCCAGCAACCGGCAATATTTTATCGATGCTACCCACACCTTGCCCTGCCGACCAAATTGTCTTCCAAGCACCATCGGTTTTATCACCATCGCTGTCTTCTTTTGCTGTTAGTTCATCACCTAAATCAATTTTTTCTGGCTTAACTAAGTTATTAGGGTCAATACCACTATTAATAATACTCGGTGTTAAAAAGTTTGCATGAATACCAGAAATATTTGGCGTGTACATAATATCTGATGTATGGCTTTCTACAACCATCTCCTTATAACCTGCTACCGCATTTGCCTCCTGAGTGGCAATAAAACGCGTCCCCATATAAGCAAAGTCTGCCCCCATGGCTTTTGCTGCGGCAACATCTGCTCCCGAAGAAATACAACCAGCCAAAATAACCATACCTTTATAAAGTTTACGTACTTCGCCAACAAAAGCAAATGGGTTTAAAGTGCCAGCATGACCACCTGCCCCAGCACACACAAGAATCAGCCCATCAACACCACCCGTTGCCGCTTTAATAGCATGGCGTGTTTGTATCACATCATGAAATACCAATCCGCCATAACTATGCACCGCATCAATCACATCTTGATTAATGCCTAAAGAGGTAATCACGATAGGTACTTGGTGCTTAACAATGGTTTTTAGGTCTTGCTCTAGTCGTTTATTGGTTTTATGTACCACTAAATTAACTGCAAAGGGAGCCGGATTTTTACCTTGTTCACGCTCTGCATCAAGTGATGATTTTATCTCTGAAAGCCATTGGTCAAACCCTGCGTTTTCTCTTTGGTTTAAAGCAGGAAAGCTGCCTATCACCCCGGCCTTACATGTTTCTATCACCATTTTAGGGTTAGAGATTAAAAACATTGGCGAGGCAATAGCAGGCAATTCTAAGTTTTGTAATGCCGCTAAAGTAGTTGGTTTTATGCTCATAAAAATGATCCTTTATTAGTTAAAATTATTACTGATGTAAAATTGATTCATACTTTAAATTAGTTGTTTATCATACACCTAAGCTATTCTTACACATTATTGTTAATAATTAAAATCATTTTCATTTTTGTAAACGCAGCAGTCATATCTAATACACTCCTTAAATATATTAATGATATGATAGTTTTCGCATTGGTCAGTATGTGCCAGCAATTCGCCAGCTAAAAAAAAGGATTTAAAATGACAAATGATGTTACAGACAACATTCAAACCCAAACAAAAAACCCACATTATCCTCACTTATTTGAACCACTTGATTTAGGTTTTACTACACTTAAAAACCGTGTTGTTATGGGTTCTATGCATACAGGGCTTGAAGACAGATTCTATAATTACGACAAACTTGCAGCCTATTTTGCAGAACGTGCAAAAGGTGGCACTGCCATGATGATTACGGGTGGTATTTCACCAAACCGCGAAGGTTGGTTATTACCAGCAGGCGGCACGATGAGCAGTAAATTGGATATCCGTAACCATAAAAAAGTAACGGATGCCGTACATAAACATAACAGTAAAATTGTCATGCAAATTTTACACAGTGGTCGTTATGGTTATCACCCCTTTGTTGTTTCTGCTAGCCCAATTAAATCTCCCATATCGCCATTTAAACCACGTAGCATGAGCAAGTCTAACATTAAAAAAACTGTTAAAGACTTTGCCCGCTGTGCCAGCCTTGCTAAACAAGCAGGCTACGACGGCGTTGAAATTATGGGGTCAGAAGGTTACTTGCTTAATCAATTTTTAAGCCAACACGTTAACCAAAGAACCGACGAATATGGCGGTGACATACACGCTCGTATGAAGTTTCCAATTGAAGTGGTACGTGCTGTTCGTGCTGCTGTTGGTTCTGACTTTATTATTACCTTCCGTTTATCTATGCTAGATTTGGTATCAGATGGCAACGTGATGGATGAAGTTATTACCGTTGCAAAAGCTTTAGAAGAAGCTGGCGTTACCATTATTAATACAGGTATTGGTTGGCATGAAGCCCGTGTCCCAACGATTGTTACCAGTGTACCAAGGGCAGGTTTTGTTGATTATACCGCCGAGGTTAAAAAACATGTTAGCATCCCTGTAATGGCATCCAACCGTATTAATATGCCAGATACTGCTGAAGACATCATTGCCAATAGTCAAGGCGACTTAGTTCAAATGGCAAGACCCCTACTGGCAGACCCTGCTTGGGCAAATAAAGCCAAGCAAGGGCAAGCAAACTTAATTAATACCTGTATTGCCTGTAACCAAGCCTGCCTTGACCACACATTTGAAAACAAACGCTCATCTTGTTTGGTCAACCCACAAGCCTGCCACGAAACAGAGCTGACCTACAAGCCTGCCAAAAAATCTAAAAAAGTTGCCATTGTTGGTGGTGGCGTTGCTGGTATGAGTACCGCTGTTATTGCTGCCGAAAGAGGGCATGAAGTAACATTATTTGAAGCAAAAGATACTTTAGGCGGTCAATTTAACTATGCCAAGGTCATTCCAGGTAAAGAAGAGTTTTTTGAAAGTGTCCGCTACTTCCGCGAACAACTCGCTCATAATGGCGTAACCGTTAAGTTAAATACAAAAGTAAATCAAGACCTGCTAGATGAAGGGCAATTTGATGAGGTTGTTATCGCAACTGGGGTTATTCCTCGTAGTTTAGAAGGCAAGCTGACAGGTGCCGAACACCCTAAAGTGATTAGCTATGCTGACTTACTATCTGGCAATGCCACTGCTGGTGACAAAGTTGCCGTGATTGGTGCAGGTGGTATTGGCTTTGACGTTAGTGAATATTTAACCGCCCATCATAGTGAGCCTTTGCACGAACTGACAGATAAGTTAAATGATCCAAGCTATCGACCAAAACCACAAGACATTGCCGATTGGCGTGCCGAATGGGGCGTTAACAATGATGCAAACTATCAATCAGACGGCGGTTTAACCAAACCTAAAGCCATTGCCCGCAAAAGACAAGTTTACTTAATGCAACGTAAAGCTGGTCGATTAGGCAAAGGCTTAAATAAAACCTCCGGCTGGGTACATAGAGCCGCCATACAGTCGCATGGGGTGATGCAAATGTCTGGTGTTACTTATGAAGAAGTCACTGATGAAGGATTATGGATTACCAACCCAGAAGGCAATCGTCAGCTATTAAGAGTAGATACCATTGTGGTATGTGCAGGTCAAGTATCGGTCAATGACTTAATGCCAAAAGAAGATGCTGTCACCCACGCAAATTATCATATTATTGGTGGTGCTAAATATGCTGGCGAATTAGATGCCAAACGTGCGATTAAACAAGGCGCAGAAGTTGCGGCAAAACTGTAACCATAAAACTTTGATAGTACCAAAGCCTTGTTAGTTTATTTAGTAAAAAAGACTAAAATGGTAAAAGCTATAGTATAATTAGCAAACTGAGAGTACGGCAAAAAAATAAGTCGCATTTGTTTATACCTATTTTTAATGTTGATTTCTAAAATTGTCTCTAACGTACTCAACAGTAAATTATGACCATACAATTAAGTTAAGCTTCTGTGAAGCTTAACTTTTTTTAACGTTTTATTCCAAAAAGGGTTTTTATCTTTTATATGAAACTATCTCATTTATCATTGGCTATGATTGCTTCTGTTAGCATAGCAACCATATCTCACGCTGCTGGTCTTGAGCGTTCTCAACAACCAATTTTACCTTTGTTTATAGAAGGCAACTATGCCGAAGTAAACTATGCCTACGTAAATCCTGATTTAAAAGGTACCGATGCTTTAGGTAATAAAGTCCCCAACATGATGGAAGACTATGGCATGGTCGGTGCGGTTGCAAAAATAGCGCCAACAAAAAACAGTGCCGTAGCGTTGTTTTACAATGGTCCTTGGGGCGTTGACTCAAGCTACCCTACTGGTAATATGTTTAACAACCAGTATGGCGCAACAGAAGCCCATGTTAAAACCGAGAGCATTGGTATTGTGGCTGCTGGTAAACCAACCGACCGTAACATTTGGGTTTATGGCGGTGTTGAGCATCAATCAATTTCTGGTAATGTAAAAGGGGCTACACCCGTTGGTCTAAGTAAGGTTTTAGAAAGAGCCAATGTTTCTCAAGATGCTTACCAACAATTAATAAAAGGACAAAAAGCTGGCGTGCTCAATGCCGAACAAGCTGGTCAGTTAAAAGCATTACAGACTTCATCCTTAGCACCAACGCTTTATAATTTAGACTTTGATAAAGAAACGACCTGGGTACCTATGGTTGGTGTTGCCTTTGAAAAACCAGAAATCGCCATGCGTACTGCTATTACCTACCGTGCCCCTGCTAAGTACAGCGTACATGGCATTGAAACCATTTCATCACCACTGGGCACTTCAGATGAAACACATAGCTTAACCGATGTTACTTTCCCTCAGTCTGTGTCTGTTGATTTTCAGACAGGGTTAAGCCGTAAGCACCAGCTATTGGGCATGGTTAATGCCCGTTGGGTAGAATGGTCAAAGTTTGAAGTGTCTCCACCATTAAGCACCCAATTAAGAAATGGTGAACCATTAGCTGAATATGCCGATGACCAATACTCGGTAGAAGTCGCCGTTGCGAAACAGTTTACACCTAGATTTGCTGCTGAGATTCGTGCAGCTTATGACAGTGGAACCGGTCAACCATTAAGCTTACTTGGTCCTTATAATGCGGTTACCAGCTTGGCTATTGGTGCAGAGTACGACTTAACCGATCAGCTTACTGTTGGTGGCGGTGCACAATATCTGCATATTGAAGGGGGAGAAATACCTTCAGATGATCCCAAGACGCCTGCTTTATCGATGGAAGATTCTGACGGTTATGCACTGGGTATGAAGGTTGGCTATCATTTTTAATGTTTTTTAAATATCAAATTTATAATACATGAAAAGAGACCGCTCAATTGAGCGGTCTCTTTTTATAACGATGATATATATTAGCTAATTGCTATTGGTCTGTTAGTCTAATAATCCAGAAACCAAAGCCGCCTGATAAATGAGTTTGGCTCTAACCCCTGTTTGACAATACATATAAACAGGGTGTTCGACTTGGTTAAAGTACTCAGCAAATTCGGTAACCTGTGCATGACTTAACTCAGATGCCGCAAACGGAATGGCCTTAAAGGCGATACCTACCTGATGACAGCTTTTTTCAATCTCAGCATGTGTCGGCTGGTGTTTGCATTCATCATTTTTGCAAAAACATATGATGGTTTTATAGCCTTTTTGGGCAATTTGCGCGACTTGCTCATTACCAATTTGTGGTGCATTCGTGATTTGATGTTTCTTCATATTTAATACAATATAGAGCTTTATATTACTCGTTAATTAATCCCATCTGCACAGCCGTTTGATAAATCACATTTGAGCGATTTCCAGAACGGCAAAACATAAATACAGGCTGTTCTGCTTGATTAAAATATTCAGCAAACTCTACCACTAACTGCTCGGTTAAATCATTACCAGAAAATAAAAACTCGCCATACGCAAGCCCAGCTTGCTCACACGCATCCGCAATCTGTTTACTGGTTGGCTGATCTATTTCTTCACCATCTGGACGGTTATTAATCACGGTTTTAAAACCTTGTTGTACAATGCCTTCAATACGGTCAACCGTAATTTGTGGTGAAAATATTACGTCATTTGCCATTAGTTTATTATCCTTTTAATTTGTATCTATTATGCTCGGTTCTGATTTTTATCAGCTGTTTTAACCAAGCACTTTAAAACCTAAAGTCCAAAATTATGCTAAAGTTATCTCGAGCTTGTCTTCAAACTTATCAATGGTACGAGAGTATATCACATACTGCTTATTTCATACCGTCCTGTTTTATTACCGCCCTGCTTTATTAATAGATGGCTCTGGCGTTTCTTAGTAAAATAGTCGACTCTAAAACTTGTCTATTAAAATTACCCATGTCCTGCTTGGTATTGAGCATCAAATTTTGTTTATCTAACACTTTAAAACGATCTTGTGGATGAGGCAGCTGCTTTTTAAAAGCATTAACCTGATTAATTTGCGAATGCATGAGTAAGCCAAACCTTACACTCACAATTCGTTTATTCAACTCATCAAAGCCCTGTGCTTGTTCGGCATTATTGGCTGCAATATACTCAATTGTATTGACTGCATCCTCATTGGCTTGAGAGTCGTTATCCATATCACTCACGCCATACATCACCCGAAAATAATCAACATTGGGGATAATAACACTTCCTCTACCAGAAAAATATGATTTTACTGTTTTGCCATTGGGTTTGGTATAAACACTAATATCAACCCATTGAGTGATGTCTTCCATACGTTTTGCTACCACTTTAAAATTGCTAGAAGCACATGCCAACGCCGTCGCATTTTTATCTTTGCGCACAAAATAACGCTCAATAACATAATAGCCTTTAGGGATGCCCCTGCCCTGACAATCATAATGCCCACTATTTGGCATTAAATATAAAATGGTTAATTGGTCGCTTTTTTGTTGTAAAACATTACTGCTACCAACAGCCGAACGTGACAACAAACGCTTTGGAACCGCTGCATTACCCAACCTAATGCCATGCAAATTTGTGCTAACTGCATTATCAATACTGCCAAATGCTTGGTTAGGTGCTGTCATCACAATACCACCATACACGGTGTCTTGCTTGAGTATGTGACCCGAGTGCTGATGATTTGCCTTTGCGCCCATTCCTGCTTTACGTATTTGCTTTTTAACAAAGTTAATTGAAAAAACCATAGTATCTTGCAAGTCTGCATGAGCAGACTGACGTTTTACTGAGCCAGCATTATGATATAAAACTTGTAATACCGCAGCGATGATTATCAAGCCAATGCTAAGTGCAATTAACAACTCTATGTAAGTAAAACCAGTTTGAGAAGGTGTTTTATTTTTTGGCATATTTTTGCATGCTTATTGCTTAAATTAACTGAGTTCAGCAATTAAACAAGTAGTGTTTGGATGGTACACACCTTTATGATTGACACAAGCATTCAGCCCTTCACCTACAATCGCTAACGTATTTTGCCACGCAATAATTGCACAATACACACCCTGTCGTTGATTGGTTGGGCAAGGTATCATTTGAATTGTTAACCCGGTCTGTTGTGTTTTTTTGGTGATAACATAGGCCTCTGCCGCCGCCAACTGCTGTGCTGTACATAAATTTGACGTACCTGAAGATGATAACTCAAACCCACAAAGCTGATTGGGTTTAGCCACACTGGCGCTAGAACGCTGATTAATTTGATTAGAAAAAACATGAATGGCTGACGGATTTGCCCTTACCGTTTGTCCAAGCTGCTGCATAATTAGATTAGCGGTCGTTCTTTTAGCGGACTCATTGGTTAATTTGATTGCTGTCATTTGTAAAGCACTATATCCTAATACCGCAATGGCTAACAACAGCAAAGCTACCAGTACTTCTATCAGCCCAACACCATATTGGCTGGCTTTACTTAAACGCATCAAACATCCCTGTTATTTGTTTTTTATTTCAATCTATTGTCACCATTTATATGCCGATATGCAAGACAAAATCCCTGTAACTGTGGTGTGTGATTAGTTTTTTGAATTGGCGGAGACCAGATAGGCGATATCGTGTTCGCTAAAGCGGTCATGGTTGCACCTGTCGTAACCACATCATCAAACAACAAAATGCGTTTTCTTGGGATTTGCTTAGTAACAACAAACGCACCATTTAGGTTATTTAAGCGTTCAACTCTTGATAACCCACGTTGGCTTACGCTGTCATCAACTCGAGCCACACCTCGCCATATCGGGATACCCCAATGTTTAGAAAGATAAGGTGCCAACACACTAACAGGATCAAACCCGCGGTGTTTTAATCGAGACTTGGTAGTTGGCATTGGCAGGATAACCGCATTGGAAGAATGACAACCATGCGGACGTGGCAACTGGTGAATTAAATGAACCAAAATGGGTAATTGTGTCATATCCTCATGAAACTTAAAACGACGAATGACCGAATCAATCGGATGTTGATATAAACTGGCAGGGTATATAGGTAGGTTTCCACCATTAATGACCAACTCAAAGTTTTTAGGCAACCACGCAATGGTATTATGGCAAGCATCACAAAGCACGCCCGTATCAAAACGTGTTAGTAATTTTATAGAGGGTTTCTGCTGGCAAATTGATGCGGATTTAGGGAATGATTTTTTACTGTAGTTAACACCACACAAATGGCAACGCTGATGAACATAACTCGCCATCAGCATGCCAAATTGGTAAGGTAAAGGCATAAACAGGTTTTATAAACCTTGCCAGTCATTTAGCATGACGCCAACACCAACCGTGGTGTCTTCATGATTGTAGTCAATAATCGACTCACCATAACCATGGAAAAGTTGCAAATACATACTGACGCCATTATCAAGCTCATGCGTATAATCAACTTGCACCGCTCCCTTGCCAGTACTTGGGTTAAGCCTAAAGGTGCCTGCAACGTTGTTTTTGTCATCTAATGGATAAAACACTTTGACATCACCAAAACCATAAAAATCTTCGATATCTGGGTTATCATCGTCCTTATCTTTTTCAGTTTCAAGACGTTTAGAAAAACGAGGAATAACCGTTAAGTCACCCCATTCGGCACCTGCCATAAGGTACATTTTATTCCATGAACGTGATAATGGATCATCTTCACCATTTGAATGGTGCATCAATCCTGCCCCAATCATCCGCAGCTGACCATTAAAAGGTAACTCTGCTGTAACAGGTTGAGTCACAAAGATTTCGGGCATATAATCGCTTGCACGAAACGGATGAGAGTTATCTTCATTGTAAACTTGCCAATGCGATTGTTGGGTATAACCAAACCATAAATCCGCATTGGTATCAAACAAGTCTTCTGCTACTTTGGTTTTTACCGACAATTGATATTTGGCTTCTGGCGCACGGTAAGTATCGCCCATTGGCTTAGGCGAAGGCTGGTTTGGTGAACTTGGTGTACGATTTGGCTTATCATGCACAAACACAGGCAAAACATACATTGGGTTATGCGCACGCAATTTAAAATTACCAACTTCACTGTTTTTATCTAAATCATATGCCAAACTCAATGGAGAATATTTTTCTACATCTCTTTGAGTAACCCCAACCTGTCCTAAAACTTGATTATCAAACGCTTGTTTGCCATTTTCTTGTTGTTTAGCCTTTTTATTATCACTAGGTTCTTTGTCAACCTCTTCTACAATGTATCCTGCTCTTTCACCCTCAAGCACCACTTCAGGTTTACCTTTAATAGCTGACTGAAAAGTTTTTCCTAAGTCGATTGCTGCCTTCTCTGCCACAAAATTTGGTAGTTCTGCTTTGGCTGAAACTTTGTCATAACAAGCCAAGCGAGCAGCATCTTTGTTTACTTGAGCACAGGCTAAAAACAACTCTGTGCTTGGTTTAACGGTAACCTCTGGCGTTGCATTGGCAACAGACGTCACTGCCAACATACTCATTAATAATACTGTTTTACCTTGAGATTTATTACCATATATTTTTTTACCATATTGTCGGTTCACTAACTGCCGCATCCAACTCTCTCCAAATTAATAAGCTACCTTATATTAAAGGTATACAATTTTAACGATATTTTTTAGGATCCACACTATTCGTAGCGCTTACCATCAACTTCTATCCAACCACCTTGATGACGCCCCGCTGGGTCATGATGTGTCCAATGAACTACACCACCTTTTTCTGTATATTCATATTCGCCATAAAAATTGATTTTTTTGCCTTTTTTTGCTGTTTTTGCCTTGGGTGCAAGATCAATATTATGTGCTATTAAAATCGTATGACGTGGTTTTACATCATTTAATGCAACAATCATACGTTGATGCTGACTACCCTTGGTATCATCTGGCAACATGGCAACAATGGTAGCGCAGCCTTTTACTTGCACATTAGACTTTTTTTGATTAAAGGCTTTGACGATCGCTTGATTATGACAACTAATTGAAATCTTGTTTTGTTTTACGGCTTCTTGTCCCGCCACTTGATTACTATTTTCGTTAGCATCACCAATAGGTGGCTGGCAAGCCAAAAGTGTACCCAAAAAACTACCAAAGAACAGTGTTTTCATTATTGTATTTTTAAAAAAAGTAGCATCAACTCGCATAAAAACTCTTTAAATTTAGTGGTTTTGCATATCATATTACAATTAAAAAACACATTATACTTAATTATTAATCACCAATGTAGTCACTAACTAGAAATAATTTTCACCCTCATTTTTTATTTAAAATATTCAAAGCTTGCTCAAACTGTTTACGTTTTGTTTCTCCAACCTGGATAGCTTGCAGCTGCCCTTCTTTGTAATACAGTAGTGCAGGTGGTCCAAACAATTTATACCTAGCAAGCACCGCTTTACTATCATCGGCATCAGTAATATCCAGTTTAATCAGCTGCCAATTATTCAGCTCGGCGGGTGGGTTTACAAATAAGTTTTTTTCCATAATACGACATTCAACGCACCAATCTGCCACAATATCCACAACCACTTTTGGTTGCTGTGCTAATTGCTCATCAAGTTTTGCTAACTGAGTGAGTTTGATGTCTGACTTTTTATCATTTGTTAACGGCACTGGCTGGTTAATTTGACTCAAAGGTCTCATACTATCTGTACTGCCAGTGATGGCACCGACTGCAAGGCAAATTGCCCAAATAAAAGTGATGCTGGCAAGCAATTTGCTAAGGATTTGCCATTTTCCAGCCCATCGCCAAAGCCAATAAGCCATCCACACAAACCAAGCAGACCATAAAGCCAACATCCATGAGCTTACGAAAACACGTTCAAGCATCATAATAGCTAACGCAAACATAAGATAAGCAAAACCTTGCTTAACCCAGTTCATCCACTCGCCAGCTTTTAGCATAACCTTGCCCTGTGTAGCCGCAAATATAACCAAAGGTAAAGACAAACCCAAACCAAGTAAAAATAACGCAATAAAACCAAGTCCAACATTGCCAATGGCAGCAACAGCAAATAAAGCGCCCGATAACGGTGCTGTAACGCAAGGCGAAACCACCAACGCCGATAACAGCCCGACTAAAAAGCTACCACTAACACTACCAAGCTTATTATTTGCAGACTGGCTTAATTTTTGTAAGGGTTGGCTAATTGCCAATGGCAACCTTAAAACAACCAACTCCAACATATACAGCCCCAGTAATAAAAATATGAAGGCAAACCCAATTAATACTATTGGATTTTGTAACCAACTTACAATCCCTAAAGACTCCCCCACATAGGCAATGAGTGCCCCTAATAGCCCATAAGCAACTGCAACGCCCAAAGCATAGCTACCACTTAATGCAACTGCCCTTTTGGCACTCACCTCATTTTGTTGTGCCACAATGTTTGCCACAATCGGCAACATTGGCAACACACAAGGGGTTAATGACAGCCCTAGCCCCGCCAAAAATATTAGCCCCAATGCTACAGCAGGGTTGCTTGCCAGTCCAAAAGGGTCAAATTTTTGTCCAATACCAATTTCATCAGCGTCATATAATGGCTGGTGACTCAAGGTATAACCACTTGTTATTTGATTAACTGCCGTGACATCGGATTGCGCTAGTACTTGAGCATTTGTTGCCTTTTTGCCTTCATCTTTGATACCAAAGCCTTCAGCTATTTTATCCGTCGTATTGTCATCGTTTTTTGAATCAACCGTTACCTTAATTTTTTGTGGTGGATAGCAAAGTCCTGCTTTTGCACACCCCTGCCATTGGATAGCAAGCTCTGTTTTGTTTGTTAAGCCACTTAAGTTAGCTGACGCAACAACATTTGTTTGATCAAACACTGCAACTCTACCAAACAAAGGATCTTCAATAAATTTTACTGGCTGGTTAAAAGTAAACTTAGATGCCGTTGTACCTTCTGGCAACCCCAGTTTAATTTTATCCTGATAAACATAATGCCCATCAGTAATATCAAAGTTTAAATGTAATTGCTGCCCATCAACCGTCGCTGTTACATCAAATGCCTGCTCTACAGGTAAAAATTTGCTAGTTGTATTATCATTATTAAACAAGCTATTTAAGCTAACCGCATTGGCATGATGGCTTGGCACAAAAAATAACCCTAAACACAGGGGTATTAATATAAATGTATATAAAAAAATTGTTCTATTAGGATTAGCAAAACTACTGCGAAGCATCATCTTCACCTTCTTTTTTTTGTGTTGGCATCTCTGGCATCACACCTTGCATTAATAATAAGTCAAGATGCTTCATCTGTAATTTTTTATCAAATTCATTCACTTCGGCTATCAACATTTTTTCAATACGTTTGTCGGTAGCATAAGTGCTTAAACGTGCACAAATAACCGCAAGTTGATACACTCGCTGCTTACTATGCACATCCAGCGTTTGTAATAAACGCACCAACTGAGGCGTTGCTAAACTGGCATATTCAACTTCAGCTATCGCATTTTCTGCTAATGCCGTGACCCCATAATTAATAGACAAATAAGCAAAATAATAACAGCAAAATAAATACCCTAAAACATGCCCAATGTAATGCGCTTTATCATAAGTAAAACTCATAACACCAAAATGCCCCAACACATAGCTGTTAATACTGGTTTGATCGGCTACAACATCTTGATCGTGACGTACACGACCAACCGTTGGTAGTCGTAAATAATTTCGCCCTTGCGAGCTCATTTGCCAACCAACCGCCTCATGTGAAGGCATATGTAAAACCAGCTCGGCGATAATGTCATCCACAATGTGAATTTGCTCCCACAAGCGTCTGACACCATCCGCATCAGCAATTGAGCGCTTGTCTAACTCTGCCGACATAACAAAGTGTTCATACTCAACAAACTGATGTTTTAATGCTTTTATTAAATACGTGGGTTTAATGCCATCATCGGCATGGTAATACTGGCGTGTACGCTCTTGCTGAGCTTGATATAAATCTCGTCTGTTTTTTGCCGCACGTTTGTTGCTAGCCGAGTCTATTTTATTGATAACGGCTTGTGGCTCAACATCATACAGGGCAAGCAGTGTTTCTTTAGTGGTCACTTGCATATTTTGCTGTTGTGATGATTGCCCTATCTCAGTTTCAGGCAATTCTTTTGTCTTGTTAGGCTGTTCGTCAGACTTGGTCATATCATCTTCTTTTAGTCAGTTTTCTTTTATCTGTTACTTTTTTAATAGCTTAGACAAAATTGTAGCATATTTATACGCTCATCACAGATATCACACAAACTATGATTAACCTAACTTTAACTGGGTTATAAACATAAATATATAGATACAAAAAAACCCTGCCAATATAAATTGTCAGGGTTGCTATAAAATATATAAATAAAACTAAGTAAAATAATTTGGGGCGAATGACGGGGATCGAACCCGCGACAACCAAGATCACAACCTGGGGCTCTACCAACTGAGCTACATCCGCCATAATGACACCAGAGTTAAGAAGGTACTGATGTGTATCAGGCAAATGGCGCGCCTGGCAGGATTCGAACCTGCGACCACCTGCTTAGAAGGCAGATGCTCTATCCAACTGAGCTACAGGCGCTCATAAAAATTGCTTACGCGTATAAACTTATAAACAAAAAAAAGCCTGTAAGGCTCTTTATACAGTTGGTCGGAGAGGAGGGATTCGAACCCCCGACCCTCTGGTCCCAAACCAGATGCGCTACCAGACTGCGCTACACTCCGAATTTACTGCATTAACAACAGTGTTGGCGTTTGTTATGCCTCGCTGTTGAGGTGCATATAATACTGCCAAGGTTAAATACTGTCAACACTTTTTTAGCTTTTTTTTAATTATTTTTAAATAAAATTTTACCCGTCATAACATCAAACGGTATTAACCTAATTTTTGGCTGAGTCGATTGCTTACAACTATCTGTTTCCTCAGTCTTTTTTAGATTTCCTAATGGTAGGGTTTGTAAGCTAACCGGTTGAGTGACACCTTCACTTATCGGATAAATAAGCCATGCCTGCTCTGCTTGTAAAAACTGCTGATAAGTATAAAGCTGATATAAATCAGCAGAACTGATTTGTTTTAACTGCGTTATGGCTTTATATTTAACGTCTGCCACTACCAAAGGTTGGGCTGCAGTCGGCAAGGTCATATCCTGTGGATAAATTAACACATCTGGTTTTAAAGCACGGTGATACGCTTTATCACCCTCACTTTGTAACCATGTAAAACTTTTTTGTGTTTGTACCCTGCCTTTTACGCTATCGGCAAGCTTGATACTCACCCACCTTTCAAACGCTTGCTGCATATCTATCATCACTGCTGGCACAAAATCTGTACCCAATACAGGGTGTGTGTTTAGGTTTTTTTTCATTTGTAAAATTAACCAAGCCAACTCGATTGCCATATCCAGCTGCTGCCAGCTATAGGTATCTCGCTGTGCTTTACTCGCGAGTAAAAGCTGCTTTAACTGTTGATAACTTGCTTGCCACTGTTGAGCAGGCAGTATTGCTTTTGATAGCACAATGGTTTCAACTGCTGGCATCACATCACTTGGCAAATTTATGTCACTCATGCCAAGCGCGTTTAGTTTTTGCAACGCTGTCAAAAAAAATTGCCCCCAAAGTGGATGCAAGTCTAACTGTTGTTGGCTGGTATAGCGATAATGAGGACGATGCGCATTGTGGTTTATTTGCTCTTTGATGAGCAACTTGCCCTGTGCCTGTGGATTGTTTTGCATTGCCTGTTGATAATGACGAGGTAGCAGCGTTGGCAACTGTCGTAACAACCCACACCATATCTTAATCAGCGGCTGTAACCAGGTAGTTGATTGTTCATTATTTAAAAAGTTAGACTTAGTTTGCCCTGTGGATAACATATCCAGTGGCTGTGCTGTCAAACCATAGATATCCTCAAGCATTTGCAAAACCCATTGCCGAGTTTGGCTTTGATTGCCAACCGCATCTTTACTAATTTTGGGTAAGACTTCTAGCACGGTGCCACTAGGCAAACGAATAACCGCAAGATAATGATTGACTTTAACCACCACTTGCCCAGCATAACCAATACGAAAACAAGGTAATTGCCCAACTTCGATTTGTGCCAATAGCCAATGAAAATCGGTTTGGATAACAAAATCTGATTGCTGTATGGTTTGGTGTTCAAAAACGGTTATGAGGTTTGTCATGTACATTACTGTTACAGTCGTGATTTGAAGTTATAAACTTAATGTTGAGGCAATCAATCTAAAAAATAATGGTTGAAAAATATAACGACAGAAAAATAAAGACTGAAACCTTTTATTATTCATGTCGTCACCTAATACAACCCCTTAAACGCCTCTACCTTTATAAACTCATTATCTGTAGATGAACCCTCAACAGCTTCTATTAAGTTAGGATTAAGCTGATAACTGGTTTGGCTTGCCATTGCACTATTTATGGCAAATTGAGGTTGTACGGGCTGACTAGTTAAAGGGACTAGCCAAGGTATCATGGTATCTTCAAGCCGAAAAATTTGAGCCAATGCTTGCGGTTGATGTTGTGCAACATTTAGTAATTGGGGCATCACTTGCCGTGCCATAACCTTTAATAAGTCGGCAACTGTTTGCACCTGATAAAAATATGTCTGCCCTAGCCCTGCTTGCCCGCCCAAGGTTGCCATGATACGCCCATTTAAACCATCTAACAATTTACCCAAGTCAATCATTGCCCCATCAACATCGGCTACCTGCCCTAAGGTGGCACTATCTGGCAACATTTCTACAAATTCAAACCGCCGACGAAAAGCACTATCTAAAACCGTTAGTGAATGATCTTGAGTATTCATTGTGGCATAAATGTCCACATTGCTGGGCACACTAAATGGAATTTGCGAATACGCCAAATTCACACTCATTGCATTAGCTTGCCCGGCACGTTTGCTCGGCTCAATCAGGCTCATTAGTTCACCAAACACTTGCGAAACATTGGCACGGTTAATTTCATCAATCAACATGGCATAGCGGTTATTTGGGTCTTGTTGTGCTTGCTCACACAACTTAACAAAGGCACCTGCTTTGATGTCATACCTCATTTGTTGGGTGTTTGCGTCAATTTCTGGTCGGATACCTTCAACAAACTCATCATAACCGTAAGCTTGGTGAAAACTAACCATACTGTATCTTTGTATGATTTTTTGGTTTTGTTGCGACTGGGAAACACTTTTTTGGTAGTCATTTAACAAACTTTGCAAATCAGCAAGCAAAAGAATCGCGTCATAAAGTAAATACCAACTGCTGGTTTCGTCTTTATCAAAATAGGCTTGGCTGGCTTTATTTTTATAGTTAACAGTTTTAGAGTCCACGGGGCTATATTGTTGTAGCGTGCCCCAAGCAGATGATTTTAAATTATCAGTACGTTGATTAATCCCTGCTTTTGCTTGAAAAATTGGATGCTCAACAATCTCGCCAACTTTTAGCAGTTCTTGCCCTTCTTCTTTTTTTTGTAGAAAAACGAGGCAAATCACTTCACGCCAATTGAGTGTTTCAACTAAAGTCGCCAAAAGTTGGGCTTCATCAATCGGCGTAACCGCCTCGCTATATTGTTTAGCAAGTTGTTGCAGGCGATACGTTTTGCCCGTACCGGCCACCCCTGTATAAATGATGTTTTTCGGTTGAGTTTGCATGTCCGATTATTTAGCAACCTCTATTTCTACTACCATATCCAACACATAAACCAATTGCTTTCCCTTTACATCAATTGGGTCGGTTACATATTTTTTAACACGTAACAGTTTACGATACTGTGGGTCATGGCGATAACCTTTAATGGATTTATCAAACAATCGCCACTCGCCGTAGCCTGATTTTAAGCTCTTATCGTCGTAATATACCTCACGTACTTTTAAACATTGATTATTAATACCGCTATAGCACGACTGTATTTGTGGCGCAACTTCTAAAAATAGGGCTTCACCCTCACCATATTTGGCTTGGTCGGTTAACTCACCTTGCCAAGTTAGGGTTGAACCATTGGCTGTAGTCTGCATTAACTGATTGCCATTAACGGCAAGTTGACTGTCACCCGCCATTAAGCTACTTAAGGTTTGCTCAGCGGCATTTAAATCTGCACAGTACATTTGTGTACTTCTTACCATACCGGTTGTTAATGTACGGTTATTAAGTTGGTAGTGTGCATTCATCGAGTTACAGCCAACATCAAAGCTTGCTACGCCATCGCTAAAGCTTAATTTAGCAGGCTTTTTTAAGCTAATTAACGTATCCATTTTTTGATTTTGTTTATTGACAGCCGCCTTTAGTGACCACTTATGATTCATTAATACTGAATTAAGATTAGATGCTGCTGATGTAGGCATATCGTCAAATATTACCGCTTTTTGTTCAATCTCATTTGTAACAAAGTTTGGAGTTTGACAAGCAGATAAGCTGATTGCCACAAACATGGATACCACTAAATACTTCATTTGTTTCATTGTTATACCTTATGGCTTTTTCATGCCAAATTTTTCATTCATCCTGCTATAAAACCTTGCCACACCGTCACTTTGTTCTGTTGGTTTTACTTTATGCACACGCCCAAAATCTAATGCAAGATACAACACAATGTCAGCAAAACTAAGCGCATTATCTACCAAATAATCATGGTCTTTAAGAATCGCTTCAAAATATGGCAAGGCATCAACCGCTCTTTTTATCGACTTAGGCACAAACTCAGCCACTTGCTCAACACGATGAGCTTTTGATGGATGACCATGCTGAAAAGCCAGCATATAGGGATATAAAACTTCTAACTCGGCAGCTCGTCTCATGGCACAAACCTTAGCTCGATGCACGGCTCCCTGCCCCATAAGCGAGGTTTGTCCATAGGTTTTATCTAAATATTCACAAATGGCTTGCGAGTCATTAATAATAGTGCCATCTTCTAACGTTAAGACTGGCACAAGCTTTAATGGGTTAATCCTCGCAAACTCATCTGTGCTTTGCTCATCTTTGGCAAAATCTACTTCTATTATCTGTAAATCATCTAAGTTATAAATATCCAAACCCTTGGCTTGCATTAACAAAATAGGTTTGCGTGGGTTTGGTGCATATTGATTAATATATAGTTTTTTCATCGTTAATTCCTTTTAACTTTGATTCATTAAATGTGATTCACCACTGGTTAACTACATTGTTTTATTGCCATCAACAATATCCATACCTGCAGATTTAGCCCCCCTTGTGCCCCCTGTAAGGATGACAATATCTCGGCTACTATCTAAATCTTCTAATGTGTTTGCAGCCCTTGGTGCTTTACTGCCACCACCACAAAGTACATACACGGTGCCTTGTGCGTTGTCTAAAGCTTGTTTATCAATACCGGCATTGATTGGTTGGTTACTTGCGCCAGAAATGTGCCCCTCAATATAGGCAGACTCATCTCGTACATCCCAAATATTGGCATCTTCTAGGCTAACTTTTTTATCAGCCAGCTCTTTGGCAAGCTCGGTTACTGGTAGTTCTCTTATCATTTTTTATCCTTTTAAATCATCACCCTTGCATAAAAACCCTTTATTGTTAAAGTCATAAGGGATGTTGGTTTTAGCAAGCGTAGTATTACTATTATTTATTTGGCAAACCGCTCCGCACCCAACTGGTGGGCAGTAATCGCTTACAAGTTGGTAAGTGCACTCAACAAGCGTTCATTTTGCTTTGCTGTACCAATCGTAATACGTAAATATTCATTGATTCTGGGCTTGTTAAAATAACGTACGATAATACCCTGCTCACGCAACACGCCTGCCACTTGTTCGGCATTGCCTTCACAAATATTGCTTGGCGGTTTAGCAAATATAAAGTTGGCATGGGAGTCTAACACCTCAAACCCCAAATGTTGGATACCGGCAGTTAACTCGTTGCGCAAATCAATCACTTGCTGACAAACTCCTTTAAAATAGGCGGTGTCTTCCAAACTTGCGACAGCGCCAGCTTGGGCTAAACGGTCAAGCGGATAGCTATTAAAGCTGTTTTTCATACGTGTTAACGCTTCAATTAAAGAAGGGTTAGCAAACGCCATACCCACTCGCAAGCCCGCCAAAGCACGAGACTTTGAGAATGTTTGAGTCACTAACAAATTGTCATATTTATCAATTAAACTCACAGCAGAAACAGGCTGACCATCACTACTCACGGCAAAATCAATGTAGGCTTCGTCAATAACCACCACAGAGTTTGAGTGCTCCGAACATAGTTTTTCTACAACTGCTAATGACATCAACATGCCTGTTGGTGCATTAGGATTAGCAATAATGATACCCCCGCTTGGCTGTCGATAGTCATCTGGATCAATACCAAAGTCTGCCAGTAGTGGGATTCGTACCAAATCTATCCCAAAGGTATCTGCATAAACAGGATAAAAACTGTAGCCAATATCTGGGGTCAGTAACGGACGCTCTTTCATAAAAAAGCACGCAAAAACCAGTGCCAACACTTCATCCGAACCATTACCAACAAAAACTTGATTTGTTTGTACACCATACGTCGTTGCCAATGTTTGGCGAAGTGTATCTGATTCTGGCTCTGGATACAGACGCAAAGCATGCGCTTGATCGTTTAGTACATTGGCAATTGCCTCGGCAACTTTTGGCGAAGGCGGAAACGGGCTTTCATTGGTATTAAGTTTACACAAATTATCGTGCTTTGGTTGCTCGCCAGGGACATAAGGCGATAAGTTACGGGCTTTACTTGACCATAAACGGTCATCTATTTTAATTGTCATATTTTTTCTCTAAAATTTAATTGATTGATAATTTCTTATTACTTGTTTTAATTCTGCTTCACATTCTGATAGAACTTTTATAAACTGCTGATAATTGACGTAAAACTTATTCCTTTCAGACTCGATAGTCTTCTCTAAAGAATACTAACGACAGGTCTAAATCATCTGTGATGGCTAATAAGCAAACAATCTGATTATTAGTTGCCTAATTTAAGTTCGATATCTTGCCGATAACGCATGCGCCATTAAGTCCTCTTTTTGGGCAAGCTTATCTGCAACTTTAGCAAGGGGTTTGCTGCCCTCTGGCGAGCAATAAATTAACGAAGATTTTTTCTGAAAATCATAAACCCCAAGCGGTGATGAGAACCTCGCCGTGCCTGACGTTGGCAGCACATGGTTAGGACCTGCACAATAATCACCAATTGCCTCAGGGGTATGACGCCCCATAAAAATTGCCCCCGCATGGCGGATATCTTCTAACAATGCTTCTGGCTCATCTACCGACAACTCTAAGTGCTCAGGCGCAATGCGGTTAATCATAGCCATGCCTTCAGCACGGTTTTTTACTAAAATTAATGCCCCACGGTTGGCAATCGACTCACCAGCAATATCTTTTTTAGGCAACTGGGCAAGTGCTTTGTTAATCTCTGTTTCTACTTGTTTAAGTTGCTCTGCCGATGTGGTTACAAAAATCGCTTGTGCGACTGTGTCATGTTCTGCTTGTGACAATAAATCCATCGCAAGCCAATCTGCACGGTCATTATCTTGCCCTTCGGCATATACAAGCACTTCTGAAGGTCCAGCAATCATATCAATGCCAACTTGTCCAAACACTGCTCTTTTAGCAGCTGCCACAAACTTGTTGCCTGGTCCTGTAATTTTATCTACTTGTGGGATGCTATCCGTACCATAAGCCAACGCTGCTACGGCTTGGGCACCGCCAATCGTAATAACTTTATCCACCTCTGCAAGGTAAGCTGCGGCAAGTACCAACGGATTAAGCACACCTTTTGGTGCCGGCACCACCATAATCACTTGCTCAACCCCAGCTACTTTAGCAGGTATGGCATTCATCAATACCGATGAAGGATACGATGCCAACCCACCTGGCACATAAATACCCACTTTATCAAGTGCCGTTACTTTTTGCCCTAAAGTGTTACCCAACTCATCTTGGTAAGTCCAAGATGCTTGTAGCTGATGCTCATGAAATGATTTAACGCGTTCTGCTGCTGTGGTTAACGCTTGTTTAACGCCGTCATCAAGCGCATCAAAAGCCTGTTTAAGTTCAGTTTGGCTTAGATGCAGCTCATCCATGCTTGTTGCTGGATGCTGATCAAACTTTTGCGTCAATTCTAGTACGGTTTTATCGCCATTGGCACGCACTTGCGCAATAATGTCATCAACGGTTGTCAACAACTGTGGGTCATTGACGGTTTCAAAAGCAAGTAAGTCTGTTAACTGCTCATTAAAATTAGCATCTGCTGAGTTTAAACAACGCATATATCATCCTATGCAAAGATCTACAAAATAAAAACCAGTTTAGCATACTAAACTGGCATAAAAAATTTAAAAAAATGATGGGTCAGATTAACGAAACTTAACCAGCCACACTTTGTTTAAAAGAGTCTAAAATTGGCTCAAGCAATGCAAACTTGCGTTTGTAGCTTGCTTGGTTAACAATCAAACGAGACGACACTTCACAAATGTGTTCTAAAGGTTCAAGCCCGTTCGCTCGTAACGTGTTGCCAGTGTCTACCACATCCACAATCAAGTCACCCAAACCAACTAAAGGCGCAAGCTCCATCGCACCATACAGTTTAATAATATCAACTTGTTGACCACGGCTTGCAAAATACGCACGTGCCACATTCACGTATTTGGTAGCAATACGCAAGCGACGGTTTGGTAGCTCGGCATTCTTAATGCCCGCTGTCATAAGCTTACATTTAGCAATTTGTAAATCTAGTAGCTCATAAACATGTTTTGCACCATGCTCTAGTAGCACATCTTTACCAGCAACACCAACGTCTGCTGCGCCATGCTCAACATAAGTTGGTACATCACTGGCACGCAAAATAAGCACACGCACATCTGGGTTAGTCGTTGGGAAGATCAACTTACGAGATTCTTTTGGATCTTCTAATAATTCGATACCCGCATTTTTCAGCAATGGCAAAGTTTCTTTTAAAATTCGCCCTTTTGACAAGGCAAGCGTTAAACCATCAAAGTCGCTATCTGCTTGATTAATGAGTTCAGTCATAATTATTTGGTCTTATAATATTTTTTAATAACCGAAGCCAATCACTTGCTTGTTGCAATTGACTCGCTTTGGTTGTTTGATACTTTAGTTGTTTCGGTTGCTGATTATTACATCGCCTGATTATTGCATCACTTAGTATAACAGCGTTATTTTCTTATTTGCTTTTTACTCGCTCAATCACCACACCTAACCCACGTAGTTTGTTTTCTACGTCTTCATAACCACGGTCAATATGATAAATGCGATCAAGCAATGTTTTGCCACCAGCCTCAGCAACGGCTGCTGCCATCACTAACGACATAGAAGCACGTAAATCCGTCGCCATGACAGGTGCTGCTTTAAAGCCTTCTACCCCTTTTACAATGGCAGTATGACCATCGACTTTAATTTTTGCCCCTAAGCGACGCAATTCTGGCACATGCATAAAGCGGTTTTCAAAAATATTTTCAATAATGGTACTCGTGCCTTCTGCCAAACAACAAGCTGCCATGAGTTGTGCTTGCATATCTGTTGGAAACCCAGGGTGTGGTGTGGTACGGATATCCACAGCTTTTGGACGACCTTGCATTTGCACACGAATCCAATCTTCACCGGTTGTGACATTGGCACCCATTTCTTTAAACTTTTTAATAACTGGGCTTAATAATTTTTCATCGGTACGATGACAAGTCACATCGCCTTCACCAAACACAGCAGCAGACATCAACGCCCCTGCCAAATAAGAGCCTGTTTCGATACGGTCTGGCACCACTGAATACTCACAACCGTGAAGGCTTTCTACCCCTTCAATCGTCATGGTCGATGTACCAATACCAGATATTTTTGCACCCATCGCAACCAACATATTGGCAAGATCAACCACTTCTGGTTCTTTAGCACAGTTTTCTAGTACCATGGTACCTTTTACAAGAGTCGCAGCAATCAATACGTTTTCGGTACCACCAACAGTTACCATATCAAACGTGTGGTTACAACCAATTAAGCGTCCACCCTCGGGGGCTTTTGCTTTAACATAGCCGTTTTCTACAACGATACTGGCACCCATTGCTTCAAAAGCTTTTAAGTGCTGATCAACCGGACGAGAACCAATCGCACAGCCACCAGGTAGCGATACTTCTGCCTCACCAAAACGGGCCAGTAGCGGACCCAATACCAAAATAGAGGCACGCATGGTTTTTACTAGGTCATAAGGTGCAAAGTAGCTGTTAATGGTTTTTGTATTACAAGTGACTGTATCGCCCTGTTTTTCAATGACAATACCTAAGCCTTCAATCAGCTTGATAAGGGTGCGCACATCTTGCAAAGTTGGTACATTATTTAGCGTTGTTGGGCTTTCTGCCAAAATCATTGCTGCTAATAAGGGCAAAGCCGCATTTTTAGCACCTGAGATATTCACTTCACCTTTAATGGGTGTGCCACCTGTAATTAAAAACTGATCCATTGTGTTGTCTTGCCTTAAACTGTCTTAACTATAATATCTTACCATGTAAAAACTGCTATTTTTCCCTATGTAAAGAGACTTTGGCTGTGTTTTTACCGCTATTTTTTATGATACATTAACCTTGTTTTGCTTCCCACTCTGCTGGGGTTAAAGCTTGGATATTTAAGGCATGTATGGTGCCGTCAGAAATTAACTGATTTGCCAAACCAAGTACCGCCTGCTGACGCTGTACAGGGCGTTTGCCTTCAAAGCTTGCATCCACAACTCTTACGTCAAACTTGTTGCCTTCGTTTGCTGCTTGGATAAACGCATCTGGAAAGTGCGGTTGTAAAAATTCGATAAATTGATCTGCATTCATTTAATAAAAGCCTTAAAAAAATAAAATTTATTATAACAGCAGTACGGTGGGTTTAAAATGGTTTGCATGAATAAGTTGATTGTTTATACCTTTTGATAAAATTTTTCTATCAAACTCATCATAAGTTAGTCTCAAACTTCAAAAAAAGCCCCTTGAATCCATTTAGGCGGATTATCCAAACCATCAAAGCAAACCACATCAAAACGGCATTCATAATTTGCATATGCTGGATTTGCTTGCAAAAAATGCTGGGCAGCATCAATCACCTTTTTCTGCTTGGCTGGGGTTATGCTGTCAACCGCCGTGCCATACTGCCCATTTTTAGCTGTGCGTCGCCCTTTTACCTCAACAAAAACAAGCGTATCCCATGCATTGCCCTTTTGTATCATAACTAAATCAAGCTCACCCACTTTAGGCTGTAACCAATTTTGAGCAATTAAAACAAGTCCTTGATTTTTTAAATATTGACAGGCAAGCGCTTCATAATGTTTACCGATTTTTTGGTGAGGGGCGTTAAGCGTGAGTTTTGGCTGTTTGGATTGAGTCATTCATTAATCATATCACAAACATGTTAAACTATCGTTTTGATAGCCTAATAAACTTACTGATAACAAATACAATTAAGGCAACTTAATTTATATCGCTTCGGTTTAGCGTCTATTTAGTTTAGCGTCTATTCAGTATTGAAATTAGCATTAAAGTTAGTATTGAAACGTTACAAAAATCAAAGTGACAACAAAAAAGTAGCAAGAACAAAAAGTCACTAGGTTTAAGCCGTGCAACACTATATTTAATGTAGCAAGTTTATATTGATATCACTCTATTTATTGATTATGCCCCTTGGCTTTGTTGGATTTTTTATGACCATGAACACCGCACAAAACAACAATTTTGGTACGCTATCCATTGTTGCCACCCCTATTGGCAACCTTGATGACATAACCACCAGAGCAATAGACGCTTTAAAAACTGCCGATATCATTGCTTGCGAAGACACACGCACCTCTGGCAAGCTGCTTAATCATTTTAATATTGACACCACAACTTGGGCATATCACGAGCACAATGCAGATGTACAAACCGCCAAATTTATTGAGCTGCTACAACAAGGCAAAAACATTGCATTAATTAGCGATGCAGGCACGCCATTGGTAAGCGACCCTGGCTATCAGCTTGTATTAGCTTGTCATGAGGCAAACATAAAAACCGTACCTGTGGTTGGCGCATCGGCAGCTATTGGGGCTTTGTCTGTGGCTGGTTTACCATCGGACAAATTTAGCTTTTTAGGGTTTTTACCTGCCAAGCAATCAGGGCGACTAAAACAGCTAGAAACACATGCCAACCGTAACGAAACCATGATTTTTTACGAAGCCCCTCACCGCATTATCCCTTGTTTAAAAGACATGTCCGCCATATTTGGACTAAATAGAGAAATCACTTATTGCCGCGAGCTTACCAAAACATTTGAAACCGTTTATAAAACCTCATTGGGTGAGTTGATAGATTTTGTTAGCAATGATTCAAACCAACAAAAAGGCGAAATTGTGCTGGTTGTTGCTGGCAAACCTAATAATGAAAATGAAGACATTGCCCAACATGATACCTTGTTGTTACGTTTGCTTGATGATTTATCGGTCAAAAAAGCAGCGGCATTGGCAAGTGACATCACAGGGATGAAAAAGAATGCCTTGTATCAGCGTTTATTGACATTACAAAAATCTTAACCGTTTTACACAAGCAGATATAACCAAATTTTTGTGTGTTATTAACTTGCCACATCATCACAACACATCTCTCGCCCAGCTATTTTAAATAGCTTCAACTCGCCTTTCTTATTTGTTTTTAATTTTTATGTTTAAATTTAAAGTGGATTAAGAAAGGCTAACAAAAAATATCAACACACAGCCAAATACGACCAAGTCATCAAGCAAGGTACCACCTTATGTTACAATGGTCACTATTAAAATAAAACAATATTAGGAAGGCTTCATGTCCACGCTTAACACGACCCTAAACACCACCGACTTCACTCAAACTCAAACGGCTTACATCAATGGTCAATACCTGCCCATCGACCCATCGCTAGAAACATTTGACACCATTAACCCTGCCACAGGAGAGGTGCTTGCCACCGTTCAACAAACCACCACAGAGCAAATAGACCAAGCGGTACAATCTGCCATAGCAGGGCAAAAAGTGTGGGCAAGTATGTTGCCTGTGGAACGCACTCGTATCCTACTAAAAGCGGTAGAGCTACTCCGTGGTTACAACGATGAGCTGGCATTACTAGAAAGCAAAGACACTGGCAAAGGCTTATCAGAAACCCTGTATGTGGATATTGTCACAGGGGCGGATGTGATTGAATATTATGCAGGGCTGGCACCGTCTATCGAAGGTCGCCAAATCCCATTGCGTGACACCAGTTTTGTTTATACCCGTGAAGAGCCTCTAGGTGTGGTTGCTGGCATTGGGGCATGGAACTATCCAATCCAAATCGCCATGTGGAAGTCTGCACCAGCACTTGCAGCTGGTAATGCAATGATATTTAAACCATCAGAAGTAACGCCATTGACCGCATTAAAACTTGCCGAAGTGTTTACTCAAGCAGGCTTGCCAGATGGCGTATTTAATGTGGTGCAAGGTGATTACCGTGTGGGTCAAGCCATCAGCGAGCATCCAGACATTGCCAAAGTATCCTTTACGGGCAGTGTGCCAACGGGTAAAAAAGTGATGGCAAGCTCGGCAGAATCTTCGCTTAAAGATGTGACCATGGAGCTGGGCGGAAAATCACCCCTGATTATTTTTGATGATGCAGACCTTGATACCGCCGCTGACATTGCCATGATGGCAAACTTTTACAGCACAGGTCAGGTTTGTACCAATGGCACAAGGGTATTTATCCACAAGTCGATGCAAGCAGAGTTTGAGCAAGCCATTACCCAGCGTGTTAATCGTATTAAGGTTGGTAACCCACTAGATGAAACTACCAATATGGGACCATTGGTCAGCTTCCCTCATATGGATAAGGTGCTTGATTATATTGAGCAGGGTAAAAACAGTGCTGCCAAACTATTGGCAGGTGGAGAACGCTTACAAGGCGAGTTAAATGGATTTGACGTAAGTAAAGGGGCGTTTGTTGCGCCAACGGTGTTTAGTGACTGCACCGATGAAATGAGCATCGTGACAGATGAGATTTTTGGTCCTGTGATGTCTATTTTAACCTATGAAACTGAGGAAGAAGTGATACAGCGTGCCAATGCCACTGAGTACGGCTTAGGCGCTGGCGTGGTCACTAAAGACTTAAAACGTGCCCACCGTGTGATTGGGCAGATTGAGGCTGGGATTTGCTGGTTAAATACGTGGGGCGAGTCGCCTGCTCAAATGCCTGTGGGTGGCTATAAGCATTCTGGTGTGGGGCGTGAAAATGGCTTGCAAACGCTTAAACATTATACGCAGACTAAGTCAGTTCAGGTTGAGTTAGGTGGGTTTGAGTCGGTTTTTTGATTTAAAATAAATAGATATTCATATAGATAACTGGAGAGAAATTATGATACAAAATATCGTTTACCATATTTTGGATAAAGAACAAGGTGTAATCAATAATGGAAAAATATATTTAAATCCACACAAACTACCCATTGATGATTCAACTAATGAACTTTTCTCACAACTTATGGAAAGGTATAAAGGACGGGCTGGAAAAGGCTACGGTACCTTTGAAGACGACATAGTTAACTTTCCTGCTTCAAGTATTTTAGATAATTATTATATTAATAAAAACTTCCTTGAAACAACTGAAAAGCTAATGACTGTGCTCTTAAGCCACAGCAATTCCCAAGTAGGGGCTTCAGGAGGTAAAGTTGTTTTTGTTACATATACTGAAAACAAAGAAAGTTATTTTTTAGTAGCTATTTTGGGAGAGAAAGTTGGACTTTTAGCTAGAGACTGGAATCTCACACAAGATGAATTTTTAAATTTTGAAAACCTAAGATTTGCAGGAAGAGTAAACCTGACAGCGTGGAAACGTGATTCTACTGAACGTTATATCAGCTTTTTAAAAGGTAGTGGCGATGTATCAGATTATTTTAAGCGATTTCTTGGATGTAATGACGCTTTAATGAACAATCTCGAAACAAAAAAACTTGTTGAGCTAATCGATAGCTTTACACATACACAGAAAATTAGTTTCCAAGAAAAGGTCGATTTAAGGAATCAAGCAAAAGACTATTTATCTAACCTTGCAGATAACTCAATACAATTTAGTTTACAGACATTTGCAAATCATATTTGGTCAACCGAACCCCAACAACTTATTGACCATTTCGCAAGTTATGGAGAGGACAACGATTTACTACTTTCTGATGGTTTTGTTCCAGATAAACGAAATTTAAGACGATTAACGACATATGAACAAAAAACAAAGAATTGGAAACTTTCATTTGGTTCTGAAGCCATTACATCAGGAGAAATAGATTCTGTTGATGGTCAAATCATTATTAAAAATCCAAATGATGAATTAATTTCTGCTTTTAGTAGTTAAAACTGAGTAATTTATGAGCATTTCATTTCAAGACCTCGTTACAACTTATCGCAAACTATCATCGTGGAATGATGATAAAAGCATTGCCAATTATAAAGTTAATAACACCTCAGATTTGAAGCTAATCAACAATATTCTTAATAGCGATAACTTCGAAAACTCTCAAATTGAAGTTATTGAAGGAGAACCATCGCTTCAAAAAACAATTAAACTTCGAATCGGACAACCAAACCTTGCTTTAGGTATACTTTATAAAACATTTGATGAGTTCTTAATAGGTGATTTCCAAAAAATACATAATTCTCATTATTCCGAAAAACCTTTTTTTATTCAAGATATCGATTATTTCTCTGTTGAAAATAAAAAAAATGAGGAAATTGAGTCCTATCAAACAATAAAAAAACTATTTTATTGCTTAGAAAAAATGTCATCTTATTCAGATAAACTAAATAAAAAACTGATATTCTTTTCAAAGAATGTCATTAATTTAAACTACTCAATAAGCACAACCAATATAAGTGACTTTAAACTGTTATTGAAAAGTTTAACAAAACAGCAAAAAGAAACTATCGATAAGTTTTGCATTTGGTTTGAAGACCAAAATTCAGCAACTCATATTAGTGAAAAAAAGTCAATATTATCGCAAGTACTATTGAACTTTAGAAATGATTCAACAGAAATAAATCTTACAGCAGTAGTCGAAGACATCGAATATATTTTTAAATCTATTAAAGGGCAATATGAACTATATATTGAAAACTTTAAATATGATAAATATGTTCAAAAGTTAGAAGAGAAAAGCGATAAATTTATAGAACATGTTAATACCAGTATTTCAAAAGTTATTACTCAAATATTAGGACTTCCTATTGCTGTAGCTATATCAGCAGTATTAAAAGGGACTCAACAAAATAATAATTGGATTATTTATTGCTTAGTAATTATCTACGCATTAATTTGTTTCTTTGCTTTAAATGCCCAAAAGGCAACACTGGACCACATTAAAAAATCCGTTAAAGAGTATTCAGACAAATTACCTCAATACTTTAATGAGTCATGGAATAAGGAAGAAAAACACATCAATAACCTTATTCAAAAACAAATGCTTTTGTATTGGGTTATGTGCACTACAGTAGGTTTAGCAATATTATATGCTGGATGGAACATAATACATAATCTATTTTGCATCAACCCCTCTATATAACTAAAAAATTAAAAACTATCATCAACAAAGGCAACACTATGAACAAAAACAATTACAACTACATCATCATTGGCGCAGGCTCAGCAGGTAGCACCCTCGCCTGCCGCCTAACCGAAGACCCAAACACCAGCGTACTACTACTTGAAGCTGGCAGACCAGACCACCGCCTAGACTTCCGCACGCAAATGCCAGCCGCCTTAGCCATGCCACTACAAGGCACCACCTACAACTGGGGCTACAAAACCGACCCAGAACCACACATGAACAACCGTGTTATGGATTGTGGACGAGGCAAAGGCTTAGGCGGAAGCTCACTGATTAATGGTATGTGCTATATCCGTGGTAATGCGTTGGACTTTGACGACTGGGCAAAAATAGAGGGGCTAGAAGACTGGACATATCTTGATTGCCTACCCTACTTTAAAAAAGCCGAAAACCGAGATGCAGGCGAAAACGACTACCACGGCGTGGGCGGTCCTATCGACATGACCACCTCAAAGCCCAATGTTAATCCATTGTTTGAGGCGATGATAGAAGCAGGCGTGCAAGCTGGCTACCCACGCACCGAAGACCTAAACGGCTATCAACAAGAGGGCTTTGGTCCTATGGACAGATTTGTTACGCCAAATGGTCGCCGTGCTTCTACCTCTCGTGGCTATCTGGATACTGCCAAAGAGCGAGATAATTTGACCATCTTAACGGGTGCGTTGACCGATGTCATCCTGTTTGAAGGCAAACGTGCCGTGGGTGTAAAAATCAGCCATGATGGTCAAGACAAAATCTTCCATGCTGACAATGAAGTCATCGTATCATCAGGGGCAATTGCCTCGCCTCAACTGTTACAACGCTCAGGCGTGGGTCCTAAACAGTGGCTTGATGAGTTAGATATCCCTGTGGTGTTAGACGCTCAAGGCGTAGGTAATAACTTGCAAGACCACCTAGAGCTATATATGCAGTACGAGTGCTTAAAACCTGTGTCCATTGCCGATGCCAATAAATGGTGGAACAAACCACCAATCGGTGCGGAGTGGTTATTTAATGGTACAGGGCTTGGGGCATCCAATCAGTTTGAAGGTGGTGGATTTATCCGAACGCATGATGAGTTCACCCATCCAAATATCCAGTATCACTTCCTACCATTGGCGGTGCGTTATGACGGCACCAATGCAAGCGATGCACACAGTTTTCAAGCACATGTTGGCTCATTACGTTCCCCAAGCCGTGGACGAGTGAAGATTAAATCTCGTGATCCAAATGCACACCCAAGTATTTTGTTTAACTATATGTCGCATGAGCAAGATTGGCGAGAGTTCCGAGAAGCGATGCGAGTCACGCGTGAAATCATTCACCAGCCAGCCCTAGATCCATACCGTGGTAAGGCACTCAGCCCAACCGAGGACTTAGTAACCGATGCTCAGCTAGATGCCTATGTGCGTGAGCATGGCGAGACCGCCTACCACCCATCCTGTACTTGTGCCATGGGCGAGCATGAAGGGGCTGTGGTCAATGGCGAAGGTTTAGTACACGGTCTGGAAGGCTTGCGTGTGGTTGATGCGTCTATCATGCCTAACATCATTAGTGGTAACTTAAATGCCACCACCATCATGCTTGCCGAAAAAATTGCTGATAAGATTAAAGGCGAAACATTGCCTAAATCAACCGCAGATTATTATGTGGCAAATGGGGCACCACTTAGAGGTGAGCCGATGCGTACCTATACGCCAAATTAATTTTTTAACTTTTAACAAAGTCTTGTCTTGTTTTTAACAGATGAGGCTTTCACTTTGCTATAGACAATATACCCAAGTATAACCACTTAAGTTATGCGTTATGTTCTTTATTTAAAGTAGGCTTATTTTCTATAGCAATGTCTATACGCTAGGCATATCAATGCTTTGCGTGAATTTAATGATATAAAGGACATTGTAATGAATCATATGACCTCGTCAGACTCTGGCGAACCCCTTAGTCTTAACAAAGTGGTGTTTATCGCCTCGGCGTTATTATCCATCTTGTTAATTATTTGGACAATTGCCTTCCCCACTTATAGTGAAACCATGCTTAGTAATGCCATGACCTGGGTTTCTAACAACTTTGGTTGGTACTATATGTTGGTAGTGGCAGCTTACAGTATTTTTGCTTTATTTGTGGGGTTTTCTAGCTATGGCGATATCAAGCTAGGGCAAGACCACGAGCAAGCCCAATTTCCATTTTTAGCATGGGCAGCCATGCTGTTTTCGGCGGGTATTGGTATCGACTTGCTGTTTTTTGGGGCATCAGAACCCTTAATGCATTATTTAACCCCGCAACCAGGTATCGATGCTGCCAGTAGCGAAGCAATGCGACAAGCCATACCGCAAGCCTTTTTACATTGGGGGCTTCATGGCTGGGGGATTTATGCCCTTATTGGTATGGCGCTGGCTTATTTTGCTTATCGCAAAAATATGCCATTGGCGTTGCGTTCTGCCCTAACCCCAATTTTTGGTGAAAAACGAATCAATGGCTGGCTTGGGCATAGTGTGGATACCTTTGGTATTGTGTGTACACTTATGGGTATTGCCACCAGCTTGGGTATTGGCGTATTGCAAGCCAATGCAGGCTTAAACCATGTATTTGGTATCGAGTCTAGCAAAACCGTACAAGCCATTATTATTGTCGCTGTAGTGGCTGCTGCTGCCATCTCTGCCATGACAGGGGTAGAAAAAGGCGTGCGCCGCTTATCTGAGTTTAATATGCTCACCGCTACCCTACTGTTAATTGCCATTTTGGTGATGGGCAATACGGTTCATTTATTAAATACTTTTACTCAAAATATTGGCGATTACTTCCAAACCGTGGTAACCAAAACCTTTGATGTGTATGCCTACCAAGGAGACGCTGGTGCAGAGTGGAAGTCTTGGTGGACGGTATTCTTTTGGGCTTGGTGGGTTGCTTGGGCACCATTTGTTGGCTTGTTTATTGCACGTATTAGCCGTGGTCGTACCTTGCGTGAGTTTGTTTTTGGCGTAATGTTTATCCCGCTTGGCTTTATTTTTGCATGGTTCTCAATCTTTGGTAACTCAGCAATTGATTTGGTTGCAGGTGGTGCAACTGAGCTGGGCGAAACCGCTGTTAATAATGCCGCCATGGGTATGTTTGCTTTATTTGAGCACTATCCATTTAGTGATGTGTTGTCATTAGCTGGTGTTATCATTGGCTTGGTGTTTTTTGTGACTTCGGCAGACTCTGGTGCATTGGTACTGGCAAACTTAAGCTCAAGAGGCTTAAATAACGAAACCGATGCCCCAATTTGGCTGCGTCTGTTTTGGGCAGCTGCCACAGGTATGATTACCTTAGGCTTATTGTTTGCTGGGGGCTTTAGCTCACTTCAATCTGTTTCGGTTATTTCTGGCTTGCCGTTTTCTATCATTTTAGTGCTTTATATGATTGCAATGTGGAAGTCACTTAAGGAAGAAGGCAGCAAACGTAAGGCAAATATTGTTGGTACAGTTGGTACTGCACAAGTGCTAAATGGCGGTAAAAACTGGAAGAGCCGTTTGCAACGTATTGTTAACTTCCCTGATAAAAAGAAAGTCCGTAGCTTTATGGATAAAGTGGTACTAACCGCCATGCAAGAGGTTGAAGCAGAAATGAACGAGCGAGGCTTAACAACCAAGCTAACCGAGTATATGGAAGATGATGGCGAAGGGTTACACCTAAAAGTAGGCCATGGTGACGAAACCGACTTTAGCTATGGCGTTTATATTATTAAAGCTGACCGCCCTAACTTTAGTTTTAGTAATGCCAGCAAGCATACTGAGCATTATTACCGTGCTGAGGTATTTTTAACCGAAGGCTCGCAAGAGTATGACCTAGTCGGCTACTCAAAAGAGCAAGTACTGATGGATATTTTAAACCAGTACGAACGCCATTTACAGTACCTGCATTTAGAGCGTTAATACGACAAATTAATCAAGATTATCTTAATTTAAAAAATCCCTCTTGTTCATCACAAGGGGGATTTTTATAAGCATGATTAATAACCGTCGTTTATATTACTAATTTAAAACAGCCCTGTTAGCCCTTGCCACCCTACTTTTAACCCTAACACCGTTAAAATTAATAAAATAAGCTGGCGGAACCTATGCTGTGGTAAGTAACGACGCAACCTAATGCCCAAAATAAGAAAAACAATGGAGGCTAACGTTAATCCACCTATCAGAGTCCACTCGTCTCCTGATAACGCCTTAATTGGCTCATACAACACAAATATTTGCGCAAACTTACCAAGTAAATAACACATATTACCCACTTTGGCGATGGTGTTTTTATCATCTGTCATCGATAACAAATACATCAACAAAATTGAAGACATGGCATTGGTAGCCCCACCAACAATACCAGCGACTAAACCTGTTACTATCAATACGGGCTTTGTATCTGGCAGCTTTAGTTGCTTGCCAGTAAGGGATTTAACCACATAAAACCCCACCACAACTGCTAAAGCAAGTTGTAAGTAGGCAGAGTCAATTATCAACAGCAATTTTGCTCCAATAATGCTCCCTATTAGGCTCATCAGCGCAAGTAGCCAATACTTACGTAAGTAATAACTAAAGTTGTGCCAAATTTTGCCATCACCAATCAGCCATGTCATGGCATTTAAGGCAAGTGCGGGGAATAACGACAAAATAATCGCATAAGAAAAATCATACAGGCTGGCAAGTGCGGTGGTGGTGACCAAAGTTACCCCCAACCCACTAATACCATGCAAGATAGAGGCTACAGCAAAAATAACCATAAGTAGGAGGTTTTGGGTATCTGCCACTATTTTTCTCTCACATTAATGTAGGATGCTTTGCCAAACGCGCTATCTAAAAACCTTTGTAAACTTATAAGACGAGCGTTGAAAGCAGATTTAATCAAACAGTTATCATCCAACCAAACTATCACCAATTAGGCTTACCAAACTTTCAGCAATGCTATCTTTACTTGCTTTATCGAGCGGCACTGCCTGCTTGTGATACTGATTAGCAAAATAAACAGTCATGGCATTGTCATCACTGGCAAATCCAATATCTTTGCGTGATACATCATTACAGGCAATCATATCAAGCTTTTTGCTTTCTAGCTTGCCCTTGGCGTATTTTTCTACATCTTGCGTTTCTGCAGCAAAACCAACCATAAATATATCAGGGTGCTCATGCGAAATGGTTGCCAAAATATCTGGGTTTTTAACCAAATCAAGCATCATCGCATCTTGTGTTTTTTTAATTTTTTGTGGCACCACTTCACGAGTACGGTAGTCTGCCACCGCAGCTGTGGCAATAAAAATATCCGTTGCTAAATGTTCACTTGCCTGCCCGTCATCAATATCATTGTGCTCGCTATGTTCATGGCTGTGTTCATGGTGCTCGTGGTGTTCATGATGCTCGTCATCTGATTCATGCGCCAAAAATGTTAGCAAGCTTGGGTGCTCACCATTGGCACACTGTTGTGCCACATTTAACATATCATTTGCCGACATCACATCAATACGATTAACATCAAAAGGGGTTGGTAGGGTTACTTTACCGCCCGCAATTAAGGTGACATTTGCGCCAGCATTGCGACAAGCTTTGGCAAGCGCAAACCCCATTTTACCTGTTGAATGGTTAGATAAGTATCGCACAGGGTCAATTGCTTCTACCGTTGCACCTGCCGTGATCGTCACATTTTTACCAGCCAACACTTGGGGCAACCGTTGTTTTGCAATAAACACTTTGGTTTGCGCCAGCAAGGTTTCTGGCTCTGGTAGTCTCCCTGCACCAACATCACCACAAGCTTGTTCGCCACTCTCTGGTGCGATGATCTGATAGCCTAAATCTGCCAGTACTTGCACATTTAATTGCACTGCTGGGTTTGCCCACATCTGTTGGTTCATTGCTGGTGCAAGCATAATTGGCGCACTGGTTGCCAAACAAACCGTTGCTAGTAAATCATCTGCCATGCCAGCAGCAAGCCTTGCTAAAGTATTGGCTGAAGCTGGTGCAACAATTATTAAATCTGCCCATTTTGCCAGCTCGATATGCCCCATACCTGCCTCGGCTGTTTCATCTAACAAACTGGTGTGTACCTCATTGCCTGTTAGTGCCTGCATGGTTAATGGTGTGATAAAAGATTTGGCCCCTTCTGTCATAATCACTTTTACATCAAAGCCATCTTTTACCAGCAATCTTGCAAACATTGCCGACTTATAAGCAGCAATGCCACCGGTAACCGCCAAAATAATGTTTTTCATAAGTTGTACTCAAACATATCAAATAAGAAAAATTGCACTTATAGTAACAAGTTCGCTATGATTGTTCTAGGATTAATGTAAATAAGCATACAAGGAAGACGCTTTATGGCGATTAAGGATTGGCACGAAGATGAACGCCCTCGTGAAAAACTACTAAAATTTGGCGCATCGCATTTAACGGATGCAGAAATTTTGGCAATTTTTTTACGCACTGGCACCAAACAACAATCAGCCATAGAACTCGCACGCTCATTAATTGACAATTTTGGTAGCCTTGCAGAGCTTGTTGCTGCCCCTAAAAAAACCGTACTTGCCTGCCATGGCATTGGTTTGGCTAAATATGCACAAATTCTTGCCAGCTTAGAAATGGGTAAACGGTATTTAGACAGCCAATTAAAAACAGGGACTGCCTTAACTCAATCACAACTGGTTAAAGATTATGTAACAACGCAATTAAGGCAAGAGTCTCGAGAGGTTTTTGCCGTACTTTGTTTGGATAGCAACTTAAGGCTATTAGATTATGAAGTACTGTTTGTTGGCGGTATCGACAGCTGTGCGGTGTGCATTAAACAAACATTACGTCATGCTATCAGCCATTGCGCTCGCCACATCATCGTGGCACATAACCACCCACAAAACCATGCCACCCCATCAACACAAGACCAAGAAATCACTCAGCAGCTCTCTAATGCTTGTTCTTTGGTTGATATCAATTTGCTAGATCACATTATTGTTGGACGAAATGATGTTTTATCTTTTGCAGAGAGCAAACAACCACCATTTGATTAAACCTAACGTTAGCAATCATTTTGTTTATTCAAAGACTATTTAATTATCCACATAATTAATATTTAACTTAGCTTGCAAGCAAACACATCATTAGCATTTATTCTTGAAGTACTAGGTAACGGTAATGCTTATATTTCATAAAAATTATTAGTTTTATTATAAAGTTTTTAGTTGTGTTTATTAAAAATCGTTTGCAATACATAATGTTAGTACATTATTATAAAAAAATAATATGCAAAATATCACTTTAAGTTTGTATAAAATACAAACTTTATCCATTAGTTGTATCTCTTTAATCATTTAACTTAACCTAATTTATTTCTTCAATAATATAGTCAAGATTAATTAAATAGATGCTACTAAAGTTCAATTATTTAGGAGGACGAACTATGTGGAGCAAACTAGGATTGACAGGCAAAATTATTGTTGCCATGGTGCTCAGTATTGCATTGGGATTATTCTTTAATATATCAGGCTTAAATGCTGATGGCGGCTTTATAAATACTTATATCGTCGAAGGGTTATTTGGTATTATTGGTAGGCTATTTGTTAACTCGTTAAAAATGTTAGTTGTGCCTTTGGTACTTATTTCATTGATTTGTGGTGTTTGTGGTATTGGCGACATCCGACTGCTTGGACGTGTTGGTGGTAAAACCTTCGGTATTTACATGGTTACTACGGCTTTAGCAATTGCAACGGCTATTGGGCTTGGTTCTATATTTGGTATTGGTAAAGGGATGAACATCTCTTCTAAAGCTGCATTTGAAGCTAAAGAAGCACCGCCACTTGCCGAAGTATTTGCCAATATCATTCCATCCAACCCGATTAGTGCGATGGCAAATGGTGACATGTTATCCATTATTTTCTTTGCCATTTTGATTGGTATTAGTATCTTGATGGTAGGTAAACCTGCAAAAGGAATCGTTCAATCACTTGAAGTGGTAAATGAGATTATCCTAAAAATGGTTACCATCATCATGAACCTTGCACCATACGGTGTATTTGCTTTGCTTACCAAAGCAATGGCAAACCTTGGTCTTGACCTGATTGTACAACTACTTGGTTATGTTGCTGTGTTGGTCGGCTCTTTAGCATTCCACTACTTTGTAACCATGATGATTATCCTAAAAGTAACGTCCGGATTATCTATCAAAACTTTCCTTGCAAAAATGCGTGAAGTTCAAGTATTTGCATTTTCTACCTCTAGCTCAAATGCCACCATCCCGGTAACCTTGCGTACGGTTACCAAACGTATGGGGGTAAACAACTCGGTTGCTTCGTTTACAGTACCATTTGGTGCAACTATCAATATGGATGGTACCGCTATTATGCAAGGTACTGCCACAATTTTTATTGCAAACCTATATGGAATCGATTTAGGTATTACTGAATATTTAACCGTTATCCTTATGTCGGTGCTTGCTTCAATCGGCACAGCTGGCGTACCTGGAGTTGGTTTGATTATGTTATCAATGGTTTTTGCTCAAGTTGGCTTACCAGTAGAAGGCATTGGTCTAATTCTTGGGGTTGACCGCTTGTTAGACATGCTACGCACCGCAGTAAACGTTGGTGGCGATGCGGCAGTAACCACGATTGTTGCTAAAAGTGAAGACAAGCTTAATATAAATGTGTTTAACGACCCTGAAGCAGGATTGGAAGAGATGGAAGATGAACATATTGACCTTGAAGGTGAAAAGGAGTTCGCTAACATTATGAACGATGATACACTTGGTAGTGAATATAATGATAAAAAGTAAAACGCTTATTTATCGTTAACCTTGTAATAAAACAATCCCCCATACGCATTCGTATGGGGGATTTTTACAAACCTATTTATACAACTACATATTACTGCTTGGCACGCAATCTACCAAATACGGCTTTGCCTTTTAAACGGTTTATGGTGTTAGCCAGCATATATTTTGCAAACACCTTTTTTGGCGATAATTGCGGATCAGGGGCTTGGTTGCGTGCCATGCGTTTAAATTGTTTGGCATACCAAATGATTTCCATAACACCGCCTCTATCAATTGCCCTAATGCCTGTTTTAATAGGTTTTACCTCATTGTCTAACGCATTGCCTGCAAGCCATTTGTTACAGGCATCGGGTTCAATCGCTAACGGTCGCCCCACCCCAATAAAGTCACAAGCATTTGATTGCAAGGCGTTATCCATGCCTTCACGTGTACGGAACCCCCCAGTTACCATCAGCGGTATTGAGGTTTGCTCACGCACTTTAGCCGCAAAATCAATAAAGTAGGCTTCACGTTCTTTGGTACTTTGTTTCGCACCTGTCATTGCAGGTGCTTCATAGTTTCCACCAGAAATTTCAACAAAGTCTACACCCAGTTTTTCTAGCTCTTTAATCACAATTAAAGAGTCGCTTTCACTAAATCCGCCTCGTTGAAAGTCTGCCGAGTTAAGCTTAACGCTAAGGATAAAGTTATCCGTTGTTTTTGCTTGTATGGCTTTAACACTTTCCGTTAAAAAACGCATTCTGTTTTCAATACTACCGCCCCATTCATCGCTGCGGCGATTATGGTGGGGAGATAAAAACTCACTCACTAGATAGCCATGTGCACCATGAATTTGTACACCTTCAAAACCTGCCTTTTCACAAATACGGGCAGATTCTGCAAAGCGTTCAATTAAATTGTGAATCTCATCAGTTGTTAATGCACGCGGCGTAGGGAAAATTGCCTGCATGTCTTTGTGGAATGGCACGGCAGAAGGCGCCACAGTTTCTTCATTTAGTCCAGTCGGGCACTGCTTACCTGGGTGGCTTAACTGTACAATTGTAATCATGCCCTCGGCTTTACCAGTTGCCGCCCATTTTGCCAACATTGGCAAATCATGCTCATCTTCAACAACCACAACACCTGGTTCATTTTTAGCTCGCCAATCAATCATCACATTACCAGTGATGGCACAACCAAGCCCACCTTCTGCCCATATGCGATAAAGATTAATCAAACCATCATTTACTTCGCCCGCCTCATTAGCAAGTGCTTCACTCATTGCACCTTTTGCAAAGCGATTTTTAAATACATGCCCACGTAAGCTGATTTGATTAGTAACATTGATAGAGTCCATTCTTATTCCTTCTTCCTTTGATTTATAAATTATTATATTGATAATTTTACAGTTATGATTGTCCAGCCATCGCATTTTTCATTGCAACAACCGCGTCTGACAGCCCCATAAACAAAGCATCAGCGATTAAAGCATGTCCAATGTTTAACTCATTGATGCCATCAATTTTTGCAATTTTATAGACGTTATCGCGCGTTAAACCATGCCCTGCGTTAACCAGCAAATCATTATTGGTAGACTGCACATGTTTTACAGCAGCAATAATTCGATTTAATTCTTTTGCCTCAGCCTCTGAGTTATTTTCTAACCCTGCTTCTGCATACGCCCCAGTATGTATTTCAATAGCATCTGCATGTATACGAATAGCCGCATCAATTTGAGTCACATCTGGGTCAATAAATAAAGATACCTGACACCCTGCCTCTTTTAAGCTAGTAACCACCTCTTCTATCCAAGGCTCTTGTCCCAAAACATCTAAGCCACCTTCGGTAGTCAGTTCTTGACGTTTTTCTGGCACTAAGCAAACCCATTCTGGTTTTACATCACGTGCAATATCTAACATTTCAGAAGTTGCCGCCATTTCCAAGTTCATTGGTATCGTTATTTGTTCTTTAATTTGATAGACATCAGCATCTTGTATGTGACGACGATCTTCTCGCAAATGTAGCGTAATACCTTCGGCACCTGCTTGCTCGCACTCAACTGCTGCCTTTATTGGACTGGGATAGCCAACACCACGTGCTTGACGTAAGGTTGCAATATGGTCAATGTTTACACCAAGTTTTGGGGTGTTCATAGACATAAAAAACTTCTCTTTTACTATATTAGGGAGTCATTTTATCACAGTTTAGATTTGCATGATGATTAGCGTAAATAACTGCAAGGTTCACACTTGTTTTAAGATTTAACGATAGCGAGCTTGCTGCTGCCAAAGCGCACGGCTTTGTAAAGGTTGGTAGTCAAATAAATGATCTATCATGAGTTTGTGCAAACCACTCCATACTTTTAAAGTATCGGCTTGAATCGCCTTATCATGATTTTTTAAGCTATAAACTTGCTCTTGGTGAGTTTGCAAATAATCGTCTATTTGTTGCAACCATTTGCCTAAAAATATACTAGAAGCTGCAAATTCGGTAGGTTCTGATTTTTGCGCCGCAATATAATTAACAAAACCTTCGTCCGCAATAAATCGGTAGTCTTGTTCCTGTTTAATCGGCTCGCCTTGACTGTCTGTATCTAAGGTTATGGCATAACCGAGTTCAGTAAATAATGCCTGCTCAAAAAAACGCAATAACAACCTTAGCTGAACACCATTTAACGGTTCTCTCAAAGTTGTTAGGCTATGCTGATAGTTTTGCCACAAAACTGGCATCGCATCTTCACTTGCTAACAGCTTCCATAACAGTTCATTCAGATAAAATCCTGCATACAAATTTTGTCCTGTGATGGCAACTTGAGGCGTTAATGGCTGAATTTGGGTAAAAGTTTTAAGACTGCGTTTGCCACTGGCAAACAATTGAATATGCGCAAAAAGGGGCATGCCTTTTTTACCAACGCCGTGCACAACACCATGCGTTTGGGTAAAAAAGTAATATAAGGCACGGCTTTCTTTGTACGGTTTGTGATGGAGCAAATAGCCTGTTAGGGGTTCGTTTCTCATTTACGCCCCTTTTGGCTTGAGTGATTTAACACGATACCAATATTGATATTGCTCTTTAAAACCAATGCTATGGTATAAATTAAGTGCAATACGATTGTCTAAAATGACTTGTAAATAAGCAGTATGACAGCTGTTCTCTTTAGCATAACTGACTAAATGATACACTAGTTGCCGACCATACCCCTTCCCACGATATGACTGATCAATCGCAAGGTCAAATAATCCCATAAACCCATCTTCAATCACCCCCAAACCACAGCCAATTCTTTGCTCATCTATGGTTAAAGTGACAAATGCCGTTGGTAAGGCAATAGAATGGAGGATATTAAAAAAACCTTGTCTTTTATCTGCAGAGTAGCCATTGAAAGTTAAAAAGTCGCTTAACCAAAGTTCATTACAATCAGTCTGTATATCAATTTCAACATTTTGTATTTTCTTTGCAATAACAAAACGCTCATCAAAATTATTTAAGCTGAGAGTTTGTACAGAGGTTAAACCCACAAACTGATAACCATACTCTGCCAGTAGACTATCTAAGTGGGTCGGATAAGTATGCTGGCTTAATTTATAAACTGTTGGTAAGTTATGAGCTTGGTAAACTTTTTCACAAAACTGAATTTTTTGTTCTACACTTGTGCTTGGAAACTCAGTAATTACTGGTGGAAATATCGGATTAACTGAGTTGGCTCGTTTACTCACACCGTCGGATAGGCGAATAACCCAACCATCATAAAAAATCGTTTTTTGGCTTGGGCAAGCATTAAAAGAGAGTTGTTCAAATTGTTGAGTTAGCATTAAATCTCCAAACTAACGGCTCCAATCAATAACCCAAACTAGTTAAAGCTCTGTCATCGTCCGACCAACCACGCTTAACCTTAACCCACAGCGTCAGCATCACTTTACGATCAAACATTTTTTCCATATCTTGACGAGCCTCAATACCCACTTGTTTGATACGCTTGCCTTTCTCACCAATCACAATCGCTTTTTGCCCTTTACGCTCAACAAAAATAGTGGCATCAATAAAGGTACACGCCTTGCGTTTTTTGCCTGTTTTTGGATCAGTATGCGCAGGCTCATCTCTAAACTCGTCAATTTGTACGGTCAAGTCATACGGTACTTCATCACCAGAGCTACGCATAATTTTTTCACGAATCATTTCGCTTGCTAAAAATCGTTCAGAACGGTCGGTCATTTGCTCAACATCATAAATTGGCTCGCCGTTTGGCAAAAATTGCTCAATGACTTCTTCTAAACGATCAAGATTTTGATTCTTTTGAGCAGAAACAGGAATGATATCAGCAAAATCAAAACTTTCATTAAACTCTTCAATCAGTGGTAATAATGCAGATTTATCATCCATTGTATCAACCTTGTTGATGACTAATACAACAGGTAAATCCGTTTCGCCAAGCTTTTCTAGCGTTAGCAAATCATCTTCTCGCCATTGATCGCTATCTACCACAAACAACACCAAATCTACATCTACTAAAGTAGAAACAGCGGCTTTGTTCATACGTTCATTAATTGCTTTTACCTCTTTAGTGTGGATACCTGGGGTATCGGCAAATACCGCCTGCATACGCTCATTAGATAAAATGCCATGAATACGATGACGAGTGGTTTGCGGTTTTCGTGAGGTAATAGAAAGCTTTTGTCCTAATAGGTGGTTCATTAAGGTTGATTTACCAACATTAGGACGACCCACAATCGCCACATAGCCTGATTTAAAATGACGATAGTCAGGTTTTGTATCGCCATTAAAAAATGCATCAATGGTTGATTGATTTTGTTCAGTCGAGTCTAAATCTTTATTTTGTTTTGATTCTGTCATAGTTAGGTATCATATAGGCTGAGCTTTTGCTCAGAGAATTAAAAAAAATTGGGTGAAAATAACTTATTTATTGTACTGTCATGCACCATAAGTATTTTTCACAATTTATGGCTTGCCACTGCCTTTGGTAATTTATTTAGCTGATTAATCATCAGTTCTGCTGATTTTTGCTCAGCAATCCTTCTGCTTTCACCAGATTGCATAATTTCAGGACAATCTTTCACTTTCACCTGACAGCTCACCACAAAAGTCTGATTGGGTGCATTACCAATGGTTTCTAATAGCTCATAATGTGGCAAATCTAACTGCTTGGCTTGAAGCCACTCTTGCAAGCGACTTTTAGCATCCTTCAGCATTTTTTGCTCACTTACACTGTTTATTAAATCGCCGTACCATGATAATACGCATGCTCTAACCACCTCAATATCGCCACTATCAAGGTATATTGCACCAATCAGTGATTCAACGGTATCTGCCAAAATTGAGGCTCTTTGTCTACCACCGCCTTTACGCTCACCAACACCAAGAATTAAGTAGTCAGACAGCTGAAGCGATTGCGCAATTTTAACCAACGACTCTTGACGAACCAAGGTAGCACGCATGCGCGTTAGTTGCCCTTCTTGATGTTCAGGGTAACGCTGATACAAGGCTTCGCCAATAATCATACCCAATAAAGCATCGCCTAAAAACTCCAAACGCTCGTAGTTTGTTTTACTATTAAACGAACGGTGCGTTAAGGCAAGTTGAGGTAAATTAACGTCTTTAAAGGTATAGCCCAAGCTATTACCTAAAACCTGTAACTGACGCACAAGCTTTAATGACAGTTTAACTGATTTGTTAACTGCTCTGGGTTTACGATTGGTTTCTGTTTCAATTGGTTTATTCAAAATGTTGCCTACATTCTACAAAATTCTGTTAGTTTATGATGGGTTAGTCGATGCTGCCATTTCTGCTAAAGCTTGGCATTTTTAGTCCAGCTTCTTTATGCATCCAAATATAGCTGGCTTTACCTGCTAAATTTTTATCTGGCACAAAACCCCAAAACCGCCCATCTTTACTGCTATCACGGTTGTCACCCATCACAAAATATTGTTCTTCTGGTACTTTAATTTGCCATTGCTTACCTTCGGTTGCTACGACACTTGGTGAGTGCTCACGCAAAAAAGTCGCATCAAGTCTCGCTGCGCTTTCAAAACCGTCAATATCACGGATAAGATGGGTATGTTCCCCTATTTTTTCTTTTGAATAGCTAACCAAACTTTCTTCATATTGGCTTAATTTTATGGCTTGTTGCTCGTTAAGTGTTTCATTATTAATTTCTATCCCTTCAGGATACAAGCCATTCACCAGTGCTTCATTGGCGGTAAAGTCAACTTGTTCTGTTGGCATTGCCTCACCATTGATTGATAACACCCCATTATCATAGCTTACTGTATCCCCTGGCAAACCAATCACTCGTTTAATATAGTATTGTTTGGGATTTTCAGGAAAACGAAATACCGCCACATCACCATGCTGTGGACTACCTGTATCTAAAACTTTGGTGTTAAGTAAAGGCAAACGCAAGCCATAAGCGGTTTTATTTACCGTAATAAAGTCACCGGTATACAGTGTTGGTACCATAGACGATGACGGGATGTTAAATGGTTCAACAATAAATGAACGAACAATAAGCACCACCATCAAAATGGGGAAGAAATCATAAGCTTGGCGCACAGTAAAAGATTCTTGCCCTTTCCCACGTTGTTTACGCTGACGTAAAATAAATTTATCAGCCAGCCAAATCGCCCCTAATATTAAGGTTAATGGTACTAAAATTAAATTAAAATCAAAATCCATGAAGGTACCTTATCCTATTAATCATCAACTTTAAGAACTGCTAAAAACGCTTCTTGCGGGATTTCTACACTGCCCACTTGCTTCATACGCTTTTTACCTTCTTTTTGTTTTTGTAGTAGTTTTTTCTTACGCGACACATCACCACCATAACATTTAGCAGTAACATCTTTACGCATCGCTTTTACCGTACTACGTGCGATGATTTGGCTACCAATCGCTGCTTGAATCGCCACATCAAACATCTGGCGAGGAATCAGCTCTTTCATTTTAACAACCAACTGATTGCCACGGAAACGCGCATTATCCTGATGGACAATCATTGCTAAAGCATCTACTTTATCGCCATTAATTAACACATCAACACGTACCAATTTATCTGCTTCGTATCGTTCAAAACCATAGTCTAATGAGGCAAAACCACGAGATACCGACTTAAGACGATCAAAAAAGTCCATGACTACTTCACCCATTGGAATATCAAATATCAACTGAACCTGATTGCCCATAAAACGCATGTCTACTTGCACGCCACGACGCTCGATACACAAAGTCATCACATTGCCAAGGTAGTCTTGTGGTACAAGAATATGACAGCGGGCAATTGGCTCACGAAACTCTTGAATAACCCCTACATCTGGTAACTTACTTGGGTTATCTACATGAATCACATCCCCATTTTTCTTTTCAATTTCATAAATTACCGATGGGGCGGTCGTAATCAAATCAAGATCATATTCTCGTTCCAAACGCTCTTGAATGATTTCCATATGGAGCATACCAAGAAAACCACAGCGGAAACCAAAACCTAGGGCATCTGAAGTATCTGGCTCAAAAAATAATGCCGCATCGTTAATTTGTAGTTTTTGCAAAGCTTCACGGAACTTCTCAAAATCACTAGAATCTACAGGGAACATACCAGCATATACCTGAGGCGTGACTTGTTTAAATCCAGGAATGTTTTCTACATCTGGCGTTTTGTCATGGGTAATCGTATCACCAACCGGAGCACCTTGAATGTCTTTAATACCCGCAATAACAAAACCCACCTCCCCTGCTTCTAACACACCTGTTTCTAGAGGTTTTGGTGTGAATACACCAATTGAGGTAACTGGATGTGCCTCTTTTGTTGATTTGATATAAATTTTATCACCTTTTTTAAGACGACCTTGACGCACACGCACCAGTGACACCACGCCCAAATAGTTATCAAACCAAGAGTCGATAATCAATGCTTGAAGTGGTGCGTCTCTATCTCCCTCTGGAGACGGAATACGCTCTACTAAAACCTGTAAGAGCTCATCAACACCCAATCCCGATTTTGCCGAAACACGTGGGGCTTCATCCGCCTCAATCCCAATAATATCTTCAATTTCTTGAATGACACGCTCAGGTTCTACTTGTGGTAAATCGATTTTATTTAAAACAGGTAAAACTTCTAACCCTTGATCAACCGCTGTATAGCAATTCGCAACAGATTGAGCCTCGACCCCTTGTGCTGCATCAACCACTAACAAAGCCCCTTCACAGGCGGCTAGTGAACGAGAAACTTCATAAGAAAAATCTACGTGTCCTGGCGTATCAATAAAGTTAAGCTGATACTTCTCACCATTTGGGTGGTCATAATATAGAGTAACAGACTGTGCTTTAATGGTAATGCCTCGCTCTCGCTCAATATCCATTGAATCTAAGACCTGCTCTTGCATTTCTCTATCCTGTAATGCGCCACACATTTGAATGAAGCGATCTGCCAGTGTAGATTTACCGTGGTCGATATGAGCAATGATGGAAAAATTACGAATGTTAGTTAATGCCGTCACTAAAGCCTACTTATGTCTATCAAAATTAATTACAAATTTTTAAAAATTAAATTAAAAAAATCAGCCATGTTTAACTGACTGATTATAACAAGGAAACGCTTAGAGCGTCATTAATATTAATGAAAACAAACTAAATTTATGATTTATTCTTTGATTGTTTTAATAATTGGACTGATTTGGTTTTATTTTGATACTCATCCATCCAAGGAGACTTACCATAAAATGAACCATTAAGCTGATTTTCTTCAATTAAGTATTCACGAAACCTGAGATAAAATTCATTGTCTGGCTGTTGCGGATTTATCCAAAACTCATCTAATGGTTTTTGGTCAGTTAACTTTTCTACATTATAAATCGCACGTCCCATCAACTTAATTGGCTTTTTATGATAAATTGACTGAAGTCCTGTTGTACTATTCACCGTTACCATACCAAGGCTATTTCTTATCAGCGTTGGTAAATGCATATCACAACCGTAATGCACACGCTCAGCAACACCAAGTTGATGTGCAAGTTGCGCAATATATTTACGGTAATCTCTATGCCCTCTATCAAGTGGATGATGTTTAAAAACTAGATGATGACTTGCATCTGCATGGCTGGCAAAGCTACTTACCACCTCATTAATAAAATCTTTCACATCCGTGTAATCACTATGATGTGTGATTTGTGTATCTTTATGTACTTGCAGAGTACAGACAAAATACGCCTTTTTATGCTGCGCTATCATTTTTTCTAACAAACGTTGATCACGCGCATGGTCCCGTATTTTACGATAAGGTGCTTTTATCCACGCTTTTGCTTCTTGAATGGCCGTTAATCCACGATAATGATAATAGTTTGGATACTTTTTTTTGTTTAGCCTAACAACAATATAGTAAATAATCGCCGCCCAACACAAACGATAAAACCGATTATTGGTATAAAGTGGTTTGTCATGTGCTTTTGGCAAATTATGGATTTTATTAACATCTAGACGAGAAAAGCCGTTAATACCGTGCTCTTCAAAAGTGATATAGTCAGGTCTAAGATAGCCTTCTTCAAATACAAAAAAGCTGGTTTTAGATTGCTCACAGTATTCGGCAGCCTTTAAATGATGTGGACGACAATCACCAAAGCAGACGATCGCATCAATATCATGCGTTTCGACAAACTTAGCTAACCAGCCATCAAACTCATCAACCGCTCCCTTATAGTCGTAAGCATTATCATGCTGATAAAAAAAGGCATCACCAGCATTAAAATTAATTTTACTAACCGCTATATTTTGATCTAATAAAAAAGAAGCAAACCGACTAAAGGATGACCCCATTTTGCCCTGTAGCAACAATACATGCTGATAGGTTAACAAGCGTTGCATAGAGGTGGTTTTCATGGGTAATAATTGCCTAGAATTTCGCTATAAAAAGCATCTTAAGAAACGTCGCTATAATAGCATAAATGGCTGTATCTGTATTGTAACAAAGTTTTAATTTTTATTGGCTTCGGCTTTTAATGCGATTTCGTATTTGCATAAACCTTAACTTGCTTTGTCCAACAAGTTTACTGATTAACTTTTGTTTTTGCGGAGTTTGTTGGCTATTTTCGTTTTTATATAAATAATCTATCACTTGCTCTACTTGCGCAAGCCCATAGCCACCGGGTAAGCGGTATAAAGGATATTCAATTAAGGTACAATAAATGAGTTGGTTTAAAGTTAAATCGACATGACGTTCTCGCCGTTTTAAAAAATTTGATTTAGGCATAATATCTGAGTCTATATCATTTGTTAGCCCCCATCCAGCATAAAATGGCAACCCATAACAAGTTACCTTTTTTTCCCTCAATAAAGCTTCAAACCCTGTTAAGGAGCTGATTGTATGCACCTCATCAATTAACGCTAAGCAATCTGGCATAGCAACATCATGGGCAACTGCATCTGCTAAACCTAATGTGGCTTTATCTACCTTGCCCGTTCGCAATCCTGCTTCTACATCCGGATGTGGTTTATACACAATATAGGCATTCGGGTTATCAACACAAACGCGTTTAATTAACTCAGCATTTTTTGTAATCATAGAACCACAAAATTGGACCGACAAATCATCTTCTACTTGCCCAACGACTAATATTTTATGCTTTTTCGTTGTTTGTATTGCTTTTAGCCAATGTAATTTATCAGCATTTATTTGGTTGCCAACATTATACTTACTTACTTTATTGGCGAGCATATATTGATGTAATTTTTCTGCTCTGGCATTTTGTTGTTCAGTTAACGGAAGGCTGTTTTTTAACAAACCTTCTAAATCAGATGGTTCTGTTGCATTATAATAAATACCTTGTTTATCCAACACAACAGACAAAGGCGCAAGTAATGTTGCACCTAAGCCGTTTGAACGAATAAAGCCATCTTCCATACAATAAACGTGGTTACTTGTTTTGTGTTCACCGATTTGTAGGCGCTTTGCAAGCCCCCAAACTAAAAATGGACTGTTATTATTTACAAAATAATGATTCGGGTTTGCTAAATTGTTTAGCTTTTGTTTTGGCTTAAAAAATAGTTGGGTTTTAGGAAAGCCAACAAACGCTTTTACAAATGGAAACTTCCATTGGCTAAACTCATAAACCATTAAATTACCTTGTAGAAGGTTATGCCACCTACTGTTGGTAATCAGCCAATCCATCGCCGTATCAATGTCACAACTGACGCCACTGGCAGGATCAACATATTTGCTATAATCAATATATGCTGCAAAAAATAACTGCTCAATAGTAGGTAGCAATGCTTCTGAGTCATGTAAGTTATGACTACCTAATGAATCATTGTGACGTTGTTTAACCTTCTTTAATAGCTTCTTAGGTGCTTTACTATCGTCTGTTAAACCCCAGCCTGCGTACCAGTTAACGCCATAACAATGTACAACTTTATTTAATAATAATGCTTCAAATCCCATATGTGAACTCACTGTATAAACTGCTGCTACCTGCTGCAATAAAGCAATCGGGTTCATTTTTTCAGTTAATATGTGAATCCGTTTTATATGTTTTTTAGGTAAACTTAATTGAGTTAAATACCCTTTTTTGCCTGCAGGATGTGCTTTAATCCAAATATGAGCGTCAGGATGATTTTTACAGGCATCCTTTAGCATATTTTTAAACTGTTGTTTGTTTGCTCCCGCTCCTTTAATTGAAGCGTCGTCTAATACTTGATCAATTAATAAAATATGAGGAGTGTCGGCATTTATGCCAGCTAGCATAGATAAAACTGGAGCCGTCAGTATTTCATTATACTTTGAGAGTTTATGTGAGATAATTTTATCAATAAGATAACGTGCATAATCTTGATGTTGTTCAGACCAAATGCTGTCATCTTTTTTTTGAGTAATTCTCTGTGTTACAAGTTGTTCTAATCTAGAAGGATTTTCCAGATCGAAATAAATGCCTAGATCATCAACGACCAGACTCACAGCATGACGACTATTTACCCCTGAGTCTAACGATCGCAAAAAACCATCTTCTATACTAAAGACCTTTACATTTAATTTTTTTGAGGCTTTAAGAGCTCTATAGTAACTCTTTTTTCGTCCCCAACCAATAAAAGCAGATGGTAAATAATCACGTTGCACTTTTAAAGACCAAGGATACCAACGCACAACGCCTGATTCCAATGTCGCTTCAAGCAAGTCATTATTGGTAATCATACCTTTACCAACTACCGCTAAATTTGGCGGTAGTTTCAGCTGATTTTTATTAGGTACATTCAAATTTAAGGTCATTTATTATGTCATATACAAAATTATTAGGCGACTTCTATAAGCCTAAAACAACCTTAGTGGCAATAGCAATTTGATAGAATATTTGCGATAAACCACGAGCAATTTCAACATTTTTGGTTTTAATTTTAGGCAGTACCATAATTTCATCACCTTGCTGAATTCGGTATGCTGTATTAACAACCTGAGTCTCACCATTTTGATGTACAACTAAAATTTCTTCTTCATCTGCATTATTGTTGAAGCCCCCTGATTTAGCAACATAATCACCAACCGTTAAATCAGGATTAAAAGTAAGCGCGCCCTGTGCAAGTACCTGACCATTAACCGTAATCACAGAAGTTTTTTCTGGTATTTCAATGATATCACCCTGTTGTAAAATAATATCCTGCCAAGAGTCCTCGACTACAACAATGCGTCCATCTGTTTTAACTTGTCTGGCTTTTGCGATAAATTGTTTTATTAAATTAGCATCATCTTGACGTAATTCCGCTTCTTCTCGTGTTGTTGATTGGCTCGCTAAAGTCATTTCTTCTAATCTATTTAATGACTCATTAATCAATTTTTTCTGCTTTTCAGCAACTGAAGCACGATAAATGGTTAAATTTTCTAAATTAGCCAGCTCAGTCGGTTGTAACTGAGGAATCACATCTTTTAAATGTGTGCCATTTTTAACAATTAAAGCGCCATTGCCAGTATGGGCGCCTTTCACTTGTACAGCAATCGTACCTGCATAGCGATCTGATGATACCACCAAATGATCACCACGCGTAACTTGCATAGAACTTAGTCTTGAATCATTTAGTGGATAATATTCCGACACTTGCTCACGACCAGAAAAATCAACACCACGAGTGATACTCACATGCGTTGCATCTGTGTCAATCGCCGCCATTCTTAGCGCTTCTACAACCGTTTTTGGGCGATCTTTATTAAACTCATAGGTATATTCATTTTTTACACTACCAGATACCGAATACGTATGTTGCTGTGGAGACACTTTAATGACATCGCCATCTCTAAATGCAAACGGTTGCAATGCACCAAATAATAAAAAGTCATACAAATTAACATCTATCATTTTGCGCCCGTGTCGTATAACTTGAATGCTAATATAACTTCCGCTTTGCGGATCCACACCACCCGCCCTATCGAGATATGAAATAGCAGAGTCTGCTGCTAAACCACCATAATAACCTGGTTGATTAACAAACCCAGTGACAAATACTTTAACCGGTTGTGCTTCTTCAAGCGCTGCATACACGCCAACATTCGCGCGGTAAACACTACGAACTGCGGCTTGGACTACATTCTGAAGTTTACCGTTTGATACACCTTGTAAACGAACTGGTCCAACGTTTGGTAAAAAGATATTGCCTTGTGGATCAACCGTCATAGTTGCAGCAAACTGATAAGCGCCCCACATACGGACTTGGACGTTATCTCCTGGATTAATCACATAGCTTTGATTAAAACTAGAACCGGCACCTGTTGCAAATGCCCCTCGAAACAATTGCGAACCAAACATGTTAGCATCTTGGCTATTTGAATCTTGATAGCCATTTTGATAAGCATTTGTTGAATTGTAAATAATTGAACTTGAAGGCATGCTTGCTGCCGCAACTGCTTCAGCTGTAGTAGTACTATCTGTATTTGCTAAGCCTTCATTATTAACACTCATATTTGCGTTGCTACCAAATGTGGTCGTTGCAGCGATTGATTGAGTAACCATCAGCGCACATATGGCAACGGTTAATGGATATTGCTTGTTCATAAGCAGCTTCCTGTCTATATTTATCTATCTCAGTATTTCAATCAAGATGCCAACCAATCTATACCAAAATATAAGTGTAAAATGTATACATTGTGTTGGAAAAATAATTTACTATCGTTTCATATTCTTAACGTTTAACAAATTAATGGCTCTATTAATTTAATTACTATGATCTTTAATAACAGCCATCACTAAACGGACAAAACCGTACAAAATAAGTAACAATGCTAATGATGTGCCGATAATGTACCCTTTTCTTGGATACAAAGCTTCTTCTGCTTGATAAGGCGCAGAGATCACCACCAGATTTTTCATTTTACGAAAAGCTTCAAGCTTTGCCTGTTCATAAGACGAAAGCGCAACTTTGTACATTTCTGAAGCAAATTCTACTTCAGACTTAATAGTCTCAAACTGAATTGTTTGTTGGCTTAATTTTACATTGGAGTTAGAGGTTAATTTAGCACGTTCCTCTTGAATTTGTGTTTCAACAGCCCTTATCTGACTGGCAATAGAAACCAACTCTGGCGCATTATCATTTAAGTAACTTCGTTTTTGTCGTTGTTCTGTGCGTAAACTTGCCAGTTGCGCTTGCAAATTACCAATTAATTGATTAACCATAGCTGCATTAGTCTGCGGATCAAAAATTTGATTTTTATTTTGATATTGCAACATCCATGACTTTTTAGCATCTAAGTCTTTTTTTGATTCATCTAATTGTTTTTTTGCATACTGTAGTTGCTCAACTGCAATTTTATTAGACATCTGATTAATAAACTGCTCTGAAAGACCTAAAATAGCTTTATTAAGTTCCACACTATATTCAGCATCAAAACCTTCTGTCGTAACAGAAAGTACTTTTGTTTGCTCATCAAGATCGATATGCACACGTTTTTTAAAATACTCTAGAAGCTCTTCTTGACTGGCATCTTCAGACAATTCATAAATAAAATCTTTGCCATTTATATAATATGCATTATGAAAATCAAATTTTGTGTCTAATCGTTTAACCATATCATTTGACAAAATAAATTGCGTCAAATAATTGGCATCTTCACTACTTGTGTTATTAACGCCTAATAAAGCAGCAAATCCTCCATTGGGAGATACTTGTGTATCACTAACTTGCTTTACCACAACTTCAGAAGTCGATGTATAACGTGGTTGCGCAATAAACACCACGTAGAAAATCACTAATAACCACGGGATGATGACCAAAAAGGAAAATAAGCTAAAGCTTACAAGATTTCTAGACCATTTATCTTTAAATCTTTTGTTCTTGATTGATTGCTCATTCTTTTTTGGTGCTTCTGCCTTTGGCTTTGGTGCTTCTGCCTTTGGCTTTGGTGCTTCTGCCTTTGGCTTTGGTGCTTCTGCCTTTGGCTTTGGTGCTTCTGCCTTTGGCTTTGGTGCTTCTGCCTTTGGCTTTGGTGCTTCTGCCTTTGGCTTTGGTGCTTCTGCCTTTGGCTTTGGTGCTTCTGCCTTTGGCTTTGGTGCTTCTGCCTTTGGCTTTGGTGCTTCTGCCTTTGGCTTTGGTGCTTCTGCCTTTGGCTTTGGTGCTTCTGCCTTTGGCTTTGGTGCTTCTGCCTTTGGCTTTGGTGCTTCTGCCTTTGGCTTTGGTGCTTCTGCCTTTGGCTTTGGTGCTTCTGCCTTTGGCTTTGGTGCTTCTGCCTTTGGCTTTGGTGCCGCTACAGATTCAGCTGATACATTATCTTTCACTATTTTTACCCCAGCAATCAAACTTAGTTTGCACGTGACTTATGGACATGCTCTTTATAAACCTCAATCGCTTCTTTTGTATTTGTAAACACTTTTGCTGATTGATTCATTAAAACAACCCCAATATCACAGTTTCTTTCAATATCACCCAAATTATGTGACACCACTAAGAAACCGGCCTGTTTTCTCCGTGCTTCCAATATTTCTTCACTTCTTTTTCTAAATGCCGCGTCTCCAACAGCACCCGCTTCATCCAACATATAATAGTCAAAATCAAAGGCCAAACTTAACCCAAAAGTTAAACGCGACTTCATACCTGATGAATAACTTTTAACCGGCATATCAAAATATCGACCAATATCTGCAAATTCTTCTACAAAACGTATTTTTTCATCAATGAATGCGCCGCTTGAATATAAACGACAAACAAAACGAACATTTTGGCGACCTGTTAAACTCCCTTGAAATCCACCGGCCACACCTACCGGCCAAGAGATCGTTGAGTCTGTCTCGACAACGCCAGAATCAGGTCGATCTAAACCGCAGATAATACGTAATAAAGTTGACTTACCGGCACCATTGCGTCCAAGTAAGCCAACACTTTGCTTATCTTCAATAGTTAAATTTAAGTCTTTAAATAAATAATGCCTGCCCTTTGGTGTCATAAACGACTTAGTGACATTCTTAAGTGTAATCATCTGCTTATCTTCTAATCTTATTTAAATAACCTTTAATATTATTTTGCGCGTATTAAATCTCGCTCAAATGCTTTGTACATTAATAAGCCAATAAGATCAACTGTCAACATCCATTTAATAAAATACATAAAATCAATATGATAATATGGATAAGAGGGTGCTAGTGAATGTCTAATCAGTTCTAAATTATGTACAAAAGGAATATATAACAAATAATTTATATATGGTTCAGGAACAATTGTGATTGAATAAATAACCCCTGATGTAAAATATAAAATAGTAAAGATCAGACTCACTACTTTACCAATCTCCCCGCCATAATACCCAATCATCATCATAATCAGGGCAAACCCCAAACTAAATAAAAACATGGTGAGCCAGCACAGTAACACAACATCTAAATGTGAAAAACTAATCCCTATACCCAAAAATGCCAATAAAGTTAATAATAAAACAAAAGTGAAAAAATAAATAACCAACTCTAAAAAGGAACGCGCAAAAATCACATCAAAATGCCTAACAGAACGATACATCAATAAACCTTTATTTGCTTCAACCGCACCTAAAGATCTATTGGCAATACGCCTAAACATTTGATATGGCACCAAGCCCGCTACCAAAAATAGCATATAATCAATACCTGGCATTACCCGATGCATAATTGCACCGAAAAAGATTAGATATACAGTAACCTGAAATAAAACTTCTAATGGCGCCCATAAATAACCCAATCGAAAACTACCAAAACGTGTTTGTAACTCACGCATTAAAAGAGCATGAAAAGCTGCACCCATAACTTTTAAGCCACTGCGTCTTTTTACGGGTCGATAAGGAGGTAGTTCAATAGACATACTAAAATTCTATTTATAATTCATTTAGAAACATTTTAGGATAATACCACAATCGCCAAAAGCATTGGATATTAAACGCTGAAAAGTTAATATTTGGTATAAAAAATAACAAATATTAACTTTTTAGTAAAAAAAAAGTCAGTAACTATTTAATTAGTTACTGACTTTATAAAAATGGTGGCGATGGAGAGACTTGAACTCTCGACCTCACGATTATGAGTCGTGCGCTCTAACCAGCTGAGCTACATCGCCAAATTTTGTGTTTTAAACAACACACTGCATTTAGAGGTGCGTATTATGCCTAAGACTTATCACATCGTCAAGCCTAAATTAGCATTTTATTTAAAAAAGTTAACACAGACTAAATCTGGGGCATTAAACAATTAATAATATGGTAAACCGATAAGCCGGGTTCTGTCGTGGACGATCATTCATCTAGGCATATTATTGCTAATACGCTCGAGCAACCTACCCGTATCCAACGCGGGTCACGCCGTATGGATACCTATTTGGTCTTGCTACATGTGGAGTTTACCTTGCCACGGTCTGTTACCACCCGTGCGGTGGGCTCTTACCCCACCCTTTCACCCTTACCTAAAGCTTGAAAAATCAAGACTCAGGCGGTTTCCTCTCTGCTGCACTTGTCGTCGGATTACTCCGCCCAGCTGTTAGCTGGCACATTACCCTGCGTAGCCCGGACTTTCCTCCTATTAGCTATTTAAAAAATAGCAACAGGCGATCGTCTGGTTTACCAAGTGGCGAATTATAACAGAGATTTATCTAAAAAAGGGAGCTTTCAAACATTTAATTGCCTAGTTTTTTAGCAAAGGCTTGTTGTACACATGCAGGCACAAGTTTGCTTACATCACCGCCAAGCTTTGCAACTTCTCGTACCATTGTAGATGAAAGGTAAGAATAGTCTTGCGAGGGGGTTAAAAATACGGCTTCAAAATTATCATCTAATGCTCGGTTCATATTTGCAAGCTGAAATTCATATTCAAAATCAGACATCGTACGCAAACCGCGCAAAACAGCCGTGGCATTTTGATCTTGCATAAAATCCACCAACAACCCCTCAAAACCAATAGCAGATACGGTGGGGTAATCTTTAAAACAAGTCTGAACTAACTCAATTCTTTCATCAAAATTAAACGTTGGTTGTTTGTGGTGTCCAACCGCAACCGCAATAACGACTTCATCAAACAGCTTAGCGGCTCGTTTTACCAAATCAACATGGCCATTAGTAATGGGATCAAAAGTACCTGGATATAAAACTTTGGCATGTTGAGGTGTTTTTGATTGAGACATATTTTCACCACTTTGGATAAATAAAATTAATTTATTCTAGCAAAAAATAACCATTTATAAAATAAAAGCATACATTCTATTCATAAACTGGTAATAAAAACTTAAAGCTTGGAGATTTAGTCAAATAATTAATAAAAAGCCCAATATAAAAAATATTCTTTTTTGGAATTTATATAAATCTTTTTATTGTTAAAAATAATTTAGCACTACTGATAGCATAATCCTCAATCTAGATTACCTTATTTCAATAGATATATATTCTCCTTAGAGGTCACTAATTATGAAAGCTTTTAATAGTAAGTCGAACACAACATCAACAAAAAAACTGAGTCAATTTACAGGGCTTGGTATAACAGCAATCACCCTTGGTTTGGTGGGTTGTGGTGGTTCTAACTCTGATGCTAACACAGCAGCTAAAACAGAAGTTGAGGCAACAACATCAGAAACAAACAACGCAAGCTCTGCTGAAGGCAATATTGAGTTATTAAATGTCTCTTATGACGTGGCTCGTGACTTTTATAAAGACTATAACCCCAAGTTTATTGAACATTATAAAGCTGAACATCCAGAAGCTAACATTACCATTAAACAATCACATGGTGGCTCAAGTAAGCAGGCACTGTCTGTTGCCAATGGATTACAAGCCGATGTCGCTACCATGAACCAAGGTTCTGATATTGAGTTGTTAGAAGAAAAAGGCTTGGTTGCAAACGATTGGGAACAACAGTTCCCTGACCATGCTGTGCCCTTTACCAGTACCATCGTATTTTTAGTGCGTAAAGACAATCCTAAAGCAATTACAGGTTGGGAAGACTTAACAAAAGACGGGCTAGAAATCGTGATGGCAAACCCAAAAGTGACAGGTAATGGACGTTATGCCTTCTTGGGTGCTTATGGTTATGGCTTGCATAAATTTAATAACGATGAAACCAAAACCAATGAACTTGTTAAAGGGATTTTGGACAACGTTAAAGTCTATGAAAATGGTGGTCGCGCAGCAACAACAACCTTTGCTCAACGTAACATTGGCGATGTGTTAATCACTTTTGAGAATGAATCAAACTTGGCTAAAAACAAATTTGCACAGGGTCAAGTCGACATCGTTTATCCAGACTACTCGATTAAATCAGAAAGCCCAGTTGCCATTGTAAACACAGTAACCGAGAAAAAAGGCACAACCGATGCCGCCAAAGCATACCTAGATTATCTATGGAGTGAGCCTGCTCAACAGTTAGCGGCTGATTTATACCTACGACCAAGCGTACAAGCCGTGCTTGAAAAAAATGCTGATAAATTACCACCGGTAGAAACCTTCCGCCCTGCCGATGTATTTGGTACTTGGGGTGAGATTATGCCAAAGTACTTTGCTGATGGCGGTGTTTTTGATGAGCTAACTAAAAAATAATTGAGTCCCCACGCGCTTGTAAATGAGTAAGCGCGTGGTGAAGGACGGATAAAATGAAAACTCAAAACAAAAAACGCCGTATCTTACCTGGTTTTGGGTTAAGCCTCGGTATTAGTATATTCAGTTTATCACTTTTGGTGGTTTTGCCCTTTGCCATGATGGCATATACCACCACACAAATGGGCTTTGATAAGTTCATTACCACCATTACTCAACCTCAAGTATTCCATGCTATTAAGCTGTCGATTCAGATGGCAGGGCTTGCGATGCTCACCAATATGGTATTTGGTACTTTGGTGGCGTGGGTATTGGTTCGCTATGATTTTGTTGGTAAATCGTTGATGAACGCTTTGGTTGATTTACCATTTGCGTTGCCCACGGCAGTCACTGGTATTTCACTTGCAACGCTCTATGCGCCTAATGGATTGATTGGACAGTGGTTTGACAAAATTGGTATTAAAGTGGCATTTACTCCCGTGGGTATCTGGCTTGCCTTGGTTGTGGTTAGTTTTCCATTTATTGTGAGAGCCGTTCAACCAGTACTTGCCGAGCTATCGGTAGAATTTGAAGAAGCAGCAGCCGTTTTGGGGGCTAGTCGTCTCCAAACATTTTTTCAGGTGGTGTTCCCTGAACTACTCCCAGCTTTATTGATGGGTGCTGGCATGATGTTTGCTCGTGCCACAGGAGAATACGGCTCAGTGATTTTTATTGCAGGGAACATACCCATGCAGTCTGAGATTTTACCATTAATTATTATTGGTAAGCTTGAAATGTTTGATGTTGCTGGGGCATCAGCCGTTGCATTATTCATGCTATTAATTTCGTTTGTGATTTTATTGTCAATCAATATTATGCAGTGGCGATTGTCTCGACGAGTCGGTGCAAAGTAATTTTGCTTTGCCTGACTGTCGTGAACAAAACGGGTGACCAAAATGCATAATTTACAGAAAAATTTAAACAAACTAAAACAAAAATAGAACCCTGTTATCTGATTGTATGTTTGGCTCCAAGATTACGGAGCTGTCTGCCAGTCTGGTTTTATTTTAAATAAAGAATAAACAAGGTATTTAATATGACATCAAACTTAGTTCCGCCACATGGCAGCGATGTTCTTAAGCCACTTTTGTTAGAGGGTCAAGCACTACAAGACGCTCAAGCAAAAGCAGCCAATTTAACCAGCATCACCATCAGCTCTCGTGAGCGTGGCGATTTAATTATGCTTGGTATTGGTGGTTTTACCCCACTAGATGGTTTTATGAACCAAGCCGACTGGCAAGGTGTTTGTGATGAAATGACATTACAAACTGGCAATAACAAAGGGCTTTTTTGGCCTATTCCAATCACCCTTTCTGCTTCAAGTGAAGAAGCCAGTCCACTTAACATTGGTGATGAGATTGCCCTAAAAGCCGAAGATGGCGAAGTCATGGGCGTGCTAACACTGTCAGAAAAATACAGTATTGATAAAGCGCATGAGTGCCAGAGCG